>NZ_JARACR010000004.1:0-227254 GCF_028765505.1 Aliivibrio sp. A6 | reverse complement strand
GGGGGTCGCGGGTTCGAGTCCCGTCCACTCCGCCACTATATCAAGAAAGCCCTAATCGAAAGATTAGGGCTTTTTTACGTCTGTATGAAAGTTGAATGATGCAGAATAGACACTGCGGAATGGTAGTTCAGTTGGTTAGGCTTTTTATTACAGGCCTTTTTATTTAGAAATTATGTTTTTTTCTAGTAGCATCGTTCTTAATTGTTCTACGCGTTTTCTATTTACACCAAAGTCAGAGTGTCCAGTACGAGACTCTGAACGAACAATAAGATTGCTCCCTTCTATTCTAAGCTCTAAGTCATCAACAAAGCGAAAGACCGTACTTGTTGATTCTATTCTGGCGTAGTTTTCTTTAATTACCGCTATTTTTGCTCCTTTCAGTTGTTCTGCTATTTGAGCGATAGTCTCTATTGTTGTGTTGGGGTTATTCAGTGTGAAAGGGGCGGCGCTGAAGTCAGCTCTAGCTTCTAGTGTAGAGATACAATTAGGTTTATCTGCACACATCATTTTTGATTTATCAGGCATATTGTCGATTCCTTTACTGCAGGCGGTAAGTGTTAGCAATATTGAAAATATGGTGAGTATTTTTATCATAGGTAAGTTCATTATTTTGAATAGGCGTTGTCAGTATAGAATAAAAAAGGCCAACATCGAAATGTTGGCCAAAGGTTTGGAAGGAAACCTGAATTAATCTATTTTAAAAACTAGGATGCAGATAGCATTAGTGAATCCGCTTTTGCTTCTAGGTTCGAGTTACCCATTAGGTAAGCATCGATTTCTCTAGAGCATTCACGGCCTTCATTAATACAACGTACAATCAGGGATTGACCAGTACGCATATCACCCGCGGCAAAAACACCTTTTTGATTGGTTGCATAACCATCTGTTGCTACGTTACCACGGTCATCCAGTTTAATATCTAGTTGAGCTAATACACCTGTAGGTTCTGGGTGCAAGAAACCCATAGCCAAGAAGGCTTGATCACAAGGGATCACTCGTTCGCTACCAGCGACTTCATCAAATCCTGGGCGTTCACCTGGTTTCGCATCTTGCCAAACGATATCAGCAATACGTAGGCCTTTCACATTACCTGCATCATCAGAGATAAATTCTTTGGTTAGGATATTCCAATGACGCTCACAGCCTTCTTCGTGAGAAGTAGTTGTTTTCATGATCATTGGATATTGAGGCCAAGGCATATTTGCAGGGCGTTTTTCTGGTGGGATCGGCATGATCTCAACCTGAGTAATACTTGCTGCGCCATGACGATTCGATGTACCTACACAGTCAGAACCTGTATCGCCACCACCAATAACAACAACATGCTTACCTTTAGCGTGGATCTCTTTAGTTTTAAGATCCATATTATTAGCACGGCGATTGTTTTGACCTAGGAACTCCATCGCAAAGTGAACGCCATTGAGTTCACGACCTGGAATTGGTAGATCTCGTGGAACAGTAGAACCACCAGTGAGTAGAACGACATCGAAGTCTTGGCGTAATTGCAGGGCATTAATATCGACACCAATATGCGCATTTACTTCAAACTTGATACCGGCATCAGCCATTAAGTTGATTTTACGATCAATGATATCCATACCTAACTTGAAATCAGGGATACCAAAGCGCAGTAGACCACCAACTTTTTCATCGCGTTCATAGACAGTGACAGAGTGACCAGCACTGTTTAATTGTTCAGCCGCGGCTAAACCAGCAGGACCTGAACCGATAATAGCAACCGTTTTTCCTGTGCGAGAACGAGGTTTTTTAGGTTGCGCGTACCCTTCACGGTACGCGGTTTCTACAATCGTTTTTTCGATATTACAGATAGTGATTGGGTCTTGATTGATACCAAGAACACAAGCACTTTCACAAGGAGCAGGGCACACTCGACCGGTGAATTCAGGGAAGTTATTGGTTGAACTTAAGATCTTCCATGCTTCTTCCCAGCTATCACGGTATACCGCATCATTAAACTCAGGAATGATGTTACCGATAGGGCAACCGTTGTGACAAAAGGGAACACCACAATCCATACAACGAGAGGCTTGTGTGCCAATCTTATCGCCAAATTCTTCGTTTAAAACAAATTCTTTATTGTCTTGAATTCGAACCGTTGGGTCGAGTTTCTTTGGTAGCTCACGACCATGTTCTAAAAATCCAGTAGGCTTACCCATTATACTGCCTCCACTTCTTCCGTTTGTGCCTGTTGTGCTTCAGCTTTACGCTTTTGAAGAACCGCTTTGTAGTCACGCGGCATCACTTTAGCCAGAGAGGCTAAGTTTGCTTCAAAGTTATCTAAGAAAGACTGAGCAACTTCACTTCCTGTGAATTCAACATGCTTAGTTAGCATTTCTAATAGAAGATCTTTATCTTCTTGTTCAATAGGGTCTAGGTCGACGAGTTCAGGGTTTAGTTTGCTTTCGAAATCACCAGACTTATCCCAAACATAGGCAACACCACCGCTCATACCTGCCGCAAAGTTACGACCCGTTGAGCCAAGGATAACGGCAACACCACCAGTCATGTATTCACAACCGTGATCACCAACCCCTTCTACAACGACTTTTGCACCTGAGTTACGTACACAGAAGCGCTCACCAGCCATACCACGAATATACGACTCACCAGAAGTTGCGCCGTAGAAACAGACATTACCGACAATAATGTTATCTTCAGCGACAATCGTTGATTTTTCGTTTGGATAAAGCACTAGCGTACCGCCAGATAAACCTTTACCCCAATAGTCATTCGCATCGCCTTCGACTTCAAATTTCACGCCTTTTGCAAGGAATGCACCTAAACTTTGACCAGCAGAGCCATTGAACTTCACGTTCATTGGTTGTGGTAAGCCTTGGTCTTTATACACTTTTGATATCTCATTCGACAGCATAGTACCTACACTTCGGTCGGTATTTAGGATATCGAACTCAGCAGTAACTGTTTCACCTTTCTTTAGAGCAGGAATAGCAGCTTGGATAAGCTTGCGATCAAGAACATCTTCAAGATTATGCTGTTGTTGAATTTGGTTATAAATTCCATCTTCAGCACGAGGTTGTTCAACATGGAGTACTGGAGTTAAATCTAAGTTTTTGTATTTCCAATGGCCGATATCATCACGAACTTTTAGTTTATGAGATTGACCTACCATTTCATCGATAGAGCGGAAACCAAGTTCAGCCATCACTTCTCGTAGACCTTCAGCCATGTATTGGAAGAACGTAACTACGTCTTCTACGCGGCCGTCAAAGCGCTCACGCAAGGTTTTATTTTGTGTTGCGATACCAACAGGGCAGGTATTCTTATGACACTTACGCATCATGATACAACCTTCAACAACCAGAGCTGCGGTTGCTACGCCCCATTCTTCAGCACCAAGAAGCGTTGCTACTGCAAGATCTCGAGGTGTTTTCATTTGGCCATCAGACTGAACAACGATACGGTTACGTAACCCATTTTTCAGTAGTGTTTGGTGTGTTTCTGCTAGACCAAGTTCCCACGGAAGGCCTGTATGACGGATAGATGACATTGGCGATGCACCCGTACCACCATCAAAACCAGCGATAAGAACGACGTCTGCTTTTGCTTTGGCTACACCAGAGGCGATAGTACCAACACCCGCCTCAGATACTAACTTAACGTTAACGCGACCTTTACGGTTGGCGTTTTTCAGATCGTAAATAAGCTGTGCTAAATCTTCGATTGAATAAATATCATGGTGTGGCGGTGGTGAAATCAGACCAACTCCAGGAGTTGAGTGACGTGTCGCACCGATCCAATCATCGACTTTATCACCAGGTAGTTGACCACCTTCGCCAGGTTTTGCACCTTGAGCCATCTTAATTTGTAGCTCATCAGCGTTAGTTAGGTAGTAAGACGTTACACCAAAACGACCAGAAGCTACTTGTTTGATTGCTGAGCGTTCCCAGTCGCCATTGTCTTTTTTCTCAAAACGAATCGGGTCTTCACCACCTTCGCCTGAGTTAGATTTAGCGCCGATACGGTTCATTGCAACAGCAAGTGTTGAGTGAGCTTCGTGTGAGATAGAACCAAACGACATTGCACCAGTGGCAAAGCGTTTTAGAATATTCTCAATTGGCTCTACTTCTTCTAAAGGAATAGATCCTGCTGGATTTTTGATGAAATCTAATTGGCTACGTAATGTTGCTGCATCATCACCTTGATCATCAACCGCCTTCGCGTATTTCTTAAATTTCCCGTAATCTTTATTACGAGTTGACTCTTGAAGCAGTGAAATTGTCTCAGGGTTAAACAGGTGTTTTTCACCACGTTGTTTCCACTGATATACGCCACCCACATCAAGTACTTGAACAGGGATCTCACGAGTTGGGTAACCAACACGGTGACGGATTAACACTTCTTTTGCGATATCATCAATCGTTAGACCTTGGATACGAGAAACGGTCCCTGTGAAGTATTTATCAACCACTGATTTACTGATACCAAGCGCTTCAAAGATTTGGGCACCATGGTATGACTGCAGTGTTGAAATACCCATCTTAGAGAAGATCTTAAGCAGGCCGCCGTTAACCCCTTTACGGTAGTTATCAAACAATACTTTTGGATGTACTGTTGGGTCTAGCTTTTTAACTCGTTGAAGTTCAACAATGGTTTCAATAACAAGATATGGGTTAACTGCGTTTGCGCCGTAACCAACCAATGTTGCAAAGTGATGAGTTTCACGAGCATCACCCGTTTCAATTACGATGTCACATTTAGCACGTAACCCTTTACGAATTAGGTGGTGATGAACCGCACCAACTGCAAGCATTGCAGGAATAGCTGCGTGGTTTGAGTTTACTGCGCGGTCTGTTAGTAGAATGATAGAGTAGCCATCAACGACGGCATCTTCTGCATACTGACAGATACGTTTAAGTGCACGCTCAAGTTTGCCAGCATCTTCATTGGCTTGGAATACGATATCTAGCGTTTTAGCTTGTAGATGCTCGTTATCAATAGCACGCAGTTTTTCTAGCTCAGAGTTAGAAAGAACCGGTGATTCAAGTTCAACTTTCTGGCAGTGCTCAGGCGTTTCAGCAAGTAAGTTTTGGTCTTTACCTAAATAAGTGTTTAGCGACATAACCATACGCTCACGGATCGGGTCGATCGGTGGGTTAGTTACTTGAGCAAACAACTGCTTAAAGTAGTTAGATAAATGCTGTGATTGATGAGATAGAATCGCCAGTGGCCAATCGGCACCCATTGCAGTTAATGGCTCATAAGCCGTTTTTGCTAATGGTAGGATAATCTCATTCACTTCTTCAGAGGTAACACCAAACGCTTGTTGACGGTTAAGTAGGCGCTCAGGAGAAGGTTGGCTGTATTGGTTTGTTGCTTCAGGCAGCTTATTTAAGCTTAATAGGTTCTCTTCAACCCATTTTTCATAAGGTTGTGAGTTCGCAATGCCGTCTTTTACTTCTTCATCAGAAATAATTCGGCCTTGCTCTAAGTCAGCAACAAAGATACGTCCCGGTTGCAGACGACCACGGAACTCAACATTTTCTGGGGCAATTTCAACAACACCAGATTCTGATGCCATGACAAGGAAATCATCTTTAGTTACGGTATAACGAGAAGGACGAAGACCGTTACGATCAAGAGTAGCACCTACTTGGACACCATCGGTGAAACAAACAGACGCAGGGCCATCCCAAGGTTCCATTACGTTTGCGTGGTATTGATAGAACGCACGACGTGTAGGGTCCATGTTTTTATTTTCTTGCCACGCTTCAGGGATCATCATCATTAATGCGTGAGGCAAGCTGCGGCCAGAAAGAACCAGCAGTTCTAACGCCATATCAAAGTTCGATGAATCCGAGCTGCCTTCCTGACAAATCGGAAGTAGCATATCCATCTCTTGCTGGCTAAATAAATCAGACTCGATGATAGCTTCACGCGCTTTCATCCAGTTCAAGTTACCACGAACGGTATTAATCTCACCATTGTGCGCGATGTAACGGAATGGTTGAGCTAAACGCCAGCGAGGGAAGGTATTTGTAGAGAAACGAGAGTGAACCAGCGCTAATGCCGTCACCATTGTTGGATTTTGTAAATCAAGGAAGTACTGTGGTACTTGTTCAGTTGTTAATTGACCTTTATAAACAAGTGTTTTGTACGATAGAGAGTTAATGTAGAAGTCATCACCAATATTAGAAATACTCTCCAAACATACTCGAACAGTGTAGTTACGTAGAACATACAATTTACGCTCAAGCTCTTCTGGTGTCATTGATGGGCCACCAGAAATAAATACATGCTCAAATTGAGGCTCTGTACTTAGGGGATCGTCGCCTAGCATTGAATTATCAACAGGGAGAACACGATAACCAATGATTTCTAAATCAAGACGCTGAGCATTACGCTCTAAAATATCTCTACATTGTTGACGTTTATGCTCATCCTTAGGGAATAAGACAACACCAACACCGTATTTCTCAAAAGATGGCAGTTTAATACCAAGTTTTCCGGCTTCTTCTAATAAAAACTCATGAGGCTTTTGTAAAAGAATACCCGCGCCATCACCACTGCATGGATCACAGCCTTGACCACCGCGATGCTCCATACGAGCAAGCATATCAAGTGCTTGAGTGACTACATCATGAGATTTGCGGTTTTTGAGGTGAGCGACAAAACCGATACCACACGCATCATGCTCCAACTCGGGAGTATACATGCCTTGTGTATTCTGCTCTCTATCTACCATAGATACATCCTTCCAGTATTATGCAGACACAACTTCTCTACGTAAGTTTCTGTCTAGTCCTTTGCTAAATTTTAAATCGCACTTGCTGTGAGTTAGTCTCAAGAGGTAGCAAGTTTGAATCCATTCTGGTGTTTGCGGGCATCACTTAACATGACGTGCAAACAAACCCAATCCATTGTGGTATCTATCAAATACACCTTTATCCATTGTATTTGTTGTTTGAGAGTAGATACCACTATCGAAAAACCACAACATTCGTGTTGGTGGCAAATTAAACTATATTAACGATGTAACTATCCTACATTTTTGTCATATTAAATACCAACGAAAGTTGCACGTAATTTTCACTTTTTTTACTCAAAGTGAATAAGTATTTATAATAATTCGGCTTTTTTTACGATAAATTGCCTCTTTATGCGCCTTTTATTGATATAAATTACAATTAAGATGGGTGAATTTCGATATTATTTACGGTCTTTTTTTACAAACGAGTTAGCAACTTTCACAAATAGGAGTGAGACTTCTTTTTATTTGTGAACTAAGTGTTTGATTTATTAATTGGTTATCGCAATGCAACTTCATGAACTAGCAAATACCTTTGGGCAAGATCTACAACGCCGTTATGGCGAAAAAGTACATAAACTTACTCTTCATGGTGGTTTTAGTTGCCCAAATAGAGATGGAACAATTGGGAAAGGGGGGTGCACCTTTTGTAATGTCGCTTCATTTTCTGATGAACAAGAGCAGTTCAAATCGATTCATGATCAACTGACAGATAGAGCTGGGGAAGTGCAGAGAGCGAAAAAGTATCTTGCTTATTTCCAGGCGTATACGAATACCTTTGCTGAAGTGCAGGTATTAAGAAATATGTATGAAGAAGCACTTAAGTCGGCCAATATTGTTGGATTATGCGTTGGAACTCGTCCTGATTGTGTGCCAGATGCCGTATTGGATTTACTAAAAGGGTATGTTGATGATGGTTATGAAGTTTGGTTAGAGCTTGGGTTACAAACGGCCAATGATAAAACGTTAAAGCGTATTAATCGAGGACATGATTTTGCCTGTTATGATGAGATTACTCGTAAGGCGAGATCGCTTGGAATTAAAGTGTGTACTCATTTAATTATTGGTTTGCCGGGAGATACTCAAGATGACTACCGAGCGACATTAGCAAAGGTACTTGAAACGGGGACCGATGGATTAAAGCTGCACCCTTTGCATATCGTAGAGGGAAGTACCATGGCAAAAGCATGGCGAGCAGGAAAAATTGAAGCACCAGAAATGGATGATTATGTTGATATAGCTTGTGAGTTAATCCGATTAACGCCACCAGAGATTGTGTATCATCGAGTGTCAGCAACAGCAAGACGACCTACTTTACTTTCGCCATTATGGTGTGAGCCTCGCTGGTTAGGGTTAACTAACGTAGGTATGGCCCTTAATAAAAAAGGGGCGCAAGGTTCTCTGATAAACCAACCCTTCAAATATACAACGCCAATATTGAAAAAATAACTCAAATAGAACTAACCCTGATATTATTTAGTTGAATACTATCAGGGTGTGTTTATGAAGCAGTTAAAAATTCTCGCGCAATTTTATGTCGATCTCATGGTGAGACTTGGCATTGTTCGTTTTAGTCTCTTACTTGCCATTGCATTAGTCGCATTGGCCGTTATTGTCCAAGTTGGCGTTACACTTGTATTAAGTGGTGAAGTCAATGACCTAGACATTGTCCGTTCCGTTTTCTTTGGTTTGCTTATAACGCCTTGGGCTGTCTTTTTCTTATCTGTCGTCGTTGAACATTTAGAAGACTCACGTCAGAGACTTTCTAAATTAGTCAGTAAAATGGAAGAGATGCGTACTCGTGATTTAGAGTTAAATAAAAAATTAAAGGGCAATGTTAAGAAACTTAACCAAGAAATTGAAGAGCGTGAAAAAGCAGAAGATGCTCGACAAGAAGCGATGGAAGATCTAGAAAATGAAGTTTTTCAGCGTGAAAAAGCACAATTAGAGTTAGCAGAACAAACCGCATTACTTCGATCTTATTTAGATACTTCTCCAGATATTATTTATTACCGTAATGAATTAGGTTTATTTTCTGGCTGTAATAAAGCCATGGAAGAGCTGACGGGTAAAACAGAAAAAGAATTAATTGGTTTATCTCCTAAAGACGTTTATAACGCAGAGGTTGCAGCAAAAGTTATTGATACCGATAGACAGGTACTGCAAGATAATAAACCATTAACTTATGAACAATGGCTAGATTACCCTGATGGGCGAAAAGCATGCTATGAGCTCAGTAAAATTCCTTTCTATAGTAAATCGGGACGCCATCTTGGTTTAGTCGGCTTTGGGCGAGATATAACAGAGCGCAAAGAGTATGAAGAGGCACTACAAAAAGCCAGTCGAGATAAAACCACCTTTATTTCTACCATTAGCCACGAATTACGCACGCCACTAAATGGTATTGTGGGCTTAAGTCGAATGTTATTAGATACCCGTCTTGATGATGAACAGCATAACTATATGCGAACCATTAATGTCAGTGCGATCACGCTTGGTAATATTTTTAACGATATTATCGATATGGATAAATTTGATCGTCGTAAATTAGAGTTACTTCCAAAACCTCTTGATTTTATAAGCTTTGTTACTGAGATGGAAAATATTTCAGGTTTGATGGCTGAGCAAAAAGGTCTTCGTTTTGATCTTGAGCGATTAACAGACTTACCAGCAAATATTAGTGTTGATAGTACACGTTTGCGACAGGTACTTTGGAACCTAGTTGGTAATGCCACTAAATTTACCAAAGAAGGTAGCGTTATAATGTCGGTTGGTGCTGAAATTTATTCAGACAGTGCTGAGATCACTTTTGAAGTTGAAGATACAGGGATCGGGATCCCTGAATCAGAATTAGATAATGTTTTCGCCATGTATTATCAAGTTAAGCAAGGCAAAGATAATCTGCATGCTGTAGGAACAGGCATTGGCTTAGCGGTATCTAAAGAGCTTATTAATCTGATGGATGGAGACATTACCGTCAGTAGTGAAATAGGTTTTGGTAGTACATTTACCGTAACGATCAATGTGCCATTAGTCGATTCTGTAGAAGAAGAGGAGGCGATGCCGGAGGTAAAAAGCGCGAAGTCATTACGTATTTTTATGCTGGAAGATATTGAATTAAATATCACGGTTGCTCGCTCGCTGCTTGAAAGTCTCGGACATACTGTAGATGTTGCCATGTGCGGCGAAGATGCTCTTAACCGATTTGATCCAGCCAAATACGATTTAGCGTTACTTGATATTCAATTACCAGATATGACAGGGTTTGATGTTGCTCAAGCATTAAGAGAAAGGTTTGATGAGTTACCGCCACTCGTTGCTTTAACTGCTAATTTATTAAAAGAAAAAGATGAATATTTTGAAAAAGGCATGGATGAAGCAATAAGCAAACCTCTGAGCGTTAAAGCTTTAACTGAGGTGCTTGAGTTATTTTCAATGTCGGATAAGAAAATAATTCAAAAGCAATTACAGCAACCGATTAAAACGGATGAGCAGTTGGAAAATGAGCAATTGATTGAGCGTTTATTGGATGTCGAGATGTTAGAGTCATACATTGATATTGTTGGTACTAAACCTGTTTATACCAGTATTGAGATGTTTGAAAAGAGTATGAAAGAATACATTCAAATCTTAGATACTAATATGACAGCAAGAGATCAAGACGGTATTGTATTTGAAACACATAAGATGAAAGGTGCTGCAGGCTCTATTGGGTTAAAGCATATTCAACAAATCGCTCAAAAGGCTCAATCGCCAGAATTACCTGCGTGGTGGGAAAATATTGATGATTGGGTTGAAGAAATCAAAAATGAATACGAACATGATATTCAAATTTTAAAAAGCTGGTTAGAGCAGCAAGATAAGTAAGGAATAATATGAAAAAGGTACTATTTGCCGCAACACTAATAACAGCTTTATCTGGTTGTCAAATGACGAATCAATCAGAAGCGGATTGGAAACAAGATAATAAAATTGAAATGATGAATGCCAAAATTGAATTGAATTCAGCTATTTGGATTGATCAAATGCCAACCATAGGCGAAAAAACAGATGAAAGTAAGGTTAATTTTGCACTGACATTAACATCAGAACAAGTAATTGCGCCTGAGTTAATGATTGATAAAGTTATTCTTCGTCAAGGTGATAATTCGTGGTCATTATCAGATGATGAGTTCGAAGTGAGAGTTCATGATAACCATACATGGGAAGTTACAGGTCAATCTTTCTATAATATAGATGCGACACAAGTTATTGATATTGCGATTGAAGCAAATAATGAGTGGATTGTTGAAACTGATGTTCAGGTTGATACGGTTTATTAGTTGTTTTGTATAAACTAAAAATGCCCAGCTATCACTAGCTGGGCATTTTTTATTGGATAAAATAAAAGAGGTTTATAGCTCTTCTAAATCACCACAAAAACGGTAACCTTCACCGTGAATCGTAGCAATGATTTCTGGAGTATCAGTTACTGATTCAAAGTGCTTACGGATACGACGAATTGTCACATCAACCGTACGATCGTGCGGCTTAAGCTCACGACCTGTCATTTTTTTCAGAAGATCAGCACGAGTCTGGATCTTACCTGGGTTTTCACAGAAGTGAAGAAGAGCACGGAACTCTGAGCGAGGAAGCTTGTAGCTTTCGCCGCTTGGACTAACAAGAGAACGGCTATTAATTTCAACTGTCCAGCCATTGAACGCATAACGCTCAACTGTTTTCTTATCTTCAACAGTTGTGCTTTGGTTCATTGAACGAGTTAATAGGTTACGAGCACGAATAGTAAGTTCGCGAGGGTTAAATGGCTTAGTGATGTAATCATCAGCGCCAATTTCTAAACCTAAAATCTTATCAACTTCGTTATCACGGCCTGTTAGGAACATAAGAGCCATATCACCACGCTCGCGAAGTTCACGAGCAAGAAGAAGGCCATTTTTGCCTGGAAGGTTGATATCCATAATCACAAGATTAAGTTGTTGCTCAGAAAGCACAGTGTGCATCTCTTCGCCATCGCTCGCTTCAAAAACATTGTAGCCTTCAGCTTCAAAAATGCTTTTAAGTGTATTACGAGTTACGTGTTCATCTTCAACGATTAGGATCTGAGGGGTTTGCATGGGCGGTACCTAACTAACTGGTTAAAGTCAAAAGTAGAATTAATAGTACTAATTCTATAATAAAAAATTTACAAATAGGAAATATATTCTTCAATAGTAAACTAAAATGTTAATTGAAGAATAGAAACCTAAACGGTACGCCATCCTTGGTGGTTGTTATTGAATATATAATCAATAACATGATAAAGCTCTAAATTCGTGAGCTACTCGCTGAAACTCCAATAGAAGGGAGATTTTAATCCCTTAACACCACTCTAACAATAACCGATTTTTATTTCCATACATTTTATTGATTTAAGTCAATATCAACTAAGGTCAATACAGTGTAGTAATAAATATAGACATATATCTATATTAAAATTGTAAATATCTATACGATTTGTCGCTAAATATTTTAACAAATGTTGTTATTGTAGAGTCAACTTTACAAACAAGGAGAAAATAAAATGGATTTATTACCTGATATTTGTGATCAATTTGAAGAGAAAGTACAGCTGATTGATGTCGAGTTTAAAAACTATGGTGGAAAAGCATGCTTTTATGGTGAAATTGTAACAGTTCGTTGCTATCAAGATAACTCTTTAGTAAGAGAGGTTTTGCAAACTAGCGGAAAAGGCAAGGTGTTAGTGATTGATGGTAACGGCTCTTGCCAAAAAGCGTTATTGGGTGATCAAGTCGCTACACTTGCGGTAGAAAACCAATGGGAAGGCGTTATCGTTTATGGTGCAGTACGTGATGTCGGTGCGATACAGAATATGCCATTAGGTTTGAAAGCGCTAAATGCCTCCCCATTTAAGACAGAAAAAAGAGGAGCAGGAGAAAAACAAGTGTCCGTTACTATTAATACTCAGATCATTTCTCCTGGTGATTATATTTATGCTGATCTTAATGGGGTTTTGATGAGTAAAGAGTTGTTAATTTAATTGCAGAAGTTAAATCTATAAAATTTTATTTTATATTTAATACTCAATAACTTGAGGCGATATATTCTTCTTTTGTTAAGTGAATGAGTAAATTTTCGGTTGACTTGTAAGCAGAAAGTAAGGTAGTTATGGTATATCGCAATCATTTATTTCAGAGTTTTTATAATATGTTTACTATCAGCTCAATGATTATTACCACAACAATTACCGGCACCATGGTTGCTGGGGTGGGTTGATACGCGTAAGTATTTTAAAAAGCCCGCCCTGATTTTCAGAGCGGGTTTTTTTTTGCAATTTCGTTACTAATTCTTAACTGTATTCTTTCATTATTGACCGAAAAGGTTATTATGCTAAGAGCAGTAAGGATACTGTAGTAACACTCGTTTTTAGGGAGGATAGAAATGCGAGTATTAAAGTTTGGTGGTTCGTCATTAGCCGATGCAGATCGTTTTTTACGTGCCGCAGATATTATTGCCAATAATGCACAACAGCAAGACGTTTCAGTTGTGTTATCAGCTCCAGGAAAAGTGACTAATAAATTAGTTTCTGTAGTAGATAATGTTCTTAGCAATGGAGAAGCAGAATTACAGATTACAGAGCTAGAATCTACGTTTATTCAGTTATTTGATGGTATTTCTAACGCTCTTCCGCAAGTTGATCTTAAAACGCTTGAAAACAAGCTAAAAGACTCTCTTTCTCAACTTCGTCAATACGTCCATGGGATCACCTTATTAGGTATGTGTCCAGATAACGTATACGCAAAAATTATCAGTAAAGGCGAGCGCATTTCTATTGTAACAATGAAAGCGGTGCTTGAGGCCAAAGGCCAACCGGCAAGTCTTATTGACCCTGTTAAATATCTATATGCTCGCGGTGATTTTCTTGAAGGTGCTGTTGATGTTGATATCTCAACGCTTAACTTTAAAAATGAACCTTTGCCTTCTGGGCATGTAAACATTATGCCGGGTTTTACTGCGGGTAATGCAAAAGGTGAATTAGTTACTCTGGGTCGTAATGGTTCAGATTATTCTGCAGCTGTACTTGCAGCCTGTCTTCGTGCTGAATGTTGTGAGATCTGGACCGATGTTGACGGTGTCTATAATTGTGACCCTCGATTAGTTGATGATGCACGTTTATTAAAATCATTAAGCTATCAAGAAGCAATGGAACTCTCTTATTTTGGAGCCTCTGTTCTGCATCCAAAAACAATCGCACCTATCGCGCAATTCCATATTCCTTGTTTGATTAAAAACAGTTTTAACCCTCAAGGCCCTGGTACTTTAATTGGACAGGATACTGGCGAAGATAATCTTGCGATTAAAGGAATTACAACACTAAACAACTTAACAATGGTTAATGTCAGCGGTCCGGGAATGAAGGGCATGGTTGGCATGGCAAGTCGTGTATTTGGTGCGATGTCTACTTCTGGTATCTCCATTGTTCTTATTACACAATCCTCTTCAGAGTACAGCATCAGTTTCTGTATTGAAGCTGAAGACAAATGTAAGGCTGAGCAAGTATTAAGAGAAGCGTTTGAACTTGAATTAAAAGATGGCTTACTAGAGCCGGTAGAATTCACTGATAACGTAGCAATTGTAACCTTAGTTGGTGATGGTATGCGTACATCTAAAGGTGTCGCATCTCAATTTTTTACTTCTTTAACTGAAGTAAACGTTAATATTATTGCCATTGCACAAGGTTCTTCAGAGCGAGCAATTTCAGCTGTTATTCCAGAAGATAAAATCTCTGAATCAATTAAAGCCTGTCATGAAAACTTATTTAACAGTAAGCATTTTTTAGATGTGTTTGTTGTTGGTGTTGGTGGCGTTGGTGGCGAACTTGTCGATCAGATTAAGCGTCAGCAGCCAAAACTTGCAGAGAAAGGCATTGAAATCCGTGTTTGCGGTTTAGCAAATAGCCGTGGTTTATTGCTTGATAGTAAAGGTATTCCGCTAGAGACTTGGCGTGATCGTATGAGTAATACGTCAGAAGAATTTAGTTTAGCTCGACTGATTGCTTTGGTACAACGTAACCATATTATTAACCCTGTGATTGTCGATTGTACTTCTGACCATGGAATTGCAGCTCAGTATGTTGATTTCTTATCCGCAGGTTTCCATGTTATTACGCCAAATAAAAAAGCCAATACCGACTCAATGGCGTATTACCATCAATTACGTAATGCAGCGCGCGGTACTCGTCGTAAATTTATGTATGAAACAACAGTAGGTGCTGGTCTACCTGTTATTGAGAACTTGCAAAATCTCATTGCAGCAGGTGATGAGCTTGAAAAGTTCAATGGCATTTTATCTGGCTCTTTATCTTATATCTTCGGTAAGCTAGATGAAGGAATGTCGTTAAGCGAAGCAACAAATGTTGCAAAACAAAACGGCTTTACTGAACCTGACCCTCGTGATGATCTTTCAGGTATGGATGTCGCTCGTAAGTTGCTTATTCTTGCTCGTGAATCCGGCCTTGAAATAGAGCTAGATGATGTAGAAGTTGAGCAAGCTCTGCCACCAGGTTTTGATGATTCTGGCACAGTTGATGAGTTTATGGCTCGCCTTCCTGAAGCGGATGCTTATTTTGCTCAAGAGTCAGCAAAAGCGGCAGCAGAAGGTAAAGTATTGCGCTATGTTGGTGAAATTCTAGAAGGTAAATGTAAGGTACGTATTGCTGCTGTTGATGGTGATGATCCTATGTTTAAAATCAAGGATGGTGAGAATGCGTTGGCTTTTTATAGCCGCTATTACCAACCAATTCCATTAGTATTACGTGGTTATGGCGCAGGAACCGAAGTAACCGCTGCTGGCGTGTTCTCTGATTTAATGCGTACGCTTGGTTGGAAATTAGGAGTATAAAATGAGTGTTGTTGTTTATGCTCCAGCATCAATTGGTAATGTAAGTGTAGGCTTTGATGTATTAGGTGTCGCCGTTTCTCCTATTGATGGCACATTACTGGGTGATCGTGTTTTAGTTGAATTAGGAACCGAAGCTTTCACTTTAGCAACCGCAGGTAGCTTTGTAGATAAGTTACCGGAGAACCCAAAAGAAAATATTGTTTATGATTGCTGGCGTGTATTTGCAAGAGAGCTTGTAAAAAAAGGCACTGAACTTAAACCGATTCATATGGTACTTGAGAAGAACATGCCAATTGGCTCTGGGCTTGGTTCTAGCGCCTGTTCGATTGTAGCCGCATTAGATGCGTTGAATTTATTTCATGATAAACCATTAACAGACATGGAAGTGTTGGGATTAATGGGGGAGATGGAAGGGCAGATATCAGGTGGTATTCATTATGATAATGTTGCTCCTTGTTATCTTGGTGGCCTGCAATTAATGGTTGAAGAGTTAGGTATTATTAGCCAAGAAGTTCCGTGTTTTGATGAATGGTATTGGGTGATGGCATACCCAGGAATTAAAGTATCAACAGCAGAAGCGCGTGAGATTTTACCTTCTCAATACCGCCGTCAAGATGTGATAGCACATGGTCGTAATTTAGCCGGTTTTATTCATGCATGTTATTCAAAGCAGCCTGAGTTAGCTGCTAAAATGATTAAAGATGTGGTGGCTGAACCCTATCGTGAACGCTTATTACCTAACTTTGCGAAAGCGCGTGAATATGCAGCCTCAGCAGGAGCGCTGACAACTGGGATCTCAGGTTCTGGTCCAACGCTGTTTAGCATCTGTAAAGATAAAGACGTCGCTGAGCGAGTATCTCGTTGGCTACAAGAAAACTACGTACAAAATGATGAAGGATTTGTCCATGTTTGTCGTTTGGATAAGCAAGGCTCACAAGTAACAGGAAGTAAACTATGAAGCTGTATAACATAAAAGAAAATGATGAACAGGTCTCTTTTGGTCAAGCTGTTCGTCAAGGTTTAGGTCGTAATCAAGGACTATTTTTTCCATCAGAATTGCCTAAGTTTGATGATGTTGATGCGCTTCTAGCTGAAGATTTTATTCCTCGTAGCACTAAGATTTTATCTGCGTTTATTGGTGAGGAATTATCACAAGATACAGTGAAAGGCATGGTCGAAAATGCGTTTCAATTCCCAGCGTCAATTCATGCAGTAAAAGAGGGCGTTTATGCGCTTGAATTATTTCATGGCCCGACATTAGCGTTTAAAGATTTTGGTGGTCGTTTTATGGCGCAATCTTTAGCTGCGGTGACCGAAGGCAATGAACAAATTACGATTCTAACGGCGACATCAGGTGATACTGGTGCAGCCGTTGCTCATGCATTCTATGGTATGGATAACATTAAAGTCGTTATCCTTTATCCAAAAGGAAAGATCAGCCCGCTGCAAGAAAAGTTATTTTGTACACTAGGCAAGAATATTCATACCGTTGCCGTTGATGGTGACTTTGATGACTGTCAGGCATTAGTTAAACAATCGTTTGATGACGCTGAGCTACGTAAAGAAGTTGGACTGAATTCAGCAAACTCAATTAATATCAGCCGACTAATGGCGCAAATTTGTTACTACTTTGAAGCGGTATCTCAACTGCCAAAAGAAAAACGTAGTGATGTCGTTATCTCAGTACCAAGCGGTAATTTTGGTAATTTAACCGCAGGCCTGTTAGCTAAATCATTAGGCTTACCAGTTAAGCGCTTTATTGCTGCAACTAATGTTAATGACACCGTACCGCGCTACCTTGAAACTGGTAAGTGGGAGCCAAAAACGACGATCCCAACGATTTCCAATGCAATGGATGTGAGCCAACCAAACAACTGGCCTCGAATTGAAGAGCTATGTCAGCGTTTAGGTTGGGGCTTAGAAACGCTTGGTAAAGGTGCAGTGACGGATGAGCAAAGCGCTGAAACATTAAAAGCAATGAATGCTGAAGGGTATTTATGTGAGCCACATGGTGCCATTGCTTATCGCATTCTTGAAGAGCAACTTAATGACGGTGAAACCGGGCTTTTCTTATGTACAGCACATCCTGCGAAATTTAAAGAAGTCGTCGATGATATCTTAGGTGGTGATATTGAACTGCCTGCTCCATTAGCTAAACATAATGCAATGGAGCTGTTATCTGAAGATCTTGCTAACGATTTTGATGCATTAAAAGCAGTACTTCGTAAAGTACAGTAACCAAAAGTATTAATAATAAAACTCAAATAGCACATCATAATTAATTGATGTGCTTTTTACGCATAAAAAAACGGCACTCATGAGCAATGAGTGCCGTTTTTATTGAATTCAATTCACTCTAAAATTATAGAGTTTCAGTGAATGTACGTGCGATAACGTCTTTTTGTTGTTCAGTAGTTAGAGAGTTAAAACGCACAGCATAACCAGAAACACGGATAGTCAGTTGTGGGTAGTTCTCTGGGTGTTTAACAGCATCTTCTAATGTATCACGTTGTAGAACGTTCACATTTAGGTGCTGACCACCTTCGATTTTTGGTGCTTTTTCAATTGCAACGTCACGGCTTTCGTATTCGCCTAGCTCGTTTGCTGCAATTACTTGATCTGCTTCAAAACCTGCTGTTGCAACAACACAACGTGCTTCGTTTTTCTCGCTATCTAGTAGCCAGATAGAGTTAAGAAGATCGTCATTTGCAGCTTTAGTAATTTGGATACCTGTGATCATTTTACTTTCTCCTAGTCCACTTTGTGGTTATTTTGTAAATATCTTATGGGTCACATTATATACATGATACCCTTACTTTGTATATTGATATAGGTCAAAAAACTACAAAAAGTGATAATTAATTCATCTTATAAACCTTGCTCTAAATCAATAAAGCACCATATAACTAGTCTGTAGCACGAAAAATGCAGTCTACCACTTTATTGTTATACCTTTGTTTTGTTGTAATATTACTACAAAATGGTTTTTTATGTTGGTGCCAAAATAAAGGTTCAATTTTAGTAAAATGATAGAAATACTGACAAATAAAGTGTTTACCGTAATAATAGTGACGACGTTAATTTTGAAAGGAAAGTACAGAGATGAAATATATTGGAGCTCACGTATCTGCGGCCGGCGGGGTTGATCAAGCACCGAAGAGAGCCTATCAAATAGGAGCAAATGCATTCGCACTATTCACTAAGAATCAACGTCAATGGGCAGCCAAGCCACTAACAAGAAAAGTTATCTCTGATTTTAAAACAAACTGTAAGCGCTTTGGTTTTTCAAGTGATCAAATTTTACCACATGACTCTTATCTTATTAATTTAGGTGCTCCAGAAGAAGATAAGTTAGAAAAATCTCGAGCGGCATTTATTGATGAGATGGAGCGCTGTAATCAGCTTGGTTTAACGTTATTAAATTTCCACCCAGGAAGCCATTTAAAGAAAATTTCAGAAGATGAGTGTTTAGCTTTGATTTCTGAGTCAATTAATTTAGCTCATCAAGCGGTTCCTGATGTGATTGCTGTTATTGAAAATACGGCAGGTCAAGGTACAAACCTTGGATGGAAATTTGAACATTTAGCTCAAATAATCGATCTGGTTGAAGATAAAACACGAGTAGGAATTTGTCTTGATACTTGTCACACCTTTGCGGCAGGTTATGACTTAGGATCGAAAGAAGCTTGCGATCATACCTTTGCTGAATTTGAGCGAATTGTTGGTTTTCAATATTTACGTGGTATGCATATTAACGATGCAAAAATTGAGTTAGGAAGCCGTGTAGATCGTCACCATTCTTTAGGGCAAGGAACTATCGGGTGGGATTGTTTTGAATACATCATGCAAGATGAACGATTCAATAATATCCCCCTTATATTAGAAACAATTGATCCTGAAATTTGGAAAGATGAAATATCTCAATTAAGAAAACTGAGCGAGAAGGCATAATGACAGTGACCTGGAATTCGGTTTTATCGGCTGAAAAAGAAAAAACCTACTACCAATCTATGATGGCAAAGATTGATAGAGAGAGAGCGCTTGGCAAAAATGTTTTCCCACAAGAAAAAGATATTTTTACTGCCTTTGATTTAACTGCTTTTAATGAGGTTAAAGTCGTGATTCTGGGCCAAGATCCATATCATGGTGAAGGGCAAGCACATGGTCTTTCTTTCTCTGTATTGCCTGGGATAAAAACGCCGCCTTCATTGCGTAATATGTATAAAGAATTAGCCGAAGATATTAGTGATTTTACTATTCCTGAACATGGCTACTTGGAGAGTTGGGCTAAGCAAGGCGTATTATTGTTAAATACAGTATTAACCGTTGAAGAAAGCAAGGCGCACTCTCACGCTAAGTTTGGCTGGGAAACATTCACAGATAGCATCATAGAGCAGCTGAACTTACATAGAGAAGGTGTAATCTTCTTATTATGGGGAGCTCATGCTCAAAAGAAAGGTGGGAACATAGATAAGGAACGCCACTCTATTTTAAAAGCACCTCATCCCTCTCCGTTGTCAGCTCATCGTGGTTTTTTTGGTTGTAAACATTTCTCAAAAGTGAATGAATTACTTAAATCGAAAAAGTTAGCAGAGATCAATTGGCATTCAGTTTCATAAGTTTGCTGTATAAATTTTGAACTAAATCCTGTGCTCTTATCTCAGTGATATACACTTTAGTTATCTTAAATAAATTAAGAGACTGTAGGGAGGAAAGGATGCTGATAGAAAGCATATATAAAGAGCATGGGTATATTAATCGTATCATTCAGTTATTAGAGAGTAAGCTGTCTCGGCTAGAAGATGAAAAGAGCGTTAATTATAATGTGATCCGAGAAAGTGTTAGTTATCTGTCGTCTGTTGCAGAGAAGATGCATCACCCTAAGGAGGACATGATATATCAATATTATATTGATCATTATGGTGAGCATGAAGGGTTAGATAACTTACTGCAAGAGCATCACACATTATCAGACAGCACTGAAGCCTTCTCGATAACGATTGAGATGATTTTAAATGATGCGATTGTTCCCAAGGATATTTTTAAAGAGCACTTAAAAGCATTTACCTCTCGAGTACGACAACACCTTGAACTCGAAGAAAAAGAGATCTTACCTTTTCTTAAAGCACACCTGACCACCAACGATTGGGAGGAATTAGAAAGGAGTTGGATTGAAGAAGAAGATCCCGTATTTGGTAACATAATTGATAAACGTTATTTAGTGCTTGCTGAAAAGGTAAGATAGGTTTGTTGTCAATTAAAAAGGAGAGTTCCGTACTCTCCTTTTTGTTTAGTGATTTAATGTGATGTCTTATTTGAAGAAAGCCTCATCAATGCTTCCTTTGAATGAAGGATCGAGTTCTCTTAATTCATGTAATAGCTGACGACGATCTTGAAATGCTTCAATTTCTCGCCATAAACGTTTTTTTGGCTTCTTTTTAGTTGTTGATGTTTTTGTAGCTAATAAATCATTTAATGTGTACCCATCCATAAGCACCTCGTTTTATAAAATAATGAATCATTACAAAGAGTAAGTTATCTACCATCGTGTGTTATTAAATATCACAGAGTGTCGATTATGACCTTGAACTGTTTCTCATTTGTTTCTTTTTAATGAAATTTTTGTGAGATAACGGTCACTAAAATGACTTTAATTTTAATTAATAACGCCTAACAACCTTTTATTAATCTATTCCATACGGAATAAAAGTATATTTTTTTGTTTAACTTTTGTTAATGTAGGTTCTTTTTTTTATTGGTTTTTTAGTCTATTACCTTGCTAAGGGTTGAGATGCTTATTATTTACTTAGGTAAAAATAGAGAGGATGAGCAACGTTGATATCTTACTGTTTTCTATGGCTGTGGAAGCGTATTTTCATAACGTAAACAATGTGAATTATTATTTGTTGATGTTTTTGCATTGATTTAAATGTCAATAGTATGATTTTTTATGTTGTGAAAATGAACGGCAAGTCCAAGATTGTAGAAAAAGTGTCATAACTACAACATTTGTTTTTTATTGATTTTTTAGTAAATACTGAGCATCATTCAGCCCGCTAATCTTATTGGATGAGTAAATATTTAGATTTACTGCTAATAACTGAATAGAGTTGCACTGTGCAGAGTTAACTCTTCATCATATCCAAATAAATAATCGACAATAACAAGGAAGATTAGTAGGGGCACTTATAGTGATAAGTGTGTGCAATCATAAATTATTGACGTAATTGAGAGGGAAGTGTGACAAGTCTTATTAACTTACTGAATGACCTATTATGGGGTTCAGTATTGGTCTATTTATTAGTCGCTATTGGTATTTATTTTACTGTTCGTTTAGGGTTCATTCAATTCCGCCATTTTGGTCATATGTTTTCGGTTTTGAAAAACAGTAGAAAATCAGATCCATCTGGGATTTCATCATTTCAAGCCTTGTGTACTAGTTTAGCCGCCCGTGTCGGTACTGGTAATATGGCAGGTGTCGCTGTGGCGTTAACTGCTGGTGGCCCTGGTGCCATTTTCTGGATGTGGTTAATTGCTATGTTAGGTATGGCAACCTCTTTTGCAGAAAGTACATTAGCTCAATTATATAAAACTAAAGATGACGATGGTAACTACCGTGGTGGTCCTGCTTATTATATGGAGAAGGGATTAGGAATGCGCTGGATGGGCGTTTTATTCTCTATCTTTTTAATTATTGCGTTTGGTTTAGTTTTTAATGCGGTACAAGCCAACTCCATTGTAGGTGCAATGCAAACGGCGTTTGGTTGGGAACCTCTCTATGTTGGTATTGCGATTGTTATTATCTCTGCGGTTGTTATTTTTGGTGGCTTTAGAACGATAGCAAGAACCGCTGAAATTGTTGTTCCAGTTATGGCTTTGGCGTATTTGGCAATAGCATTGTTTATTATGCTAACCAATATCGAAAAATTACCAGGCGTTATTGCTTTAATTTTCAAAAGTGCGTTTGGCCTTCAAGAGGCCGCTGCTGGTGGTTTAGGCTACGCGATTGCCCAAGCAATGATTAATGGCATTAAACGTGGTTTGTTCTCGAATGAGGCGGGGATGGGATCTGCACCTAATGCTGCAGCTTCGGCGACACCATATCCACCGCACCCAGCATCTCAAGGTTATGTTCAAATGCTTGGCGTATTTATGGATACGATTGTTATTTGTTCTGCAACCGTCGCAATAATCTTAATGTCTGGCGAATATGTGCCGCATGGTGAAGTGACAGGGATAGAATTAACTCAACTAGCTTTGACTAGTCAAGTTGGTGATTGGGGCGGAATTTTTGTTGCTATTGCGATTTTCTTCTTTGCATTTACGTCAATTATCGCAAACTATTCGTATGCGGAAACAAACTTGATTTTTCTAGAACATAATCACAAAGCAGGTATTGGCATATTCCGTGTCATTGTATTGGGAATGGTTATGTTTGGTGCTTTATCTTCACTACCAACGGTATGGGCACTTGCTGATGTATCAATGGGACTAATGGCTATTGTTAACTTAATCGCTATTTCATTACTATCTGGCACGGTAATAAAGCTAGCTAAAGATTATAATAAGCAGTTGGCAGCGGGTAAAGTACCTACCTTTGATAGTAAAGATTATCCAGAGCTACACTCGCAGCTAGAAGAAGGTATTTGGGATAATACAAAAGAACAAAAATAATCATTTGTTTTATCCATCAAAGAAATAGACAAAGCCACGCAAGCTAGCGTGGCTTTTTTATATCTGAATAGTTACTATCTTAGTATATAAAAATACATAGGATATCTTGCTCATGCTTATTGTTGTTTCACCTGCGAAAACACTGGATTACGAAACGCTATTACCCGTTAAAAGCTTTACTCAACCTGACTTTATTGCTGATTCAGCTGAGCTTGTAGAGGTATGTAAACAATTAACGCCATTAGATATCTCCGGCTTAATGAAGGTGAGTGACAAAATTGCAAGTTTAAATGCGGTGCGTTTTGAAGAGTGGTCAACGACGTTTACTCAAGATAATGCTCGTCAGGCCCTATTTGCATTTAAAGGTGATGTCTATACTGGGTTAGATGCAAACAGCCTAACGGAGAGTGATATCGAGTTTGCTCAAGCGCATTTACGTATGTTATCTGGGTTGTATGGGCTATTGAAACCATTGGATCTTATGCAACCTTATCGCTTGGAGATGGGAACAAAGCTAGCGAATGGTCGTGGCAGTAATTTGTATCAGTTTTGGGGGAATAAAATTACAGAGCAATTAAACCAAGTGTTGAAAGCACAAGGTGATGATGTTTTAGTGAACTTAGCCTCAAATGAATATTTTAAAGCGGTAAAACCAAAAGTATTAGCAGCAAAGGTGATAACCCCGGTCTTTAAAGATTGCAAAAATGGACAATATAAAATTATCAGCTTTTATGCCAAAAAAGCGCGAGGCTTAATGGCTCGTTTTATTATTGAAAACAGGGTAAAAAGCAAAGAAGAGCTCAAAGAGTTTAGTGTTGCGGGTTATTACTTTGTAGACGCAGAATCAACAGAAAGTGAATTTGTTTTCAAAAGAGAAGAGCAACAAAAATAATTACGTCACGACAGTTGAATGTATTATTTTTGTAAGTAAAATGTAGTCAGGATAATTTAATCTGCTAGTGTTGGGTAGGTTATTGTAATTCAGGTTGTTTTTCTTTCTTACTGAAGAGAATCGAAAGAGAAAAGTGTATTTTAGAAAGGGATTTTACATCAAGCTAACGCTGATAGTGTTAGAATTGGTATAAATCGTCAATATATGGCAATCATCTCAATTTATACTGAGAATAACTATAAAGGACAAATTACATGGCAGATCAAGGTGCAGTCACTGATTTAGCTACCACAGGTGTGGCTAATTTAGAGCATTGGTTAACAGACAATTCAGAGCTATTTATCACGTATGGGGTAAATATTATTTCGGCATTGGCGATCCTTTTTATCGGTAATATTATCGTTAAAAAAATCGCAGGTGGTGTAAGTAAGGCTCTTCAGAAAAAGAAAATGGATAAGGCCGTTGTCGACTTTGTTCATACGCTAGTTCGTTACCTTTTATTCATCATCGTTTTAATTGCAGCACTGGGTAAAGTTGGTGTTCAAACCGCTTCTGTTGTTGCTGTTATTGGTGCGGCCGGTTTAGCGGTAGGCCTTGCGCTTCAAGGTTCATTATCAAACTTTGCAGCAGGTGTATTAATCGTAGCATTCCGTCCATTTAAGTCTGGCGATTATGTTGAGATTGGTGGCGTTGCAGGTTCTGTTGATTCAATTCAAATTTTCCAAACAATTCTAACTACACCAGATAATAAAATGGTTGTAGTGCCAAATGGTGGCGTTATCGGCAGCCCAATCACTAACTATTCACGTCATGCTACTCGTCGTGTAGACCATGTGATTGGTGTGTCTTACAGTGCTGACCTGAAGAAAACAAAAGAAGTGATTACTAAAGTTCTTGAATCTGATGAGCGTGTACTTAAAACACCGGCACCAACCGTGGGTGTTGTTGCTCTTGCTGATTCATCAGTAAACTTTGTTGTTCGTCCTTGGTGTAAAACAGAACAATATTGGGATGTTTACTTTGATACACTTCAAGCGATTAAAGAGGGTCTTGATAATGAAGGTATTGAGATCCCATTCCCACAAATGGATGTGCATTTAAATAAAGTAGACTAAGGTTTACTTAAATCAATACATGAAATGCTGCCTTCGGGTAGCATTTTTTTTGAATGGAACTTTGGTTGGCTAAGGGAATTATTTATTGTTCCTATAGTCATAACCCTATGATGTTACTTTGAGATATTAACCATGAAAAAAATAATCAGTGCTTTATGTTTATCGGCTTGTTTAACGCCAATGGCTTTTGCTTCATCACCCGATTTTCCTCATCTTGAAGTATTAGGTACAGGAGAGGTACTTGTTGTGCCAGATATGGCGCAGTTTTCAGTTGATGTGGTAGAAAGTAAAGCAACCGCAGAAAAAGCAAAGCAAGCAGCAGATAAAGCCGTGACGAGTTTTCTTGCTCGTTTAGAAGTACAAGGTGTGAAACGTGAAAATATTAACAGTGGAAATATTCGCTTAACACCAGAGTATCGTTATCCAAAAGGAAAAAAACCAGAGCTTGTTGGGTATAAAGCTATTCGTAATATTACGGTTACGGTAATGGATTTAAATAAGTTAAATGGATACCTTGATAAAGCGCTAGGTGATGGCATCAATCGTATTAATCATATTGAATTAAAGACAAGTAAAGAGAAAGAATACATTGAAGCGGCACGTTTAGAGGCAATTAAAGATGCCAATGAAAAAGCAACATCATTAGCAAAAGGTTTTGGCAGTGAAGTTAAAGGGGTATGGAAGGTTTCTTATCGCAACAACTACAGCCAACCAGTCTTAATGAAAAGCATGAGAATGGATGCAGCTTCTAATGTTGCAGAAAGCTACCAAGATAACCAAATGGTGATTTCAGATTCAGTGTCTGTTGTTTATCGACTAAAGGAATAGTTGCTTAAGCTCAGAAAAATATAGAGCAGAAAAATAAAAAAGGGGTTACCGCGTGGTAACCCCTTTTTTAGTGATGTTAGTGTAGGATTCGAGCGCGGATTGTGCCTTCAATAGCTTTTAGCTTAACTAATGCTTCTTCAGAACGAGCGGTTTCAACATCAATTACGACATAGCCCATATCCGCAGATGTTTGTAGGTATTGAGCGGCAATGTTAATCCCTTCATCAGCAAAAATGCTGTTTATCTGAGTTAGAATACCTGGACGGTTCTCATGGATATGAAGCAAACGAGACGTATCAGTATGTTCAGGAAGAGAGACTTCAGGGAAGTTTACTGATGACAATGTTGAACCATTATCAGAGTATTTAGTGAGTTTCCCTGCGACTTCAACGCCGATGTTTTCTTGAGCCTCTTGAGTCGAGCCTCCGACATGTGGAGTAAGAATAACATTATCAAACTTTTGTAATGGCGATTCGAATGGGTCTGCGTTTGTTTTAGGCTCCACAGGGAATACATCGATAGCTGCACCACCTAAATGACCAGACTCTAATGCATCGCATAAGTCAGGGATCTTAACGACAGTGCCACGAGCGGCATTGATAAAGATAGCACCTGGCTTCATACGGGCAAACTCTTCAGCTCCCATCATGTCTTTTGTTCCTAGTGTTTCTGGAACATGAAGAGAGATAACGTCACATTTATTTAATAGCTCACTCATGGTTTGGATCTGAGTTGCATTACCTAGCGATAGCTTGTTTTCTATATCGTAGTAATAGACTCGCATACCTAAGTTTTCAGCTAAAATACCTAATTGTGTACCGATATGCCCATAACCTATGATACCCAAACGTTTGCCTCTTGCTTCAAAAGAAGCGTCGGCACTTTTTTTCCAGATACCACGATGAGCTAACGCATTTTTCTCAGGGATACCACGCAGGAGTAATAGGATTTGCCCTAAAACAAGCTCAGCAACACTTCGAGTGTTAGAGAAAGGGGCATTAAATACTGGAATACCGCGTTTTGCAGCGGCCGTTAAGTTCACTTGGTTCGTTCCGATACAGAAACAACCGACGGCAACTAACTTGTTTGCGGCATCAAACACTTCTTGAGTTAATTGAGTGCGTGAGCGAAGACCAATAAAGTGAACATCTTTTACTGCCTCAAGAAGATCCTCTTCTGACAACGATCCCTTATGATATTCGATGTTTGTATAGCCATCAGCCTGAAAAACTTCAACACAAGATGGGTGCAACCCTTCTAAAAGAAGAATTTTTATTTTTTCTTTTTCCAGAGATACTTTTGCCATGGTCGTTCTTATCCTTAAAAACAAATTTATGATGGGAAGTTTATGTTCAATGATTATAAAGTATCAAAAAATAATCAGTTTGGGTAAGAAAATTACGGAATAGTTAATAAAAAACGGTGCTAATGAGCACCGTTTGTAATCAAATGACATTTTTAACGCCCGATTGGTGGGAGCATTAAGACAAAAAAGAAACTTAATCGAACTTTTTAACGCCTTCAGGAGCGCCTACTAATAGGACATCTGCACCGCGATGAGCGAATAGACCAACCGTTACCACACCTGGTAATGCATTGATTTTATCTTCTAACTCTTTCGCATCAGTAATTTTCATACCATGAACATCTAAGATCACGTTACCGTTATCAGTGGTTACACCATGACGGTATGCAGGATCTCCACCTAGTTTTACTAATTCACGAGCAACGTAAGAGCGAGCCATTGGAATAACTTCAACAGGAAGCGGGAAGGCACCTAATACATCAACTTGTTTTGTGTCGTCGACAATACAAATAAACTTATCAGAGATAGCAGCAACGATTTTTTCACGAGTAAGAGCAGCACCGCCACCTTTAATCATCTCGTTTTTACCATTAATTTCATCAGCGCCATCAACATAAACGTCAAGACCTGCAACATCATTACAGTCAAAAACCTCAATGCCCAGCTCTTTAAGTTTTTCTGTTGAAGCAACAGAGCTTGATACTGCCCCTTTGATTTTGCCTTTCATTGTCGCAAGCGCGTCGATGAAGTGATTTACTGTTGATCCTGTACCTACACCAACAATGCTGCCAGCTTCTACGTATTCTAACGCTGCCCAACCAGCTGCTTTTTTCATCTCGTCTTGAGTCATGACATTCTCCTAATGAAATAATAGTCTTCAAATGAAAGCGGCGTGATTATAACGCACTGTTTTTTCTTCGTCAGAAAAAATAAGTCAGAAAAGAGCAAAAATTGAAGGAAATACAGTCAAAGCAAACGATTTCGGTTGGGGTTTACCAGAACCATGTTTTTTTAGGGGTGATGATTTGAGGTAGTGGTACATCCCAAGATTCGATCGGCAATAGTGGTACTTGCTGGCAGGAATGAGATAAACCTATTGGCATTGGCCCTTGCTGGTCAGTGTGCCAACGTGAGAGGGTTCGATCATAATATCCTCCCCCCATGCCTAGACGGTTACCGGTATGATCAAAAGCCACCAATGGGGTCAAAATAAGATCCAGCTCTGAGGTCGGTACGATTTTTGTTTTATCTAATTTTGGTTCAAGTATTTGGTATTTATTATGAATGAGTGGGGTTGTTTTTGTGTACTCAAGAAACAATAAATGACCCTTTGCAAAAGGGTGTATAACAGGCAAAGAAACTTGCTTACCTTGTTGCCATAACCATTGAATGAGTGGGTCAGTATCAACTTCACCATCAGATGATAAATATACGGCTATCGTATTTGCTTTTTGAATTATAGGGTTGGTAGCACATTGAAGGACAAGCGCGTCAGCAGCTTGTGATTGTTCTGTAGGAGATAAGGTGTTACGAAGTTGACGTATCGATTGTCGAATGCGTCGACGAGATGTCATGGAATACCCCAAAGTGCCGTAGTGGTCGTAGCCCTTGAACCCTAGGTTCAAGGCGGATCAGCAAGGTTCACCGTAGGCTTCTCAGTACGAGCCGAGCATGCTCAGTAGTAAACAAATACTAACCCTAATTTGTGCTTATCGGCTCAGGGACATAGATCCGCCTACAAACACTCCAGGGTAAATTTTATTCTTTTGCTATCCTTAGCGATATTTCTATTCTGCCGTACTTTCCTCTGTTTGGCTAGGCTTAACTGTAGAAATCGCTGCTTCTAATGCATTAGCAAGTAATCCCATACGCTCATAAACATCAGAAGAGTGTTTACTTGCCTCTTTTTTCGCCATATGTAATTCATAGCATATATTTAATGATGTAATAGTTAATAGCTGTTCTGTATTGGTTACTTTAGTTCGTTCAGATAGCTCATTTACTCGGTTATCCAAATCTTTCGCTGCTTCTTTCAATGCAGCTTCTTGACCAGCAGGGCAGTTAACCTTGATGGCTCGTCCTAATATTTGGACTTGCACGGCTTGGCTTGTCATCAATACATTACTCATCGTTAAACAATAGAATTACACCATTCAGAAAAGGGAATAGTGATAAGTGAATGAAACTATAAGAAATGCCGTAATAAGATTCAAGTATTTCCCCTCTCTTTGTTGATGAGGGTTAACTATATTCTTAATAAAACAACAATCTGATGAAAAGATACTCAATTGCGAGAGATCGTGAGTTTTCTGAAAATGCGCAAAGTGGTAGCATTGTGTTATTGATTATAAATTCAGAGATCGTTTTACTATGAGTGAAATAAAAATGCCAACATTCCTAGCTGTAGAGTCAGCGCTAAAGGACAGCGGATTAGCGGTTACCCCATCAGAGTTGCATGGCCTACTTGTCGGAATGGTAAGTGGTGGTTTGCCACTAGACGATCAAACATGGAAGCCGTTAATTTATGATTACACAAATGAAGGCATGGGCTGGCCTGATAGTGCAATTAAAATGGGTGAGCAGGTATTTCAATCAACGGTTTCTGAATTAACGTCTGACGTAATTGTGTTAGAAATGTTGATCCCAGATGACACTGAAACATTAATGAATCGAGCTGATGGATTAAGTGAGTGGGTAAATCATTTTATCTCAGGGTTAGGCTTAGTTGAGCTAAAAATGGACAAAGCATCAGAATCATTAAAAGAAGCCTTGTTAGATTTAGAAGAAATTGCTCGCCTAGGCATTGATGAAGATGATGATCTTGAAGAACAAGAAGCCTTATTTGAGCAAGTCTTAGAACATGTTCGTATTTGTGTACTAACGATTCATGCTGAACTAGGGCAACGAGTACATAAAGACAGTTCTAAAACCGTACATTAATGGATAATGCTATGACACATTATGATGTAGTGATCGTGGGCGGAGCTATGGCTGGAGCAACACTCGCTTTGGCCCTAGAGAAAATGAACCAAGAGACATTGTCTATCGCCGTCATTGAAGCGGTTGAGCCAAAGTTAGATCAACATCCAGGTTATGATTCGAGAAGTATTGCTCTTTCAAGTGGAACGACTCAGCTGCTGCAAGATATTGGTCTTTGGTCAGGTATCGCATCATTTTCAACGCCAATTGATCATATTCATGTGTCAGATCGACATCATATGGGGTTGACTGAATTAACCGCTAAAGAGCTTAATGTTGATGCATTAGGTTATGTGGTTGAGTTAGCCGATGTCGGTCGTTTTTATCATCAAAAACTTGAAACTTCACCTCATATTGAGCTTATTTGTCCTGCCTCGGTCTTAGGTATTGATAGAGAACAATCATTATCTAAAATCACTTTATCGACAGGTGAACAGATTTCAACATCCTTAGTTATTGCCGCTGATGGCGCTGAATCAAAAACGTGCAAAAGCATGAATATAGAGAGTCAGAATGATGACTTTCAACAAGTAGCCATTATTGCAAATATCACGACGGATATTCACCCTCAAGGCAAAGCATTCGAGCGCTTTACAGAGCATGGACCATTAGCTTTACTTCCTATGTCTCAGGGACGCAGTTCTTTAGTGTGGTGTGTGAGCCCTGAAGAGTCGCAACAAATACTTGGATATGATGACGATACGTTTCTAGCGCATTTACAACAGGCTTTTGGCTGGCGTTTAGGTCAGTTGACTAAAACGGGGCAACGAGCGCATTACCCATTGTGGTTACGTCGTCAAAAACAACATATATCACACCGTTTTGCTGCTATTGGGAATGCAGCTCAAACATTGCATCCAATTGCTGGCCAAGGTTTTAATTTAGGAATAAGAGACGTATTCTCATTGGCAGATTGTATTACCCTAGCAAATCAAGCAGGTAATGATATTGGCGAATATTCAGTGTTGTCTGCGTATCAAAAACGCCGTCAGCCAGATCAACAACAAACAATAACCATGACTGCAGGATTGGTGTCTATTTTTGCAAATAATGCATTTCCTATGGTGATAGGAAGAAATGTCAGTTTGTGTGCAGTTGATACTTTTCGTGCTTTTTTAAAGCCCTTAACGTTACGAGCTATGGGCAGAGTGAATAGATAATTATGATGCAAAGTGTAGATGTTGCGATTATTGGTGGTGGCATGGTTGGTTTGACCGTTGCTGCTGCATTAGAGGGCAGTGGATTAAGAATCGCGGTCATTGAAAGTCAATTACCAGACACTGATCTAACTGACTTACCAGATGTTCGTGTATCAGCAATCAGTCGAGCAAGTGAATATATTTTAGATAATGTTGGTGCATGGCAGGGGATCACCTCTCGTAGAGCCGCTCCTTACCGTTCAATGACAGTATGGGAGCAAGACAGCTTTGCTCGTATTGATTTTGAAGCGGAACAAATTGCACAACGAAACCTAGGGCATATTGTTGAAAACCGAGTGATTCAACTTTCTTTGTTAGATATGGTTTCTAAACAAGAAAATGTAACGTTATTAGCTCCAGAACGTTGTAGTAGTATTATGTTTGGCGAGAGTGAAGCGTGGTTAAATTTAGAATCAGGCAAAGCAATTACGGCTAAATTAGTGGTCGGTGCTGATGGCGCAAACTCTTGGTTACGTAATCAAGTTAATATCCCACTCACTCATTGGGATTATGGACACAGTGCTTTAGTTGCCAATATACGAACCGTAGAAAATCACACAGAAACGGCTCGTCAAATTTTTAGACCAGAAGGTCCATTAGCTTTTCTTCCATTGAGTGAAAGTAATTTGAGTTCAATTGTTTGGTCACTCGATCCTCTTAATGCAGAAAACTTAGTTTCAATGCCAGAAGACGAATTTAATAAGCAATTGACTGCAGCGTTTGATAACCAACTAGGCCTATGCAGTGTCGAAGGAGAGAGACAAGTCTTCCCTTTAAAAATGCGTTATGCCAAAGATTTTGTAAAAGATCGCGTTGTATTAGTCGGTGATGCGGCTCATACGATTCATCCATTAGCAGGGCAAGGAGTAAACCTTGGTTTAGCTGACGCCGCAGCATTAGCTGAAACGATTATAGAGCTACATCAAGAGGGTAAAGATATTGGGTTAAAAACCAATTTACGCCCATTTGAGCGCTGGAGAAAAGCGGAAGCGGCACAAATGATAGCGTCGATGCAAAGCTTTAAGGCTCTTTTTTCTGGTTTTAATCCAATTAAGAAATTAGTGAGGGGGATAGGAATGTCTCTAACTAATGAGGTTACGCCAGTTAAAGATGAATGTCTTAAACGCGCCTTAGGCTTATCAGGGCGACAACCAAAAATGGCTCAACATAAAGCGTAAATAATACCAATCTACATAAGTATTTGATCATTATTGCTTGTTAAAATCGATTATATCTTCGTTATAAATTTTGTAATTAGATCCACTAGTTACTGCAATTTATGCCTTGCTCTAATCGATTTTTCCTACGCAATTATCTGAACAACGACTTATCCAGAATGGTATAATACCGTCAAAAATAAGCATTAAAAAAGGTAGCCACAGCTACCTTTTTTTATTCGTATCGATTTTACATAGTCAGTTTGAGGCTATTAATAAGAAAGTCGTAATCGAGCAACTTCCAAGTTAATCTCTTTTATCATTCGATATTGCGCTCTTTCTGCTTGAGAGGGAACGATTAACTTTCCTTCTTCAAATCGAAACTCACCAATACCATGAATATGAATTTTCCCATTAAACAGTCGACTAATATGTTTAGCAATCATGCTTGGTGCATAGTGCTTAAAAAATCGCATCACCTTGTCCTTTTGTGATTAATACAACAAAGCTCGTAATGTGCTTTGGTTGTATTATAAAACAGAAAAGATGAAGGTAGCGTTACAAATATAGAATAGAGTGATGGTTGAATCAGTTTTTGTACTTTTATCGTTTTAAATTTGATCTTTATCTAATATTAAATACTGTTATTCAGTGGGCATAAATAAAAAAAAGCCCGAATAAATTCGGGCAAACAGTCACAGATGCATATTCAATATATATAGGTATATTGAATTAAATTGTTTGGAGTTAAACAATTTATGCGCTCTTTTTTAAGAAAAGAACACTGTAAAGATAGCTAAATAACAAACGACTTGCTACTTATTCACTTAAAATAAATAAAAATTCAAATATTGTTGTTGATATCTGCGTTTGAGGTCAAGGTTGGAAATGTAACGATGAAACTTAATCTTACCTTCGACACAGAATTGTTGTGCCTAATTGGATTATTAATTTAAGAAAGGGAATTTAGGAAGTGGGTCTGCAATTTTTTGCAGACCCTTCTTGTTTATGGTGTTGAGTTACTCATCGTCAAGAGAGTAAGGAAGTGGCATTTTTTCCCAAATCGCATCTTGAAGTTTAAATTGAGTGTCACTATCAAGATCATTAGGGAGAATAGCTAAAGCTAAAGTATGTCCATCTTGATATCGGAAAGAAGAAACAATGGTTCCGCCTTTACGCCAGTTGTCACCAACACTGCGCTCAATCGCATCGCCAGCAACGGGGGCTTGTTCTGATTGCCCTGCAACTAAATACATAGCTCGTTTATTCATACCGCGGTATTTTGCTCTTGCTACGGTTTCTTGACCTGTATAGCAGCCTTTTTTGAAACTGATCCCGTCAATGGCTTGTAGGTTTAATGCTTGAGGAATATGCTCATTACTTAGTGCTGCATCAATTTGAGGGTGAGCTTGTTGAATGGTATAAAGCTCCCATAATGACTCATCACATAATGCCGCTTGAGTTAACGATGACATTAAAGTGTCTTTATGTTCACTTGTCGTTACCAATAACCACTGTAGCTTTCCAATTTTAGCGAAAGTACCAAAGTTACAAGTGCGGACACTTTCTTGTGAGTCAGTTTGCTCGTTAATCCACTCTTCAGCCGCAGCGCCAGTTAAGCCAAGTAATACTTCGTTGCTGATTTCAATATCAACTTTAGAAAATACGGCGTATTTTTTGATTTCTGTTAATTCAGTTTCAATAGCACTTTTGCGTTGAAATAAGGCATAACCGTCATTGTGGTGAAACAGTTGAAATATACTCCATAACTTTCCCTTTGCATCACAGTGACCGCCAAAGGTAATCTCGCCTTGTGTTAAAGCAACAACATCACAGGTTACTTGCCCGTGTAAGTAGGATTTTTTATCGTTACCTACCATAGTTATTAATGCCCAATCAGTTAATTCTGAAATAGCAAAGCTTGGTAAGGGATCGTTTAGGTTTAGCGATAACGTAGAGAAAACAGTACTCATCATGAAATTCTTATCCAGTTAGGTTATCCCTTTATAGTAAATGCCTAGATTTTAAATGTCAGTAAAAAGAAACAAGTAGTTTTATGTCTCATCTTCTTCATCTTGTGACTTTAGATCATGGTTGTCATAGAAATAGACTGATAAACTCCGGTCAGTTATTTCTATTTTTAAGCTAGAGGACCGTATGTACAGTGTCGAAGAAAAAGCACGAGTAAAGTGGGCTTGCCGTCGTGGGATGCTAGAATTAGATGTGGTAATTATGCCATTTTTTGACGAATGTTTTGAAGAGCTAACAGAAGCTGAGCAACAGAATTTTGTTTCATTGTTAGAAAGTGATGATCCAGATTTATTTACTTGGATCATGGGGCACGGACGCAGTGATAACCTAGGTCATGCATCTATGGTAGATAAGATCGTTGAGCACAACCTCAGCAAACTCCGTTAAGTTTACGCTCCACTTTTCCTATATCGCCTATCTCACATTGTATGGTAGTTATATCTACTTGGGATGGGCGGTAATGTTAATGGATATAATTCCATTTCCTTTATTACCTCTCCTCTTTTATTTTATTCATCAGCATATTACATCTATTTATCATCAATTATTAGAGTTGCAAGGTGATTATACTTTTGTAATCAAAGCGTCTGATGATCATAGAGATTGGATTGTTAAACGAGTATTTTGGATAAGTCGAAGTATGAGTGTTTTTTATGCGGAAAATGAATATACCAAGCAGTATTTTTATTTATTTAGAGATGCAATGAATGAAGATGAGCAGCATCAATTAGCGGTTTTATTAAGATGATCTCTATTCTATTTATAGGTTTAGAATAGAGACCAACAAATGAAAGCGAAAATTAGTTGAAATTCTTAGGCACTAAAATTGTAGGACCGGACTCCTCAAGCGCTTCTGGGTAATCTAGTGTGTAATGTAAACCACAGCTTTCTTTACGCTCCATTGCACAACGAACCATTAATTCAGACACATCAAGCAGGTTTCGCAGTTCGATCAAGTTATTAGACACGCGGAAATTACTGTAGTAATCATGGGTTTCTTGTTTTAGTAACTGAATACGACGAAGTGCTCGCTCTAGACGTTTATCAGTGCGAACAATACCCATGTAATCCCACATAAATAGACGTAGTTCATGCCAGTTATGTTGGATTACTACTTCTTCATCTGAGCATTCAACCTGACTCTCATCCCAAGCGGGTAATGACGGAGGAAGAGCTCGGTTATTCATGTCTTTAATAATATTTTCAGCAGCAGACCATGCATAAACAACGCACTCTAGTAGAGAGTTAGAAGCTAAGCGGTTTGCGCCATGAAGACCAGTATAACTCACTTCACCAATTGCAAATAAACCATCAATATCTGTTTGGCCTTGTTTATCAACCATAACACCGCCACAAGTGTAGTGAGCAGCAGGCACGATAGGGATAGGCTCTTTTGTCATATCGATACCAAATGAAAGCAGTTTTTCATTAATGGTAGGGAAATGGTGATGAATGAAGTCTTCAGGTTTATGGCTGATGTCTAAATACATACAGTCAGCACCTAGGCGTTTCATTTCAAAGTCGATAGCACGAGCAACGACATCACGAGGTGCTAATTCACCACGCTCATCGAAGTCAGGCATAAAACGTGTGCCGTCTGGACGACGTAAATAAGCGCCTTCACCACGTAAGGCCTCGGTCATTAGAAAATTGCGAGCATCAGGGTGGAATAAGCACGTAGGGTGGAATTGATTAAACTCTAAGTTAGCGACTCGACAACCAGCACGCCAAGCCATTGCGATACCATCACCTGAAGATACGTCAGGGTTTGAAGTATATTGGTAAACTTTAGAAGCGCCGCCTGTTGCTAATACAACAAATTTAGCGCGAACGGTTTCAACATGCTCGGCATCACGGTTCCAAATATAGGCACCAACAACTTTATCTGCTTCTCCGCCAACTTTATCTTCAGTGATTAAGTCGAGCGCATTGTGACGTTCAAAAATAGTGATGTTGGGGTGATTTAGAACATTCTCTTGCAGTGAGTTTTGCATTGCTTTGCCGGTAGCATCTGCTGCGTGCAAAATACGGCGATGGCTATGGCCACCCTCACGAGTTAAATGAAACTTTGGATCGGTAATGTCGGTTTCTTTTTCATCATCGTGATCAAAAGGAACACCGCCATCAATTAACCATTGAACGCAATGTTTCGCATTTTCAGCAATAAAAGTAACAACATCTTTGTCACAAATATGTGCGCCAGCAACTAAGGTATCATCAACATGAGATTCTACCGTATCACTTTCATCAAATACGGCTGCAATACCGCCTTGAGCGTAGTAGGTTGAGCCTTCATTACGAGGACCTTTACTTAAAACGATCACCTTTCCATGTGGTGCGACTCTAAGTGCAAGTGAAAGACCAGCAGCACCACTGCCTATGACTAAAACGTCGCAACTGTGTTCATTGGTTATGTTCATATATTCATCATTTTCCTGTGATAATCCGATCATTTTACCAGAATCTAGGTGGTTGCGTTATATTTTGAAGTGGAATCTTAAATATCAAGAATAAAAAAGTGAAAATGAGAGATAAAAACAAGCTAAAAAAAGCCTTAAATTACTCATTGAACTATTAAATTGATAAAAAAATGTAATAATGACGGAACTTTCTAAAGATTAGAAACTCATACATAGTGCTCAAGTTAATCGTGGTATAGCTGAATTTATTATCAGCTGTTTGCGTAATCTAAACTTTATGCGCATCTAAGAAGAATAACATGGGAGTACCCGCTCCAATGAGTGAGCAGTTAACAGATCAAGTTTTAATTGAGCGTGTTCAACGTGGTGACAAGCAAGCCTTTAACCATTTGGTAGTTAAATATCAAAACAAAGTATGTAGTCTTGTTGCTCGTTATGTAAAAAACAGTGGTGATGTACCTGATGTTGCGCAAGAAGCGTTTATTAAAGCGTATCGTGCGTTACCAACCTTTCGTGGGGACAGTGCATTTTATACTTGGTTGTATCGAATAGCAGTGAATACAGCGAAGAACTACCTTGTCGCTCAAGGACGCAGACCGCCAGCATCTGATGTTGATGCGGAAGAAGCAGAATATTATGAAGGGGCAAGTGCCTTAAAAGAGGTCACTAACCCAGAGAATTTATCATTAACCGAGGAATTACGACAAATCGTATTTTCGACAATTGATGGTTTACCTGAAGATTTAAAAACAGCAATAACATTACGAGAGCTAGAAGGTTTAAGTTATGAAGATATTGCTGCTGTAATGGAGTGTCCGGTAGGTACGGTTCGTTCGCGTATCTTCCGAGCTCGTGAAGTAGTTGAGAAAAAAATCCAACCGCTGATGCAGCGTTAATTATTTCCAACGGTCAAACGGTGAAGACAATGACTGATAAAGAACAAATTTCAGCGTTTATGGATAATGAGGAAATGGACAATGCGTTCATAGAATCCCTATCGCAAACAGAAAGCGCAGAAACCTGGAAAAATTACCATTTAATTGGTGATGTAATGAGAGGCGAGACACCTGAAACACAAGAGTGGGATATTGCCGCCAATGTGGCTCTTGCTCTTGAGGATGAACCTGCTCACCAGTTGAATGATACGGTAACGGAATTCATGCCTTCTCAGCCTACGCCAAGTGAAGCAAAGAAGACAATGCCAAGTTGGTTGACTCAGTTTAGTCAAGTTGCGATGGCTGCGTGTTTCTCTCTTGTTGTTATTGTTGGTGTTCAACAATATAACGGTTCAGAAAGCAATGCTATCCCTGCGAGTGGTGACATTCAGGTACTTGATACGATTCCATTTAGTGGAACGGCAGAGCCTGTGAGTTTAACCCGTGACTCACTAGTAAATAAAACCTCGACAGAAGCAGATGTCATGGAGCAGCGTAAGCGTATAAATGCCATGCTGCAAGATTATGAATTACAACTACGATTGAACGCTCATGATGGTTCGATTGACCGTGATTTACTCGAGCAAAATACAACATTGGCAGAATAATGAAACGTATCCTGATCGGCTTTATCGCTTTGATCAGCTTCTTTCCAATAACAGCCTCAGCAGAAGAAACGCCTTCTGCTGAGGCTTTGTTACATCAAATGGGAGAGGCGAGTCATAAGCTAAATTACGAGCTTTCTTATATTTTGGTTAAGAAAAACAGTATTGAACCTTTTATGTATCGCCATTCTCATCTAGAGAATATGACGTTATCTCATCTTGTTTATTTAAGTGGTTCAATGCGCGAAGTGATTCGTAGAAATGAAGAAATCACTTATTTAGAGCAAGGCAGTAAACCTTTTTCTATTCAAGCTGAATCTATTGTTGCTCCTATTATCCCTCTTTTACATAAAGAATTGCCTCTTTTAAAACAATATTATGATTTTGTATCAATGGGTAGAGCAAGAGAGGCAGGGTCTCCTTCACAAGTGGTTCGCATCGTTTCAAAGGATGGAAATCGTTATTCTTATATTGTGTGGATTGATGAGCGAAGCAAGTTGCCGTTACGTACTGATTTAGTGAGTAGAGATGGCGACATTATTGAGCAATATAGAGTGGTTTCTTACACCGTTAATGATCAAATTGCAGGATTTATGAATCAGCGTTTAGGTGAGGTAGAGTTACCTAAAGTATTGCCGTTACCACCTACGACACAAGAAGAAGCAGCCTGGTCGATAAAGTGGCTGCCTAGCGGCTTTAAAGCCATTCATTTCAATCGCTATCGTCTTGCTATGAATCAACGAGCAGTTGAAAGCCAAATGTATACCGATGGGTTATTTAATTTCTCCGTGTATATTTCAGAAGCCGATGAATTAAGTCAAAAAGAACAATCAGTACGCCAAGGGCGACGTTCATTGTATAGCTACATACAAGGGGATTATGAAATTAGTGTCGTTGGCGATATTCCTGTAGTTACAGCAAAACGTATCGCTGATTCCATTGTTTTTCGTCCCTCTGTATTAAAAAATGAGGATAAATAACGCCTATGATGACAGCGTTAGCAACAGTACTTGATATTCAAGATGACATAGTTGTTGTTGGTTGCCAGCAGAAAAGCAGTTGTAACCATTGTTCATCGAAAGATTCTTGTGGCACAGGTATTGTATCAAAGGTACTTCCAGGAAAGGTGCATCACTGGGCTTTTCATACCGATAAAAAATTAACCATTGGTCAAATGGTAGAAATAGGTTTACCTGAAAAGAACCTACTTCAGTCCGCTGCTATTGTATATTTAGTGCCGTTACTCTTTTTACTCATTGGGGCGTTTATTTCTGATGCGCTTATTTCTCCACTTGTGGGCGTTGGTGAGCTAACAACCATCGTGGTTGCTGCGCTTTCATCATGGGGCGGGTATGTGCTTGCGAAATCACTTTCTCACCGAATTGAGCAGAATACAGAACAACAAGTTAGCTTGATCCGTGTCCTCGGTGAGCCAGTTTCTGACACTATCTCAGTAAATGCTGCACGATAAGATAGCGACTTGCGACGAAATTGGGTAGAATCCCACAACTTGATCTCACGATCCAATCCCATTAACTAATTGAGTTTGTCACATCATTTATGAAGCACATTCGTAATTTTTCTATTATTGCCCATATCGATCACGGTAAATCGACACTATCTGACCGCCTAATCCAAGTTTGTGGTGGCCTGTCAGACCGTGAAATGGCTGCACAAGTTCTTGATTCAATGGATCTAGAACGTGAACGTGGTATCACTATCAAAGCCCAGAGTGTGACGCTCGACTATACGGCTAACGATGGTGAGACTTATCAACTAAACTTTATCGACACACCTGGACACGTTGACTTCTCTTATGAAGTATCGCGTTCACTTGCTGCCTGTGAAGGTGCGCTATTGGTGGTTGATGCGGGTCAAGGTGTAGAAGCACAGACTCTAGCAAACTGTTATACCGCAATCGAAATGGATCTAGAAGTTGTGCCAATCTTAAATAAGATTGACTTACCAGCGGCAGATCCAGATCGTGTAGCTGAAGAAATTGAAGAAATCGTTGGTATTGACGCCACGGATGCAACGCGTTGTTCTGCTAAGACAGGCTTAGGCGTTGATGAAGTTCTTGAAACTATCGTGAAATCAATTCCAGCACCAGAAGGTGATCCTGAAGCGCCAACACAAGCGCTGATCATTGACTCATGGTTTGATAACTACTTAGGTGTTGTTTCTCTTGTTCGAATCAAAAATGGTTCACTAAAGAAAAATGACAAGATCAAAGTAATGAGCACAGGCCAAGTTTGGGGTATCGACCGTATTGGTATCTTCACTCCAAAACAAATTGACACCGATGGATTAAACACCGGTGAAGTTGGCTGGGTAGTTTGTGGTATCAAAGATATCCTAGGTGCACCAGTGGGCGATACCTTGACTCATGCAAAGGGTGGCTGTGAAGAGCGTCTACCTGGTTTCCAAAAAGTGAAACCACAAGTGTATGCAGGTCTGTTCCCAGTATCTTCTGATGATTATGAAAACTTCCGTGATGCATTAGGCAAATTAAGTCTGAATGATGCTTCTCTGTTTTATGAACCAGAAAGTTCGGCTGCACTTGGCTTTGGTTTCCGTTGTGGCTTCCTTGGTATGCTTCACATGGAAATCATCCAAGAGCGTCTAGAGCGTGAATACGATCTTGATCTGATCACGACAGCACCAACGGTAGTTTACGAAGTGGTATTAAATAACGGTGATTTACTGTACGTAGATAGCCCATCAAAATTACCAGCAGTAAATGATTTAGATGAAATTCGTGAACCAATTGCTCGTTGTAATATCTTAGTACCAGCAGATTACTTAGGTAATGTGATCAGTCTATGTATTGAAAAACGTGGTGTTCAAGTTGATATGGTTTATCACGGTAACCAAGTAGCGTTGACTTATGATATTCCAATGTCAGAGGTAGTTTTAGACTTCTTTGACCGATTGAAATCAACGTCTCGTGGTTATGCATCACTAGATTACAACTTCCAACGTTATGAACAGTCAAACATGGTTCGTGTTGATGTATTAATCAATGGTGACAGAGTTGATGCACTTGCTATCATTACTCACCACGATAATGCACAAAGCCGCGGTCGTTTACTTGTTGAGAAAATGAAAGAATTCATTCCTCGTCAAATGTTTGATATTGCGATTCAGGCAGCGATTGGTGCCCACATTATTGCGCGTTCAACGGTTAAGCAGTTACGTAAAAACGTAATCGCAAAATGTTACGGTGGCGATATTAGCCGTAAGAAAAAACTGTTGAAGAAGCAGAAAGAAGGTAAGAAACGTATGAAGCAGATTGGTAATGTTGAATTACCTCAAGAAGCTTTCCTTGCGATTCTTCATGTAGGTAAAGATTAATAGGTCATCACTGATTATTCAGAGTGACGTAAATTAAGCTTTATTACAGCTCAAAGAAAGCGATGATCAATGGTCTTCGCTTTCTTTGTTATTGCAACACTTAACTTAAGGGAATGAAATGGCGAACACTTTTTCACTAATTTTAGTTCTGGTAACCCTATTTACAGGTGTTATTTGGGCTATTGATAAATTCGTTTGGGCTCCAAAGCGTAAGCAAAAAATTGCGGCAGCGAGAGAACAAGCGGGTGGACAAGTTGATGAAGCAACACTAGCAAAAGTCGCACCTCAACCGGGGTGGGTAGAGCAGTCTGTTTCAATTTTTCCAGTGATTGGCCTTGTTTTAGTGTTGCGCTCATTTATTTATGAGCCGTTCCAGATCCCATCCGGTTCGATGATGCCGACGCTTTTAGTCGGTGATTTTATCTTGGTTGAAAAATTCTCATATGGAATTAAAGACCCTGTTTGGCGTTCACAACTTGTAGAAACGGGTAAGCCTGAGCGTGGTGATATTGTTGTATTCAAATACCCACCTCAACCAAATATCGACTATATTAAACGTGTAGTAGGTGAACCAGGCGATACCGTAATTTACAGCTCTTCAAAGCAGTTGTGTGTAAAACCAAAAGGCGAGAGCAAGTGTAATATCATCCCGTTAACGAACATGAAAGACAGTGAATTCATGCAAGATCGTACTAACCTAGTTCAATATACAGAACAGTTAGCAAAAGAGACGACGCATGATATTTTGGTTAATCCTATGAGAGCTGATCGTGTATCAATGTACCAACCACGACCAGGTTACAATGAATGGGTTGTACCAGAAGGAAACTATTTTGTGATGGGCGATAATCGTGACAACAGTGCTGACAGTCGTTACTGGGGTTTTGTCCCTGAAGCGAATCTGGTTGGTAAAGCGGTCGGGATCTGGATCAGCTTTGAATTTGAACGTGGTAGCGATAGTGTGCTGCCTTCCTTTATTCCTACTGGTGTGCGTTTTAACCGCATCGGTGGCATAGACTGATTGAACGATTATGAATGCTTCATTACAACGCCTAGAGAAAAAAATAGGCTATCAATTTAAAGATGAAAATTATTTAAAATTAGCACTGACTCACCGTAGTGCTAATGGTACTCACAATGAACGTTTAGAGTTTTTAGGCGATTCAATTTTGAGTTTTGTTATTGCTGATGAGTTGTATCACCGTTTTCCTAAAGTGGATGAAGGTGATATGAGTCGTATGCGTGCAACCTTAGTTCGTGGTCATACATTAGCTGAGCTTGGTCGTGAGTTTCAGTTAGGAGATTACCTATACTTAGGCCCAGGTGAGCTTAAAAGTGGTGGCTTCCGTCGTGATTCAATTTTAGCTGATGCGGTTGAAGCGATTATTGGTGCTATTTATTTAGACAGCGACACAGAAATCATTCGTGGCATCATTCTGTCTTGGTACCAAACGCGTCTTGATTCGATTGAACCAGGTGTTTCTCAAAAAGATCCAAAAACACGTCTTCAAGAATACCTGCAAGGTCGTCGTAAGCCATTACCAACGTACACAGTAACAAAAATTAAAGGTGAAGCTCATAATCAAGAGTTCACTATTGAATGTATCGTGGCTGGCTTGGATACGCCGGTTATCGGAAAAGGAAGTAGCCGCCGCAAGGCAGAACAGTCGGCTGCTGACATAGCATTAGGACAGTTAAACTAATGTCAGATGAAAAAGAATTCGATCTAGATGCATACTTTGCATCTTCAGAAAAAACAGAAACAAGTGACAACCAACACTGTGGCTTTATTGCGATTGTTGGCCGTCCAAACGTGGGTAAATCAACTCTTCTTAACCAAATTTTAGGTCAGAAGATTTCAATTACATCACGTAAACCTCAAACGACTCGTCACCGTATTATGGGTGTTGATACGGAAGGGGATTACCAAGCAATTTACGTTGATACTCCAGGGCTTCATATTGAAGAGAAGCGTGCGATTAACCGATTAATGAACCGAGCAGCAAATTCATCGTTAAGTGATGTGAATTTAGTTCTATTTTTGGTGGATGGCACACACTGGACACCAGATGATGAAATGGTATTGAATAAGCTGAAAAAAGCAGAGTTCCCTACGGTTTTATTAGTAAACAAAGTAGATAACGTTAAAGATAAAAATGATGTGATGCAGCATCTGCAAACCATGACAGAAAAAATGGACTTTGTGGATGTTGTGCCAATTTCAGCAAAATCAGGTTCTAATGTTGATGTTGTGCAAAAATTGGTTCGTCAACATTTACCAAAAGCGGTACATCACTTCCCTGAAGAGTATGTTACTGACCGTTCTCAACGTTTTATGGCATCTGAAATTATCCGTGAAAAGCTAATGCGTTTTACGGGTGAAGAGCTACCATATTCAGTTACGGTTGAGATCGAACGTTTTGATTACAACCCTAAAATGGATGGTTTCCATATTAACGGTTTGATTCTTGTTGAACGCCATGGCCAGAAAAAAATGGTTATCGGTAAGAATGGCGAGAAAATTAAAACGATCGGTCGTGAAGCTCGTATTGATATGGAAGAACTGTTTGACCGTAAAGTGTATTTAGAGCTTTGGGTTAAAGTGAAATCTGGATGGGCTGATGATGAGCGAGCACTTCGTTCTCTAGGTTATATCGACGATTTATAGAAAAAGCAGGGTTCAGATCGGTCGCAAGCTCCCTTAAAGGGCCAGAAGAGCCGCGGTAGGCATCGAGTCTTACCGCGGCTCTTCTAAAATCTGCAAGCGAAGCGATCTGAACTCTTATTTATAGGTAAGAAACGTGGAAGAAGGCCTACAGCGCTGTTTTGTCCTGCACCGAAGACCATATAGTGAAAGCAGTCTAATTTTAGATGTGTTTAGCGAAGAGTATGGCCGTTTATCTATTATCTCCAAAGGGGCGCGAAGCAAGCGTTCTAATCTAAAAGGCGTATTACAAGCGTTTACCCCATTATTAATGAAATGGTCAGGCAAAGGCTCTATGCGTACACTGCGACAAGCTGAAACCATTAGCTTGGGCATTCCACTCTCTGGTATTAATCTTTACTCAGCCATGTACATCAATGAATTAGTCGTTCGAGTAATAGAGCAAGAAACGCCGTATCCAGCCCTTTTTTTAGATTACCTTACCGCTCTTACTGAGCTTGCTCAAAGTTCAAACCCTGAACCCGCATTAAGACGTTTTGAACTAGCGCTTTTATCTTCATTAGGTTATGGCGTTGATTTTTTACATTGTGCAGGCAGTGGTGAAATGGTCTCTCCAGAGATGACGTATCGTTATCGTGAGCAGCAAGGCTTTATGGCATCCATCCGTCACGACCCTTTAATGAGCTTTAAAGGTAATGAGTTGATTGCGATTAGTGAGCGTCGATTTACCACCCCTGAGCAATTAAAAGCAGCAAAACGCTTTACACGCATAGCATTAAAGCCGTATCTTGGCGGTAAGCCCCTAAAAAGTAGGGAACTGTTTCTTCCAAGAACAAGGAGTATTCTAAAATGAGTTCAATTTTACTTGGCGTTAATATCGATCACGTAGCCACCCTTCGTAATGCACGAGGTACAAAATACCCTGATCCTGTTCATGCGGCAGAAATCGCAGAGCGAGCTGGCGCGGCGGGTATTACGATCCATCTACGTGAAGATCGTCGTCATATTAACGATCGTGATGTGCGTATCTTACGTGAAACGTTGCAAACACGAATGAACTTAGAGATGGCAGTAACGGATGAAATGGTAGGCATTGCGCTTAAAACACAGCCAGAGTTTGTTTGTTTAGTGCCTGAGAAACGTGAAGAGCTAACCACTGAAGGTGGCTTGAATGTATTAGGTCAACTTGAAAAAGTAAAAGCAGCAACGAAAACATTGTCTGACGCAGGAATTAAAGTTTCTCTATTTATCGATGCAGATAAAGAACAAATTGATGCAGCGGTTGAGTGTGGCGCCCCGTTCATTGAACTTCATACTGGTGCTTATGCGGATGCAGAAACAGAAGAAGCACAACAAGATGAGTTGAAAAAAATCGCTGCAGGTGCAAGCTATGCTGCAGCTAAAGGCTTGATTGTTAATGCAGGCCATGGTTTAACGTATCACAATGTTGAAGCGATTGCGGCACTGCCAGAAATCTATGAATTAAACATCGGCCACTCTATTATGGGACGTGCAGTGTTTGATGGTTTAGAAAAAGCGGTCGCGGATATGCACCGTATTATGCTAGGTGCTCGTAAGTAATGGCGATTGTTGGTCTAGGGACTGATATTGCTGAAATAGAAAGGGTTGAAAAAGCCCTTTCTCGTTCAGGGGATGCGTTTGCAGAGCGCATCTTAAGCCAATCTGAATTTGAAAAGTATCAAAGCCTAAAACAAAAAGGACGTTTTTTAGCGAAGCGTTTCGCAGCAAAAGAAGCCGCCTCAAAAGCATTAGGAACCGGCATTGCCCATGGTGTTACTTTTCATGATTTTAGTGTCTCTAATGATGAGAACGGTAAACCCATCTTAAAACTCATGGGTAAAGCTCTTGAGTTATCTCAAAAAATGAATGTTTCCCATATTCACCTTACAATATCCGACGAGCGCCATTACGCGGTTGCAACGGTAATTTTTGAATCCTAACTAATACCAATCTACATAAGTATTTGATCATTCTTGCTTGTTAAAATCGATTATATCTGCGTTATAAATTTTGTAATTAGATCCACTAGTTACTGTAATTAATATCTTGCTCTAATCGATTTTTCCTACGCAATTATCTGAACAACTACTTATCCAGAATGGTATAAGCTACTTTAGCCATTGAGTGGCATCTTTTGTCACTTTATACATTTCATCTTGCAGCTCAAATAATTCAGGTTCAATGTCTTCAATCGATTGCTCCTGTCTTAGCGCGGTTTCAATTAAATTGCATAACTGCTTTAGTCTAGGCACGCCACAATATGAGCTACTTCCATGAAGTTTATGTATGTAATGACACAGTTCTTCAGTTGATAAGTTCCCCTTTAGGGCTTTTTCTATCCAGCTATCAACTTCCGGAATAAACTCTATCAGCATTTCAAGCATCTCTTTTGCGAGATCATCTTTTCCTGCTGATTGCTTTAATGCCGCTTCCCAATCAATACTGCTACTCTTATCACAACTTGCTTCTTCCACATGAAGTTCAGGGATCGCGTCGGCTAAAATTTCAATTTTTTCCACATCAGATTTATCCGTTAAGGGACTCCAGTGAATGATGACTTGTTGAAGGACATGTTCTTCAATTGGTTTGGTTAAGTAATCATCCATTCCTTCACTGATTAATCGTTCTCGTTCACCAGTCATGGCATGAGCTGTTACGGCAACAACAGGGGTTTGAGCGTTTAGTACTGTTTTTCGGATTTCTTTACATGCCATAACGCCATCCATTTTAGGCATTTGAATATCCATTAAAATAATATCGAACTTTTGTTCTGTGGCTTGCTGCACTGCGTCAATGCCATTTTTACAAGTTACGACGGTTTCTACTTGTTCATGTAATAAGGCGGAAATAAGCTTAAGGTTAGCGGGATTATCATCGACAGCCATCACTTTAATCGGTAAGCGTTGAGGCTTATCGTCATGCGTCATTAAGTCCGGCAATGCGAGTTCTTGCATTGGTTGCTTATGGTGTAATAAGGCATCAAGTAATTTTTTCTTAGCAAATGGCTTTGATAAACAAGTAATATGAGAAAGTTGATTTAACTCTTCAGTGAGTGCGAGCTCGGTACTTGGTAAACCAATCACAATTGTTGGGCAATAAGGTGCCAGTTTTTTAGATATGAGCTCTAATGATTGTGCTGTAGGTTTAGAGCTTGAGTTTAAGCTAATCAAAGCAAAATCATGAGGTTCAATAATATCAGGCAAGGTTGAGCGATAGGTAACAAATACCCCGTGATGAATAAACTGTTGTTGTAAAATAGAGGCAGATTGCATATTCGGTTCAATCAACAGCAGTTTTTTATTTTCTAATTGAGATACATCGCGTTCATCAATCATTGGCAGCTCTGTTGAGCTCATTTTAATCGTAAACCAGAATGTAGAACCTTGATGTAACCGGCTGCTTAGGCCTATTTCGCCGCCCATTTGATCAACCAGTTTTTGGGTAATAACTAAGCCCAGACCTGTACCGCCATAACGACGAGAAATACTGGCATCAGCTTGACTAAAGGCTTGGAACAGTTGAGCTTGTTGGCGTTCAGAAATACCAATCCCTGTATCTCTAATAACAAACTGAAGATCGATGCTGTCGTCATGCAAGTGTTTTAATTCAACAGAAATATCGATATTGCCTTTTTCGGTAAATTTAATCGAGTTACCAACTAGGTTGTTCAGTACTTGCTGAATACGAAGTGGATCGCCAATTAACCCCGATGGAACGCGTTGATCTATCTTAAGAGTGATTTCTAAGCCTTTTTCATGTGCGCTCGGGGCAAGTAAACTTACCACTTCATCAAGAGTATCTTGGAAATTAAACGGCAAGTTTTCTAGTAGCAACTTACCCGCTTCAAGTTTCGAGAAATCAAGAATGTCATTGATGATCGTTAATAGGTTATTCGCAGAACGCTCTATGGTTTGTAAGTAATCTTGTTGGTTATTTGATAGAGAGGTTTTTAGCATTTGGCGAGTAAAACCGATAACGCCATTAAGTGGAGTTCGCAACTCGTGCGACATATTGGCTAAGAATTCAGACTTAACACGAGCCGCTTCTTGAGCTCGTTTCTTCGCAATATCTAACTCGACGTTTTGAATTTCTAATTGCTCTAAGGTTTCACGCAAATCAGATGTCGCTTGGTCGATACTTTGTTGCATCTCAACATGATATTCAGATAAAGAAATCGCCATGGCATTGATACCATTCTTAAGCGTATCTAGTTCACCATGCAATTTGTTTTCAATACGAACATTTAAATGACCACGGCGAATACGGTCAACCACGCTAACCATGTGTGAAATAGGTTGAGTGACATCTTGCATTAAACGATAAGCAAAGACGCCAGACAGACTAAGTCCAAGCATTAAAACAATCAAGGCAGAGAATATTTCTTGGTATTGCTGAAGTCGTAAACTCGATAAGTCCAGTTCAATCGCAATATAGCCCAATGGTTCGTTGATATGAGAAGAATCAAAGTTGGTAGAGAATTGGCCTTCTGGAAGGATCGGAGTTCTTAATATGATCGATTCTTCTTGAAAAGTAATATCTAATAATAAAGGGATCGGTTGGTTTTTGGGAAATGTTAAACTTTCAAAGTTAGGGTGGAAGTTGGACGTTACAAATAGCTCATGATGTTCATCAAATACGGCAATACTACGAACAATTTTAGAGTGTTTTCGATGAGCATAGCTGATTAAACGGCGAACGGCCTCACGGTTTTTTCCCGTCATTCCATATTCACTCGAAATTGCCAATGGTTCAATAATACTTGTACCACTAGAAATGAGCTGCGTTTCCAAATCATTGTATCGGTTCATGGTAAAAAAACCACTTAGCAATAAACCGATGATTAATGTTGGTGCCAATGTTAGCGTGATGACTCGTGCACGCAAGCCGTATTTTGTCATATAGATTCGTTCTGATTAACTTCCTTGACCGCGTAGCTTAATCAAGTTGAAGAGGAAGCTCAATTATTCTATGTCGAAATCGGAAGATGAAACGTAAATGAATGACTAATCAAGACTGCATATTAGTGTTCTTTCGGTATAATGGCCCTAATTTTAGTAAATCAGGCAATAATCATGGCGCAGTTCTTCAAAGCGAAAAAGAAAGCTTCAGTAAATACAAAGCATCAGTCGGTTGATGTGGTTCGATTAGATCATAATGGCGCAGGCATCGCCTTTGTGGATAAGAAGCCTGTATTTATTGATGGTGCTCTACCTGAAGAAAAGGTGATTATTCAATTTACAGAGCAGAAAAAACAATATGCTCGCGCTAAGCTGATTAAGTTAATTCAAAAAAGTACGAAACGCCAAGCACCAATTTGTCAGCATTATCATGAATGTGGTGGATGTAATTTACAGCATTTACAGCATCAAGAACAAATTGTAGCAAAAGATCAAAAGCTGCAAGAATTAATGCAAAAACAAGGTGTTGATCATTGTGAAGTCGTCTCTCCAATTATTGATAATGAACAAGGTTACCGCCGACGAGCTCGTATCAGTTTAATGGTAAATAAGCAGACGAATCAGTTAGATTTTGGTTTCCGCAAAAAGCAAAGTAAAGCTATTGTTAATGTTCGTCATTGCCCAGTGCTTGTTCAGGAATTGGATCAACATTTAGAGTCTTTATTTGCGTTATTGAACCAACTAAAAGGTAAAAAGCATCTAGGGCATGTTGAGCTTGTGCAAGCGGATAACGGCAGTGTTTTACTTATTCGCCATGTTGCTGAGTTTAATGAGAAGGATCGTCAAGCCTTAGTGAATTATTGTGAAGAACGCAATTTGATCTTATACCTAATGCCTGAGAGTGACGTATTAACTCACGTTTGTGGAGAAGAACCATATTATGTAATTGATGGTGCTAAAATTTATTTTACGCCGAAAGATTTCATTCAAGTGAATCGTCATGTTAATGACAAAATGGTTGAACAAGCATTGTCTTGGCTCAACCTAAACGAAACAGATAGTGTGTTGGATTTGTTTTGTGGTCTTGGTAATTTTAGTTTGCCTTTAGCTCAAAAAGTGAAAAACGTCGTTGGTATTGAAGGCGTGGATGAGATGGTTCAACGCGCTCAATCGAATGCAAAACGAAATGGACTAGATAATGTCACGTTTTATCAAGCAAATTTAGAAGAAGATATCACTGAGCAAGTGTGGGCTAGCACAAAGTTTACAAAGATTTTACTCGATCCTGCCAGAGCAGGGGCTGCAGGAGTGATGGAAACTGTGGCAAAATTAACACCTCAAACCGTGGTTTATGTATCGTGCAACCCGGCAACGCTTGCACGCGATAGCCAATTACTTATTCAACACGGTTATAAGCTTACTAGGCTAGGTATGCTTGATATGTTCCCACATACAGGACATTTAGAATCTATGGCTTTGTTTGAGCGATAATTAGCGGTAATGCTAACTTAGCTTAAGAAGTCTAAAAGAATCATTATAAAATTGGATTATAGGAAACGGACATGGTCGCAGTTCGCGGAGCACATCTTAAGGAAAATGAAGAGTTCGAGTTAGGTGAATGGATCGCCAGCCTTGAACAAGATAAAAACACCTCAAAAAAATTGACTGAGGTGTATAAGCAATGTGAAGAGTTAGTCGCTTCCCATGAAGAAGGACAGCTCTTGCTATGGCGTGGTCGTGAGATGATCGAAATATTGATCACCTTAAGTATGGACAAGCCAACACTTATTGCTGCTCAGTTATTCCCTTTAGTTTCCTCTGGTATTTTAGACAGAGAAACGTTAACTGAGAACTACAATAAAGAAATTGAAAAATTGATTGATGGCGTTGAAGAGATGGACGCTATTGGTCAATTAAATGCGTCTGTAGATGCAGAGTCAGCCTCTTCTCAGGTGGATAATATTCGTCGAATGCTACTGGCGATGGTGGACGATTTTCGCTGTGTGATCATTAAATTAGCAGAACGTATTTGCAATTTACGTGAAGTGAAAAATGAACCAGATGAAGTGCGCCGTGCTGCAGCAAAAGAGTGTAATAACCTATATGCACCATTAGCAAACCGTTTAGGTATTGGTCAATTAAAGTGGGAAATTGAAGATTACTCTTTTCGTTACCAACACCCTGATACTTATAAAAAAATTGCCAAGCAATTGTCTGAGCGACGCATTGTTCGAGAACAGTATATCGAAGATTTTGTCACCGGTCTTAGTGATGAAATGCAAGAGTACAACATCAATGCAGAGGTGAGTGGACGTCCTAAACACATCTACAGTATTTGGCGCAAGATGCAGAAAAAGAGCTTAGCATTTGATGAGCTGTTTGATGTGCGTGCGGTTCGTATTATTGCAGACAAACTGCAAGATTGTTATGCGGCTCTTGGTGTTGTTCATACCAAATTTAAGCATTTGCCAAGTGAATTTGACGATTATGTAGCGAATCCTAAGCCTAATGGATATCAGTCTATCCACACCGTGGTATTAGGCCCAGAAGGGAAGACGATTGAAATTCAGATCCGTACCAAGGATATGCATGAAGACTCAGAGCTAGGCGTTGCCGCGCACTGGAAATACAAAGAAGGTTCATCAAACAGCAGTCGTAGTGGTTACGACGAAAAAATTACATGGCTACGTAAGCTGCTTGATTGGCAAGAAGAGATGTCTGATTCTGGCGAAATGCTGGATGAACTTCGCAGTCAAGTATTTGATGACCGTGTTTATGCCTTTACGCCTCGTGGCGATGTCGTCGATTTACCAATGGGCGCAACACCGTTAGATTTTGCGTACCACATACACTCAGAAGTCGGACATCGTTGCATTGGTGCAAAAGTAGGGGGACGAATAGTTCCATTTACGCATCAATTGAGCATGGGTGATCAAGTTGAAATTATCACACAAAAAGAGCCGAACCCATCACGAGATTGGTTAAACCCAACATTAGGTTTTGTTAACTCAGGCCGTGCTCGCGCTAAAATTAACGCATGGTTCAGAAAGCAGAGTCGAGAGAAGAATCTTGATGCAGGTAAAGAGATCTTAGAAACAGAGCTTGCTAAGATTGGCGGTACATTAAAAGACGCTGAGCGCTATGCACTTAAGCGTTTTAATGTGAACTCGACAGATGAGCTTTTTGCAGGCGTTGGCAGCGGTGACTTACGTATTAACCAAGTGATTAATCATATTAATGCGTTAGTGAATAAACCGACTGCTGAGCAAGAAGATCAAAAGGCACTCGAACAACTGCAAGAGTTAGAAGCCAAAGCACAAGCACAAGCTCAAGCGCAAAATAAAAAGCGTAATGATGCGGTTGTCGTTGAAGGGGTTGATAACTTAATGACTCACCTTGCTCGTTGTTGTCAGCCGATCCCTGGAGATCCAATTGCCGGCTACATTACACAAGGGCGCGGCATTTCGGTTCACCGCAGCGATTGTGATCAATTAAACGAACTTCGTCATCATGCTGCTGAACGTATTATTGACACGGTGTGGGGCACAGGTTTTGAAGGGTCTTACATACTGACACTACGAGTGACAGCAATGGATCGTTCAGGTTTGCTAAAAGATCTTACCAGCTTGTTTGCCAATGAAAAAGTGAAAGTCTCTGGGATGAAGAGCCGGAATGATCATAAGAAACAGCTGTTGATCATGGACTTTGATCTTGAAGTTTTTAATGCTGATATCTTAGGGCGATTGCTCACACGAGTAGAGCAAGTGAAGGATGTAATAGAAGCTACACGACTTTCATAATAAATTTATCACTTGAATAGCTATCGTTAACTTATTGATAAATAATGTTTATCTTTTAAAGCCGAATGCATTTAATTGCATTCGGCTTTTTTATTGAAAAAAAATCTCAAGTTCTGAAATGGCAGGCCGTAAATATAGGTATCAACGATGAATTATAGGCTTCTATCCTATAACAATAAGTGAAGCCGACCGGAGCAAACATTATGTCAATTTCAGTAAATACAAACATCTCAGCAATGACAGCACAACGTTACATGAACAATGCAACTGCTGCACAAACTGACTCAATGGAGAAATTGTCTTCAGGTTCAAAAATCAACAGCGCTGCTGATGATGCTTCTGGTCTGCAGATCTCAAATCGTATGACAGCACAAACTCGTGGCTTAGACGTTGCGGTTCGTAACGCTAACGACGGTATGTCAATTGCGCAAACAGCAGAAGGCGCAATGAAAGAAACAACGAATGTTCTTCAACGTTTACGTGATTTATCTCTTCAATCAGCGAATGGTTCAAATACAGACGCAGATCGTCAAGCAATGCAAGAAGAAGCAAGTTCACTAACTGATGAACTGAACCGTATTGCAGAAACAACTTCTTTTGCTGGTACCCGTTTAATTAATGGCGAGTTTGGCACAAAATCTTTCCAAATTGGTGCTGATTCAGGTGAAGCAGTAGCAATGACATTAAACAGCATGCGTGCTGACGAAGCGACAATGGGTGGTAAATCTTACTTCGCTGAAGAAGGTCGTGATATCAACTGGAAAGTAGGTGCAGAAAACACGCAGTTTAATGTGACATACAATGATAAAAACGGTAATCCTCAAGAAATCAACATCTCAGCAAAAGCAGGTGATGATATTGAAGAATTAGCAACTTACATTAACGGTCAAACAAACGAGTTAAGCGCATCGGTAACTGAAGATGGCGTACTGCAAGTATTTATGTCAGGTGAAACTATCTCTTCACCATTAGAGTTCAATGGCTCTCTAGCGAATGAATTAAAAATGGGTGGCGAGTCGGACGATACTGTAGCATCTATGGACCTAACAACCGTTGGTGGTGCACAGCGTTCAATTGATGTGATTGATGCCGCTCTAGAATACGTTGATGGTAATCGTGCTTCATTAGGTGCATTCCAAAACCGTTTTGAAAGTGCAGTTAAAAACTTAACTAACATTAACGAAAACATCACGGATTCAAATAGCCAAATTAAAGACACTGATTTTGCTAAAGAGACAACAAACTTAACGAAGACACAAATTTTAAGTCAATCAAGTTCGTCAATTTTGGCACAAGCAAAACAAGCGCCAAGCATGGCAATGAGCTTATTAGGTTAAGTTAACAAAAAGCCTTCTTAATTTAAGGCGAATGTATTTTTAAAAAAGCGGTGACTATAATGGTCACCGCTTTTTTTGTTTTTAAATCGAAGGGATAGATATGGCCGCTCAAAATAACATTGAACAGTTACTCTCAATAATGGCTCAATTAAGAGATAAAGAATTAGGTTGTCCGTGGGATAGAAAGCAGACGTTTGATTCTATTATCCCCCATACAATAGAAGAGACTTATGAAGTGGTAGATGCGATTCATAAGAAGGACTGGAGCAATTTAAAAGAAGAGTTAGGGGATTTACTATTCCAAGTTATTTTTTATGCGCAAATGGCGAAAGAGGAGGGGTTATTCGATTTTAATGATGTAGTAGATACACTAAATGAAAAGTTGGTTCGTCGCCATCCACACGTCTTTGGAGACGAAGTGTTCTCATCAGAAGAGGAGATAACAGCGAATTGGGATAAAGTGAAGCAACAAGAGCGCTTAGAAAAAGAAGCGTTAAATAACATATCCCAAAAGCAAGGAAGCATATTAGATTCAGTGCCTACCGCTTTACCTGGGTTATTACGAGCAAATAAAATCCAGAAGCAGTGTGCTAAAATTGGTTTTGATTGGGATGAATTACAGCCAGTTGCAGATAAAGTAAATGAAGAAGTGGCAGAGGTGTTAGAAGAGGCACTGAAAAAGCCGAGAAATGAAGCCAAACTGGAAGAAGAATTGGGGGATTTACTTTTTGCTACAGTAAATTTTTCACGTCATTTAGGAAAAAATCCAGAGCAAGCTTTATGTAAAGCAAATGATAAATTTGAACGCCGTTTTCGTCAAATTGAAGCGAACGTCGCCAAAAAGAATAAAAAAATAGAGCAATGTGATTTAAATGAACTAGACTCTGAATGGGAAAATGTGAAGCGAAGCGAGCGGAATTGATTTGGAGCAAAAAATAAATCAATTAACTGTGATACTTTTCACGTTGTGGCGATAAAGCGGTTCTGGTATATTCACTTCCCGTCCAGATGAAATCCATTTTTATTCCTCATTACACCAATTTCAGGTAACGTATGACGACGAATTACATTTTTGTAACTGGCGGGGTTGTATCCTCACTAGGTAAAGGTATTGCAGCAGCATCATTAGCAGCTATTCTTGAAGCTCGTGGCTTAAAAGTCACTATGATGAAGCTTGACCCATACATCAACGTTGATCCAGGCACAATGAGCCCAACTCAACACGGTGAAGTATTCGTCACGGAAGACGGCGCAGAAACAGATCTAGACTTAGGTCACTACGAGCGCTTCATCCGCACCAAAATGACTAAGCGTAACAACTTTACCGCTGGTCGTGTATACGCAGATGTTCTACGTAAAGAACGTCGCGGTGACTACTTAGGTGCAACAATCCAAGTTATCCCTCATATTACTAATGCGATTAAAGAACGTGTTATTTCAGGCGCTGAAGGCCACGATATCGCAATCGTAGAAGTTGGTGGTACCGTTGGTGATATCGAATCTCTACCGTTCATGGAAGCGATTCGTCAGCTAGCAGTAGAGTTAGGCCGTGAGCGTGCTATGTTTATGCACTTAACACTGGTTCCTTACTTAGGCGCTGCAGGCGAGCTTAAAACTAAGCCAACTCAACACTCAGTAAAAGAACTACTATCTATCGGTATCCAACCAGATATCCTAGTTTGTCGTTCTGATCGTGTTATCCCAGCGAACGAACGTAAGAAAATTGCTCTTTTCTGTAATGTTCAAGAAAAAGCAGTTATCTCAATGAAAGACGTAGATTCAATCTACAAAATCCCACAACTTATCAAAGCACAAGGTACTGATGATCTAGTATGTCAACGCTTTGGTATTACAGCTCCTGAAGCTGATCTTTCTGAGTGGGAACAAGTAATTTATGAAGAAGCGAACCCAACTGGTGAAGTTACTATCGGTATGGTTGGCAAATACATTGAATTACCAGACGCTTACAAGTCAGTAAACGAAGCATTAAAACATGCGGGCTTGAAAAACCGTCTAAACGTCACTATTAAATATGTAGATTCACAAGATGTAGAATCTAAAGGTACTGAAATCCTAGAAGGTCTAGACGCAATTCTAGTTCCTGGTGGTTTCGGTGACCGCGGTGTTGAAGGCAAGATCCTTGCTGCTCAATACGCTCGTGAAAATGAAGTACCATATTTAGGAATCTGTCTAGGTATGCAAGTTGCGTTAATTGAATATGCGCGTAACGTTGCTAATATGGAAGGGGCTCACTCTTCTGAATTCTCTAAAGACACTAAGTTCCCTGTAGTTGGTTTAATCACTGAGTGGATTGATGGCGACGGCAACGTTGAAGAGCGTACTGAGAAATCAGATCTAGGCGGTACAATGCGTCTTGGTTCTCAACTATGTCACCTTGCTAAAGGTTCAAAAGCTCGTGAGCTTTACGGTAACGCAACTGTTGAAGAGCGTCACCGTCACCGTTATGAAGTAAATAATAATTTACTTCCTCAGCTTGAAAAAGCCGGTCTTAAGATTTCTGGCCTATCAGCTGATAAGAAGCTGGTGGAAATTATTGAAATCCCTAACCACCCATGGTTTGTGGCTGCTCAATTCCACCCAGAATTCACATCAACACCTCGTGATGGTCACCCATTATTTGAAGGTTTTGTTAAAGCTGCGGGCGTAAATGCACGCGGTGAATTCGAAAAGTAATAGGATATTACGGATAGCTGCTCAATGTTGTAGCAGCTATTTTTAGCTTTTAAATTAAAGATAAAGTAGAGGAAACACAATGTCTAAGATCGTTAAAGTTCTAGGTCGTGAAATCATCGATTCTCGTGGTAACCCAACAGTTGAAGCTGAAGTTCACCTAGAAAGTGGTTTTGTAGGTATGGCTGCTGCTCCATCTGGCGCATCTACAGGTTCTCGTGAAGCTCTTGAGCTACGTGATGGTGACAAATCTCGTTTCCTAGGTAAAGGTGTTCTTAAAGCTATCGCAGCTGTAAATGGTCCAATCGCAGAAGCTCTAATCGGCAAAGACGCGAAAAACCAAGCTGAAATCGACCAAATCATGATCGATTTAGATGGTACAGACAACAAAGCAAACTTCGGTGCTAACGCAATCCTTGCTGTTTCTCTAGCGAATGCTAAAGCAGCTGCAGCAGCTAAGTCTATGCCTCTTTACGCTCACATTGCTGACCTAAACGGCACTCCAGGCGTATTCTCTATGCCTCTACCAATGATGAACATCATCAACGGTGGTGAGCACGCTGATAACAACGTTGACATCCAAGAGTTCATGATCCAACCAGTTGGCGCTAAAACTCTTAAAGAAGCTCTACGTATCGGTGCTGAAGTATTCCACAACCTAGCTAAAGTTCTTAAGTCTAAAGGCTACAGCACTGCAGTTGGTGATGAAGGTGGTTTCGCTCCTAACCTTAAATCTAACGCTGAAGCTCTAGAAGTTATCGCAGAAGCTGTTGCAGCTGCTGGTTACGAGCTAGGTAAAGACGTTACTCTTGCTATGGACTGTGCTGCTTCTGAGTTCTTCAACAAAGAAGACGGCATCTACGACCTTAAAGGCGAAGGTAAGAAATTTACTGCTGAAGAGTTCAACCACTACCTAGCTGGTCTTGTTGAGCAATTCCCAATCGTATCTATCGAAGATGGTCTTGACGAGTCTGATTGGACTGGTTTCAAACACCAAACTGAACTTCTAGGCGACAAAATCCAACTAGTTGGTGACGATCTATTCGTTACAAACACTAAGATTCTTGCTCGTGGTATCGAAGAAGGCATCACTAACTCAATCCTTATCAAGTTCAACCAAATCGGTTCACTTACAGAGACTCTAGCTGCAATCAAGATGGCTAAAGATGCTGGTTTCACAGCAGTTATCTCTCACCGTTCTGGCGAAACTGAAGATGCAACAATTGCTGATCTAGCAGTTGGTACAGCTGCAGGTCAAATCAAAACTGGTTCTATGAGCCGTTCTGACCGTGTTGCTAAGTACAACCAACTAATCCGTATCGAAGAAGCTCTAGGTGAACTAGCGCCATTCAACGGTCTTAAAGAAGTTAAAGGTCAATAATCTCAATTTTTGAGAGTATGACTTGATTCTTTAATCGTTCGATTAGAATTTAGATATAAAAACCGTCTCATTTGAGGCGGTTTTTTTTATTTCAGTAAGACAGCTAGTGAAGTTCTAATGATGGATTGATATAGTTAGCTTTCTTTTATCATTTCTTATTTTCGGAGCCATTATGCGTACATTTGCCATTTTCTTATTGATTGCTTTAGGGTGGTTGCAATACACCTTATGGTTTGGAAAAAATGGAATGTCCGATTATTCGCAAGTATCAAGTGATGTCGCTTTACAAGAAGAAGTGAATCAAGGGCTTAGAAATCGTAATCAACAGATGTTTGCTGAGATTGACGATTTGAAAAAAGGCTCAGAAGCGATTGAAGAAAGAGCCCGTCATGAACTGGGAATGATAAAAAAAGGCGAAACTTTTTACCGAATCATAGATGAAAATAGTGAGGGTTAATTGATGACATCAACCAAGCCGTCTTCTATTGTTGCAATAGTTCCAGCAGCAGGTGTTGGTAGCCGCATGAAAGCGGATCGCCCAAAGCAATATTTAGTTTTAAATGGAAAAACCGTTTTAGAGCATACCATCGAACAGCTCCTTTCTTATCCTTTGATTGAAAATGTGGTTGTTGCTATTACAGATGGAGATCCCTACTTTCCTGAGCTCGCTATTGCGCAAGACAGTCGTGTTATTCGAGTCTCTGGTGGTAAAGAAAGAGCCGACTCCGTATTATCCGGCCTATTGTATGTTCAAGAAAATCAATTAACTGAATGGGTTATGGTCCATGATGCCGCTCGTCCTTGCATCCGTCATTCTGATATTGAAAAGTTGATTGATGACGTTATTCCAGAGCACGTAGGCGGTATATTAGCGACGCCTGTTCGGGATACAATGAAACAAGCAAATACAGATACAACAATAGAGAAGACTATCGATCGTAGTGTATTATGGCATGCACTTACGCCACAGTTATTTACCACAGAACTGCTTTATTTAGCTTTAAAAACAGGGCTAGATAAGGGGCTATCAATAACCGATGAATCTTCAGCTATTGAGTTGATGGGGCATCAACCTAAATTGGTTCAAGGCCGTGCCGATAACTTAAAGATCACCCAGCCAGAAGATCTTGATTTAGCAGCGTTCTATCTTCAAAAAATGAAAAAGGAAACCAAATAATGAGAATTGGACACGGATTTGATGTACATAAATTTGGTGGTGAAGGCCCTGTAATTATCGGCGGGGTTAGCGTTCCTTATGAACAAGGGCTTATTGCGCACTCTGATGGTGATGTTGCTCTGCACGCTTTATGTGATGCCTTATTAGGCGCGATTGCAGAAGGTGATATCGGTCGTCATTTCCCAGATACTGATGATAAATGGAAAGGGGCGGATAGCCGAGCTTTGCTAAGAGATGTTTATCGCAGAGTAAAAGAGAAAGGTTTAGTGCTAGGTAACGCTGATGTCACTATCATTGCTCAGGCACCTAAAATGGCTCCTCATATTCAAGCTATGTGTGCTGCTATTGCCGAAGATTTAGAAACCGGCTTAGACAACGTGAATGTAAAAGCAACAACATCTGAACGTCTAGGTTTTACAGGAAGAAAAGAAGGCATTGCTTGTGAAGCAGTAGTGCTATTAGTTAACGCATCTTAAGAGATTCATACTATGTCAGACATTATGTCTACTTTTTCGTGGTTATACGGAAAGCCAGTGGCGACAGGTAAATTAAAGCAATTACCTGAGCATTTTATCGTTAAAGAAGTATTAGGTTTTACGTTCACAGGAAAGGGTGAACACTTAATGGTTAAGATCCGTAAAACGGGTGAAAACACTAAGTATGTAGCAAACGAGCTAGCAAAGTTTTGTGGTGTAAAATCAAAAGATATTAGTTGGGCTGGCCTTAAAGACCGTCATGCAATAACAGAGCAATGGTTGAGTGTTCATTTACCAAAAAGTGATCATCTTAAATTTGCTTTGTTTGAAGCTACGCACCCAGGTGTTGAAATTTTAGAAATGACGCGCCATAACAAAAAATTGCGTCCTGGTGATCTTCTAGGAAATAGCTTCCAGTTAATTGCAACTGAAGTGAGTGACATGGAAGATGTATTGGCTCGTTTAGAAAAAGTGAAGTTAACTGGAGTGCCAAACTATTTTGGTGCTCAACGTTTTGGTCATGAAGGCAATAACGTAACAGAAGCTCGCCGTTGGGGTCGTGAAAATGTACGAACTCGTGATAATACAAAACGTAGCTTCTATTTATCAGCCGCTCGTTCATGGATTTTCAATCATATTGTTTCTCAAAGAATAACAGAGGGTTACTTCACTCAGCCAGTTGATGGTGATATTCTCCTTGATGAAAATGGTCGTACGGTTAATGAGAATGTAACCTCGGAAGAGAATATTCAAAAAGTTCAAAATGGTGACTGGTCAATTAGTGCTGCATTAGCAGGTGATAATCAATTACCAACAAGTGAAACTGCATTAACTCTAGAGCAACCACAACTTGATGCTGAACCAGATTTAATGGCCTTGATCCGTGGTAACCGTATGCGCCATGAGCGTCGTGCTGTTGAGTTACATCCAGAGAATCTTAGTTGGTCAGCTGAAGGCGATACGTTAACGCTTAATTTCTCTTTAACATCGGGCAGTTTTGCAACCGTAATTATGCGTGAACTATTACAAGAAATTGAAGTAGAACGTACATACGAGTAATTCAATTTTAAAGAAAGGAATGGAGATAGAGTGAATAAGTTACGCATATTGTTAAGTAATGATGATGGTGTCTTTGCTGAGGGGATAAATACTCTCGCGGCCGTATTATCAGATATTGCGGATATTACCATTGTTGCTCCTGATCGTAATCGTTCTGGTGCATCAAATTCATTAACTCTTGAATCTCCACTTCGAGTTCGCCAAATTGAAACAAATATTCATTCAGTGCAAGGCACACCAACCGATTGTGTACACTTTGCATTGAATGAATTAATGAAAGACAACCTACCTGATTTAATTATTGCTGGTATTAATCATGGTGCGAATCTGGGAGACGATACGCTTTATTCCGGAACGGTTGCTGCCGCAACAGAAGGGCACTTTCTTGGATTACCCGCAATTGCCATGTCATTAGTAGGGCGTAATCATTTTGATACCGCCGCTCAAGTTGCCTTAGAGTTAGTGCGCAATCATATAGAAAAACCGCTAACAACGGAGAGAGTATTAAACGTTAACGTCCCCGATTGTGCTTATGCACAAATAACGTCTTGGGAAGTGACTCGTTTAGGTGCAAGACATCATTCAGAAAGTATGATTAAAGCAACAGATCCTCGTGGCGAAACGATTTATTGGTTAGGCCCTCCTGGTAAAAAACAAGATGCAGGCAAAGGGACTGATTTTTATGCAATTAAACATAATCAGGTGTCGATTACTCCGCTGCAGGTCGATTTAACCGCTCATGACTCCTTGGCCATGATGGCGGATTGGTTATCAATAGAGAGTGCTAAATAATGAATAATTCGCGTACTGAATTGCTTGTTCAATTTTTACGTCAAAAAGGCATTCAAAATGAGCTGGTACTGGCTGCAATTCGAGCTTTACCGCGCGAGCGCTTTGTATCTGAAGCATTAGCTCATCAAGCTTATCAAAATAATGCGCTTCCTATTGGTGAAGGGCAGACAATCTCTCAACCTTATATTGTCGCTAAAATGACAGAGCTTCTTGCTTTGCAACGTGATTCTACTGTTCTTGAGATTGGTACCGGGTCGGGCTATCAGACTGCGGTATTAGCGCAATTACTTGATCATGTAAACTCAGTAGAGCGTATTAAATCATTACAATGGAATGCAAAACGGCTTTTAAAACAGCTAGATATTTATAATGTATCAACAAAGCATGGCGATGGTTGGCAAGGTTGGGCAAGCAAAGGTCCATTTGATGCGATAATTGTAACCGCTGCTGCTGAGTCCATTCCTAATGACTTATTATGGCAACTTAAAGATGGGGGACGATTAGTGATCCCTATCGGTGAGGAAACACAGCATTTATTGCTTATTCTTCGACATGGTGATGAGTTCAGCTCTGAAACTATTGAAGAGGTACGCTTTGTTCCATTAGTTGCAGGTGAATTAGCATAGTAGTAATGAATAAGATGATATTTATCCCCTCTCGTTTGTGGCTCATGGCTGCACTTTTTAGTTTATTACTTTCGGGTTGCTCTATGGGGCCGCACCGTCCTGCTCCCGTATCTAGTGTTAATAATACGAGTACTTCCTCTTATGGGGGCGCTGAACGTGGTAGCTATCGAGGCAGTTATTATCGAGTGGAAAAGGGAGATACACTGTATTTTATCTCTTATGTTACCAATAAAGATGTCAAAGAATTGATTGCCTATAATGAACTTCAAGCACCATATGTGATTCACCCAGGACAAAAAATAAAATTATGGGGCCCTAAGTATGTCGCTCCGGCTTATGGTGATGATGGGCATTTAGTTAGTAAAAAGAACACCTCCCCAACAACCACTGCAACAGCGGTTGCGGTAGTTCCTGTTACTAATAATAAGCCTGTCAGTAGCTCGAAATCGGTAACGCCAAGCAATAAAAAAACATCAACTGCTCAAAAAGAAAGCACGAAAAAGGTTGAAAATCCGAAACCTAAGGAGTATGTTGATTCTAACAAATCGATAACATCTTCTAAGCCAAAGCCGGTTGCGAAACCTGCACCAAAACCGACGCCTAAACCAAAGCCGGTAGAAAAAAAATCGGAAAAGGTTGATTCTTGGTTATGGCCAACAAAAGGAAGAGTTATTGCTAAGTTTTCAACAGGAGACCAAGGTAATAAAGGGATCGATATTGCAGGTCAACGAGGCCAAGATGTCATCTCAACCGCAAAAGGAACGGTAGTTTATGCGGGTAATGCACTAAGAGGTTATGGCAATTTAATTATAATTAAACATAACGATGATTACTTAAGTGCTTATGCTCATAACGAATCACTTTTTGTTAAAGAAGGTCAAAATATCGCTGCGGGACAAAAAATCGCATCAATGGGTAGCTCAAGTACGAGCAGTGTTCGTTTGCATTTTGAGATCCGCTTTAGAGGGAAATCGGTAAATCCACAACGGTATTTACCGTAACAAGGATGACATAGCTGAGTTGTAATGTCTTGCTGGCTCGCCATGGGGAGGCGCTATGAGTAAAAGCAATGCAGTAACTAAAGAAGTTGAAGAGTTCGATTTAGAGACGATTAATGACAATGAGGTTGTTATTGAGGATGAATCGGAACGCCTTGAGGTAAGTAGTTCGCAAAAAGTAATGGATGCAACGCAACTATACTTAGGTGAAATTGGCTTTTCTCCACTACTAACAGCAGAAGAAGAAGTTTATTTTAGTCGCTTAGCCTTAAAAGGAGACGAAGCAGCACGAGCTCGAATGATTGAAAGTAATCTTCGATTAGTGGTTAAAATTGCCCGTCGATACAACCACCGTGGCTTGGCATTATTAGACTTAGTTGAAGAAGGTAATCTTGGGCTAATTCGTGCGGTTGAAAAGTTTGACCCAGAAAGAGGTTTCCGCTTTTCTACTTATGCGACATGGTGGATCCGTCAAACGATTGAGCGTGCGATTATGAATCAAACGCGAACTATCCGCTTGCCTATTCATGTCGTTAAAGAGTTGAATGTCTACTTGCGTGCAGCACGTGAGTTGTCACAAAAACTTGACCATGAACCGACACCTGAAGAAATTGCAGAAAAGCTCGATAAACCAGTGAGTGACGTCAGCCGTATGTTACGCCTTAATGAGCGAGTTACGTCTGTTGATTCCATGGTTGGTGGTGAATCGGATAAAGCGCTTCTGGATATTATTCCTGATACTAAACATTGTGATCCAGAGTCTGAAACCCAAAAAGACAACATAAATGCTTCTCTTGTTGGTTGGCTTGGTCAACTCAATCCAAAGCAGAAAGAAGTTGTTGCTCGACGCTTTGGTCTGCTTGGCTATGAAACGGCAACGTTAGAGCAGGTCGGTAAAGAGATAGGATTGACGCGTGAGCGAGTAAGGCAGATCCAAGTAGAAGGTTTGCGTCGATTAAGAGAAATCATGACGCAACAAGGTTTAAATATGGAAACACTATTTGCCGTAGAGGAATATTAACCCTTACTCTAACCTTAATAAGTAAATGATAAATAAAAGCCACAGTGATTTTTTATTACTGTGGCTTTTTCCTTTTAGACTAGGTATTAATATTATCTTGTTCTTCGCTTTCCTTTAGTGTGTGGAATCCTGACCAAATTCGATTAAAGGTAGTTATCCAGCACAGAGAAGAATAAATATAAGCAATGATGGCAAAATGAGCAGGAAAAAGGCAGAACAATACAAAACAAGCAATGGTTTCAGTTCCCTCCGTTAAACCACTCATATAATAAAGAGATTTGTTTTTATAGATTGGATTTTCAATGTTTCGCTTTCCAGCCATAGAGGCAAATGCTAAAAAGCTGCTTCCTGTGCCAATGAAAGAGAAAATTAAGAAAGCACCCGCAATCGCATTTTGTTCAGGGTTAGCGAGAACAAACCCAAATGGAATTAAAGAATAAAACAAAAAGTCTAAGCTGATATCAAGAAAACCACCAGAGTCAGTAATGCCATTAATCCTCGCGAGTGCACCATCAAGTCCATCACAAACGCGATTTAAGACAATTAAAACCAATGCCAAATGGTATTGTTGAAATATTAATGCAGGGAAGGCTAAACAGCCTAGAGCAAAGCCAAAAAGTGTTGTTTGATTTGCAGTGATCCCCAGTTTATCTAACCCAATGGCAGACATAGCCAGGGATTTTCGGATTAATTGAATGCTGAATTTATCAAGCATGAGGGCTCTCCATTGGCCAAATCAATTGTTGACTGTTTTTTGGTACATCATCAACATCATGAGTCACGAGTAATGTCGGTATATTTGCTTCTGCTAACTGTTCAAACACCCAATCACGAAATTGTACTCGTAGCGCTTTATCCAGTTTACTAAAAGGCTCATCTAGTAAGGCAACAGCCGGCTTAGCAAGTAACATTCTCACAAGACTTATTCGCGCTCGTTGTCCCCCTGATATTTGGTCAGGGAAGGCATTGGCAAGTTCGTTTAAATGTATGTGATTCAGTGCATTAAGAGCCTCTGCTTTCCGTTGCGGACCTTTGATGTTATTGGGTAATGCAAAAGCAAGATTCTCCCAAATACATAAATGGGGAAACAGCAGATCTTCTTGAAATAAGATCCCAACCTTCCTTTCGTGAGAAGTAAGATGAGTAATTGTATTGCCGTTAACTTGAATATCACCAGTATAAGAAAAATCTTGAGCTAGGTGTCCTGCGATAACACTTAATAATGTTGATTTCCCACAACCGCTAGGGCCCATAACACTGAGCGTTTCTCCTTTTTGAATTGAAAAAGAACAATCCGTTAATAATGGTGAACTGTTACGAGTGAGTATGCTGAGATTTGTTATTGATAGACTCATTACTCATCACTTTCCTTGTTGTTGAATTAAGATGAGAACGACGTGAATAGTGCCGTCCAATAAAGAGTGCCAAGCTAAAGAAAACAAACGGCAACAATGCTTGCCATAGTCCATATAAGGCAGTAATTCGGCGATCAAAGCCGCTTGATAAGGCGACGGCTTCGGTTGTTAATGTCATTATTCTGCCTGCACCAAGCATTTGAGTCGGGAGGTACTGAGCAAGGCTTACGCTTATTCCCACAGCCCAAGCATACAAAATAGCAGGAAGCAGTAAAGGGAGTTTTATTTTTATCCAACATTGCAGTGGTGATTTACCAAGACTTAGTCCGGTTTGTGTTAATCGTTGATCAAAACTACGCCAAGGGCCATCTAATGCTAGAAAAACATAAGGAAAAGCAAAAAAAACATGAGCCCAAATAACCCAAAGCCAATAAGAATCACTTGAGAAATAAAGCGCACTGACTTGAATACCAAAAAGAAGTGAGAGTTGTGGTATCAACATAGGAACAGCAATCAAAATCGATGGGATATGCCAACGGTATTTCAATTTATATTCATGACCAAGTAAAGCGAAAATAAGAGCCAGAGATGACGAGATAACGGCAATAATAATGCTGTCAGCGATAACGGGAAATAGCGTAGTCCATTCACTTTCCCAAAAGCGTAAGGTGAATTGTGTCGGTAATAAATTAGGAAAACGCCATCGCTGAGAGGCACTCCATAACATCATTATAGGAAGTGAAAGTGCGACAATGCCACTAAGGCTAACAAAAAGAGATAGGCCAGGAAGGCGAATTCCCACTCTTCCCGATATTTGCCAATGACGGCAGTGTTGCGTTATTCCCCACTCTAAAAAACGATGTAATCCAATAAGTAATAAGCAAAGTAAAAGAAGGATCATAGCGCCAGCCGCTGCTCTGGGTTGTAATTGAATATCAGGGTCACTAAACCATTGCCAGACTAATACTGCAAAGGTAGGAGGATTGGTTGAACCAAGGATCAAACTGACATCAACAACGGATACGCTATAGGCAATTACCGCTAATATTGGAAAGCGGGCTTTTCTTAACCATTGTGGAAAAATACATTTCCACCAAATCTGATGTCGTTGATACCCAAGACTGGCTGCAACTCTCTCTGATTTATCCACCTGTAATTGCTGCATTATAGGAATACTCATCAGCAGTAAAAAAGGCACTTCTTTAATAATTAAAACCAGAATTAACCCAATGTTAGCAGCATCATTGATAATGACAGGGAACTCAAATACCCAAAAAGGATTCAGGAGCCTTGCTATCATTCCAGTTGGTGAAAAAAGAAAAGCAAAGCCAATAGCAAAAGCAACATGAGGCATAGCAAGCAGTGGGGATAGTAAAGGTTCTACTTTTTTCCAAACAGGTTGCTGCCAAGTGGCTTGTAGAATAGCAAATGCAACAATACAAGAAACAAAAGTACTAACAAAAGCACTAGTAAGTGTTAGGAATATTGAATGTGAAACGCCACTCCATTCGAGAGCAGATAAATAACCGTCTAGTGAAAATGTAGACAGACCAATAGAGGGCATATAACTCAATGAAGCGCTCAATACGCCGAGCACACCAGGAGCAATAGGAAGAATGCACACAATAACAAGAAAAATATAGAAAATAGGTAATATCATGGTCTTGCTATTAATGCCTTAGTTAAGAGTTAGATTACTTCAAACATCAAGAAGTAACTTATGCCATACAGTGTTACCGGCGTGAACGGTGTAAAGCTAAAAGTAAACTAATTAGTTCATTTTTGGAAGTGCTAATTTTGATAGAGTTTTTTTGTTACCAATATCAAAATGTAATGGCATCTTCCATTTTTGTATTGATAGAAAAAGAAAAATGACAGCATTTGCCATTTTGAGGCCTTATAGCTGGGGGGCTCTTTATATTAACTCTAGCATGCTTGGCTTGATGAACTTATGTGATATTCGTAGTTAATGCGTTTTTTCGTTATTTTTGTAACCATTTGTTTTTGTAGTTTGTGTATATTTGCTGTGAATATTTTTCAGATAAGTAAAATTTGTGATTTAATTCACATATTTCGTGATTTTAAATCTGCTCTATGTATACTCCTACCCCCAATACAAGCCGTCACATGGAACAGTGAATGACCCCAAGGACTTGGACCAGCTACTGTTAAACAGCTTGTAAGGGTAATCAATGAACATACTTATTTCTATCATCACTTCCTCTTGGTGTAGTCACTCCTCACCGATCTCGTCATCTACGATGGCAACCCCTTTTGTTTCTTCTTTTTATTCTAAAATTTCATAGGCGTAATTATGACTATTTTATTTAGCCTATTAGGCATGTGTGCACTTATCTTTTGTGCATGGGTATTTTCTGAGAAACGTTCAGCAATTAATTGGAAGACCGTATCTAGAGCCTTTTTATTACAACTCTCTTTTGCTGCTCTGGTGTTGTATTTTCCATGGGGGCAGGCCGCATTGGCAGGATTAAGTAATGGCGTCGCTAGCCTACTTGGTTTTGCTGATGAAGGTATTGCTTTCTTATTTGGTGATTTAGCTTCCAGTGGTTTCATTTTTGCAATTCGTGTTCTTCCTATCATTATCTTTTTCAGTGCTCTTATCTCCGCGTTATATTATTTAGGCATCATGCAAAAAGTCATCGCAATTCTTGGCGGTGCAATTCAAAAATTCCTCGGTACAAGTAAAGTAGAATCTCTCGTTGCAACTGGTAACATCTTCCTTTCTCAAGGTGAATCTCCCCTTCTTATTCGTCCATTCCTAGCTCAAATGACACGTTCTGAACTGTTTGCTGTAATGGCGGGTGGTATGGCATCGGTTGCTGGTAGTGTGCTTGGCGGTTATGCAGGTTTAGGGGTAGAGCTTAAATACCTAATCGCAGCAAGCTTCATGGCAGCACCTGGTAGCTTATTAATGGCGAAGATTCTAGTCCCAGAGCAAGCGACTCCTGTTGATCAGCATGAACTAACCATTGATAAGAGTGAACAAAGTAATGTGGTGGATGCGCTAGCAAGTGGTGCAATGAACGGCATGAAAGTCGCGGTTGCTGTAGGTACTATGCTAATTGCGTTTGTGAGTGTTATCGCAATGGTAAACAGTGGCCTAGAAATGGTGGGTGAATGGTTTGGTTTTGCGGGCATTACACTGCAAACATTATTCGGTTACTTGTTTGCACCTGTTGCATGGATCATTGGTGTACCTAAGCATGAAATGATCATGGCGGGTTCTTATATCGGTCAAAAAGTAGTACTGAATGAGTTTGTTGCTTTCATCGACTTTGTTCAACATAAAGATCAATTATCTGCTTATACTCAAGTTATTATCACGTTTGCATTATGTGGTTTTGCTAACATTGGTTCTATTGCGATTCAATTAGGCTCTATTGGTGTGATGGCTCCTGAGCGTCGTGCTGAAGTTGCGAACATGGGTTTTAAAGCGGTACTGGCTGGTACGTTAGCTAACTTGATGAGTGCATGTTTAGCGGGTCTATTCTTTAGTTTATCGATGTAATTACTTTAAGCTAAAACAAAGCCCATGCAGTATGAGAATACGCATGGGCTTTTTTATTTTTTAAATGACTATTTTAATTAACCAATTACTATTTGGCCTAATACATAGCCAAGTATACAGGCAGAAACTACCCCGATTAAACCGACTGACATAAATGAGTGGTTAAAGTAGTACTTACCAATTTTGGTTGTTCCTGAGCTATCAAAGTTCACCGTTGCAATGTCTGATGGGTAGTTCGGAATGAAGAAATAACCATATACCGCAGGCATTAAACCAATCACCAAGGCAGGCTCTAATCCTAGAGCAAGACCAACAGGTAACATCATACGAGCCGTTGCGGCTTGTGAGTTTACTACAACAGATACAATGAATAATGCTAAAGCAAACGTCCAAGGATGCAGCGTAACCATATCTACAATGCCCGCTCTAAACTGAGGCATCGCATATTGGAAATACGTATCAGACATCCATGCGATACCAAATATAGCGATTGCCGCAACCATACCTGATTTAAATACCACACCATTAGGCACATCACGAGGATCGGTTTTCGTTGCCAATAGAATGACACCACCAAACGCCAGCATCATCATTTGGATAACAACAGACATTTTGATTGGCGCACCACCTTCGGTGATCGTTCTCACTTCTGGCCACATTGCGATAACAACGATAGAAACAATCGCACCTAAAAAGATAAGTACTGCGTTGCGTGCTGTTGTTGGTAGTTTCTCATCTAAAGAAGTTGATGTTGTATTTAAGATTTTTTCACGCCAAACAGGATCTTTTAAACGAGCTTGGTATTCTTCATCATCTTCTAACTCTTTACCACGGCGTAAGCTGTAAAGCGCTAACATTAATGTACCGAATAGCGTGGCAGGCACGGTTACCAGTAAGATAGACATTAGAGTAATGGAAGCGTCAATATCCACTAGTTGTGCTAGATAATACACAACCGCAGCAGAAAGAGGTGAGGCTGTAATAGCGATTTGAGAAGCGACAGAAGCCGCGGCCATTGGGCGCTCAGGACGAATGCCATTCTTTAATGCCACATCACCAATGATAGGCATAATAGAATAAACAGCATGACCAGTACCTAGTAGGAATGTCATTGCATAGGTAACAAAAGGGGCAATGATGGTGACGCGTTTAGGGTTCTTTCTTAAGATCCGCTCAGCCACTTGTAACATGTATTTCAACCCACCTGCCGCTTCTAATATAGAGGCACAAGTAACAACGGCTAAAATGATTAACATGACGGTGACTGGCGGAGAGGTTGGTGGCATTTTGAAGATAAAGACTTCAATCACCAAACCAATCCCAGAGACAACCCCTAAGCCAATTCCACCAAATCGGGAACCGATATAGAGTACGAGTAATAAAAAGAGAAATTCAAAATACAACATAGATCCACCTGCATAAATTTTATTTATAATTAAAATCAACTACAGACATTAATACCTTATATTTCATGGGGTTTAATTGAGCGAGTTCTCATTTAGATTGTTGTTGGTTTTATAAATAGAGGCTTGGTTGATCTGAATTAAATGAAAGGTCATTTTTTATCAAAAAAAGAAAAAATGGGCGCTACCTATCGGATTGTATTAGCTATCATATGTTGGGGTTTGGGTATTAACTAAGAGCTAATACCCAAAATTAGATTAATCTCGAGTGAAGTTTTGTTCTGAGAAATGCTCAAGATCGTACGGTGTTTGTTGGTAAACACAGTAATTGAGCCAGTTAGAAAACAGCAAGTGTCCGTGACTGCGCCACGTTGCTTTAGGGGGGAGTTCAGGATTGTCATCAGGATAGTAATTTAGTGGGATGGTTGGTTCCATGCCTTCACCAAGATCACGAATGTACTCATTATGCAGAGTAAAAGAGTCGTATTCAGGATGACCTGTAACAAACACATTTCGTTTATCTTTAGTTGCTGCTAAGTAGACCCCAGCTTGTTCAGACGTTGCTAGAATATCTAAATCAGTATGTTCGCTTAAATATTTAGCTGAGAAATCAGCGTAACGAGAGTGAGGCGCTAAAAATTGATCATCGAAACCTCGTAAAATAGGGTGGTGCTGATCGAGATTATCATGATTATACACGCCGGATAACTTCTCTTTACGTGTACGTTTTGGTAAATCATAAAGCAGTTTTAAGCCAGCTTGTGCAGCCCAACAAACATAGAGGCTTGAAGTTACATGATCTTTTGCCCATGTCATAATGGTTTGTAAGTGATCCCAATAAATCACATCTTCAAATTGCACTAAACCTAATGGTGCGCCAGTGATGATCAGTCCATCAAAGTTACGATTTTTAATGCCTTCAAATTGACGATAAAAAGTATCTAAATGCTCGGTTGGTGTATTTTTACTGGTGCGATTATCAATGCGTAATAGCTCTACATCTACTTGCAGTGGGCTATTAGAGAGTAAGCGTAAAAATTGAGTTTCTGTTTCAATCTTCTTTGGCATCAAATTTAAAATGATCACCTTCAAAGGACGAATGGCTTGCGTGGTGGCACGAGATTCTTGCATGATAAAGATATTCTCTTCACGCAATATTTCAGCAGCAGGGAGTTGATCTGGTATTTTTATCGGCACAACTTATCCTTAAGTTATTTTTTATCTGTAGCATTCTATACGTCTATACCCCTAAACTACCTTATTCCTTCTTGAGTGTCGAGGCTGTGTTTTGTTCATTTCAATTTTTTATCAATAACAACTTTAGTGATAATTAATTTACCATCTACTAATTAAGGGTTGACTAATATTAATTTGGACCGTATTCTAAATATATGTGTTTAATAAATAACCGAACGGTGTAGTGATGACGATTCCATGGAGCTCTTTATTTGGCGGTATGTTGCTAGGTGTATCTGCAACGTTACTGCTTTTACTTAACGGTAAAATTGCGGGTATTAGTGGTGTACTTACAGGGTTAATGACACCGAAAAAACGCGATTATGCATGGCGATGGTTATTTGTTATTGGCATGGTAAGTGGTAGTTTAGTTGGGGTTTATTTTTTAGGCGCGGAAGTGCCAAAAGAATATCAAACTTCAATCAGTATGCTTATTGTTGCAGGTTTACTGGTGGGTATTGGTACTCGTTTAGGTAATGGTTGCACAAGTGGCCATGGTATTTGTGGTATTGGGCGTTTATCCGTTCGCTCAATGGTTGCCACTGTAGTCTTCATGTTTGTTGCAGCGATAACTGTGTTTGTTCGATTGCATGTACTTTACTAAGGGATGGTTATGAATAATGTATTGTTTCGTTTAGTTGCGCTTATCTCTGGCCTTCTATTTGGTTTAGGTATGGCAATATCTGGCATGGCTGATCCTGCAAAGGTGATTGGCTTTTTAGATGTCGCTGGTCACTGGGATCCAAGCTTGATGTTTGTAATGGGAGGGGCGCTATTGGTGTTCATGCCTGCGTACTTTCTATTGATTAAATCAAAAGCAAAACCACTCAATGCTGAAGAATTTTGTTTATCTACCAGCAAAAAAATTGATGCGAAATTACTATCAGGTGCAGCCATCTTTGGTCTAGGTTGGGGGATTGCTGGAGTTTGTCCTGGGCCTGCGGTATCAAGTTTAGGCCTTGGAAATGGTGATGTTGTTATATTCATTTTTGCCATGATGTTAGGGTTAGGAAGTACTCACTTTATTCTTAATCGAAATACATAACACCGAACCGTCCTCAAGGAGGAGCTAATCTCAGCATTAGCTCCTTTGCATTTATTTAAGTACGGATAACCTATTATTTACTCATAGAAATAGCGTTCTTCTTCTTTATCACTACTGTATTCGACTAATTCCCATTCAAAGTGTGCTTTATCATAAAAATATAAGCGTCTGCCATGCTTCTCTCGCATGATCTCTCCATTCTGCTCATACCCTAAAGCCAGCAGTTTCTCTTGGATTTTGTCTAAATCTTCAACGATTAAGCCGATATGATTAATCCCTATGTTTTGATATGGATGGCGCGTGTCTTCCGAACTATTCATCTCATGTGGCTCTTGTAGAGCAAAATAGCAGTGGGAATTACCAATATGAGCCCAGCGACGCCCATCATCAAATGTATTATCTACTTTAATACGAAAGTCGGGTGCTGCATTTAGCAAAAAAGCAGTAGCGGCATCGATGTTGAGTACTGTGATATTTGCGTGTTCAAATCGTGTCATAGAGACTCCTTGTCATTGACTTATCTTGTTAATGTCCGTTCACTTTAAAACCTCAACTTAACTGTAGGTCAACCGTTTATTTTTTGTTTTCTTCTTAAGGTATGCGGAGATCCATTTCTCTTAGTTGGTGGATATATTAATAATTTTTTAGCTTTTATTTATCCTTATTATTTTAAATGTATAAAAAATGATGAGTTGAGATTTCCTAATCTATTTATATCCTATTTATGTTGTATTCATATTGGATGAATTTCATTCATACTAACAACCGAACTGTTAATCGAGTGGATAAAAAAACAATAGTGAATCATACAACGTTTGGCTCTATAGACTGGTATTTTTTTATTTTGAAAATCATGATCTTATAATTTATTGGCGTTATTTTTTACCGTTCTCCTTTGCTTGGATCCTAAGATTTCATTTTTGAAAGGGAAATCTCATATAAAAGAGAGTTAGGGTTATCTATAATCAATTTTTCATTTTATATAGACGTAAATATCACGCTAAAGATTATTATTTTTGAGGCGTTTATTTCACTCGTTTTATATTAATACCTAATTAATTATGAGTATCTTATGGTCGGGATCTGTTTTCAAATTAATGACTGGACACTAGTTATTGAAGAAAATAAGTTGTATCGCCAAGATAGGGAAGTCTCAGTCGAACCTCGTTTAGTCAACTTATTACAGTTTTTAGCCCAGCATTCCGGGGAAGTATTTTGTCGTGATGAACTGATTAAGCACGTCTGGGATGGTGCATTTGTCACTGACCAAGTCGTAACGCAATCAGTATTTGAGCTACGAAAAATATTACGTGATGGTCGATTAGACAATACTCGCTATTTAGTCACTGTGCCTAAACGAGGGTATAAACTGGTTGCTGAAACTCATCAGGTTCGTCTTGAAGATACCCCATATTGGAAGCCGTGTGATGGTGCAAAATTACCGTTAGAGAACGTAGTGTCATCAGATGGTGATTCGCAAGACATACATCAACACCAAGAAACAGAATCGCAGAGTGTATTGCCTTTTCCCGCTGCGCCACTTACTCGTTCTGTAACGGCAATTTCAGATCACGTAAATAGTGAAAAGAAAAAACAAGGTGAAAGCTTTAATAGCTTACATCGTTGGAAGCTACTCGCGTTTGATGGTTTTTTAATTCTTGTATTAATAGCCGTTATCTTTTCTGTGACCTATCAACAAACATCAACACATATTACCAAAGCTATTGATACTGATTTAATTGAATTTACCTTTCATACTAGTCGAAATGATAACAATGAAACTGAGTCTCTCGCTGATGGAATAAGCCAAAAATTAATGGCTGATTTAGCAAGCATTGGTGACTATCGCGTTCAATTAAACAAAACGACTTTTACCACTGGGATATTGCCTGGGAAAGCGGTGAATGTTCGTGTTGAGGAGCAGCAAAATAAAACGTATTTGGATGTAGAGTATCGCAGTAATACTTCAAATCGAGTCCTGTTTAGCCGTCAATATTTAATGACTAATGCAAATCTTGAGCATGTATTACGTCAGTCTTCTTTAGATTTAATGAGCGCGCTTAATGTCAAAATAACAGAAGCCGAGATGGATAGATTGATGCTTGGTTTACCGAAAGAGCATGGCTTACTTGAAATGCTTATTCGAGCGAATCATTTTATTAATCAGTCTGATCCCGCAGAGTTTGAACAAGGGATTGATTTATTAGAGAAAATTTCGTTAGCTGAGCCAAATAATGATTATGTACTTTCAGAGTTATACATTGCTTATAATGCTTTCTCTGCGTTAAATCCTGAATTGGATCTCGATGATAATACCACTAAGATCGAAAAGTTAAGTCAGGACCTAGCATTACGTTATTCGACGTTAAATGAAGAGGTGTTGCCTTCTCGTATCTATGAAGCACTAGCAATGATAGCAATTAAGCAAGATAACAAAGAGGTTGCAGCTGAATATTTAACCTTGGCATTTAAGCATAGAGAGTCCGCATTCTCATACATACTAGAAGGGAAGTTAGCAGAGTTGAATGGGAATTTAGATAAAGCAGGAGATGCATACAGCAGAGCTTTCTTTATGGATACGTCTCTTGAAACTTATATGTTAAGTGAAAATCTTGCGTTCTATAGTGACTTAGAGACCGTCGCTTATTTTATGTATCGAGCGGTTAATCCAAGTGAAGTTCGTTTACTGGGATGATTGGTATAAATAAGAAAAGCCCGTCGAACTTATGTTCGGCGGGCTTTTTGTTTTTATGAAAGTAGGTTATCTAAAGTAGATTATGCTTTCTTTTTCTTTGGATGCCATGCACCGTCTAGGTCATCAAGTTCAGGGAACTTAGTTCTATCAAACTCAGGCGTTTTACCTGCTTTAAGTTGAACTTCGTAATCCTTGATAACTTTGATTGCTAGTTTAGACAGTAGAACTAAAGCAACAATGTTGATTAGCGCCATCATACCCATAGAAGCATCAGCTAGGTTCCATACGACAGGCAGAGAAGCTACTGAGCCGAACATAACCATTGCTAGCACACACAGACGGAAGCCAAATAAGCCCTTCTTAGAGTTACCGTTCAAGAACATTACGTTTGTTTCAGCATAGCTGTAGTTTGCAATGATAGAAGTGAAACAGAACAGAAGAATAGCTAGTGCCATAAAGTAGCTTGTCCAGCCGCCTAACTCGTTAGTTAGTGCTTGCTGAAGAAGGCTGATACCCGTAGCAGCATCTGGCTGGTCCATTACGCCAGAAAGCATAATCATCGCAGCAGAAGCAGTACAGATAACTAACGTATCAACAAAAACACCTAGCATTTGCACAAAACCTTGTGATGCAGGGTGGTTAGGGTTTGGTGTTGCACTTGCTGCGATATTAGCAGCAGAACCCATACCCGCTTCGTTTGAGAATAGACCACGAGCGATACCAGATTGCATTGCTTGAGCGATAGTGTATGCAACACCACCTGCCGCCGCTTCTTGCCAGCCGAATGCACTCTTAACGATAAGCGTTAATACTGCAGGAACTTCAGTAATGTTCATCACTACAATAATTAGTGCAATCGCAAGGTAACCAATTGCCATTACAGGAACGATTTTCGATGATGCGCTAGCAACACGACGTAAACCACCCATGATAAAGAAGCCAGAAACCGCAACAATTACCACACCCATGATAGTTTTATCAAAACCAAATGAGTGATTCAGAGCATCGGTGATTGTGTTTGCTTGAACCGCGTTGAACACTAAACCAAAAGCGATGATTAAGAAGATAGAGAAAAGTGTCCCCATCCAGCGTTGACCAAGGCCTTTTTCCATGTAGTAAGCAGGGCCGCCGCGGTATTGACCGTCAACGTCTTTCACTTTGTATACTTGAGCCAGTGTCGATTCAATGAATGCTGTCGCCATACCAAATAGAGCGATAACCCACATCCAGAAGATAGCACCAGGGCCACCAACGGTTAAAGCGACTGCCACACCTGCCATGTTACCCGTTCCCACGCGAGCTGCCATAGAGGTGCAAAATACTTGATAAGAGCTGATTCCGCTGTCGATCTCTTGACCGCTGCGTAAGATTTTAACTGAGTGACCAAGCTGGCGTAGTTGAATAAAGCCAAGACGTACCGTGAAGTAGATGCCGACACCAACAAGAAGATAAACGAGGACTTGTCCCCAAAGAAGGCCATTGATAGTGCCAATGACAGACATTAACGCCTCGTTCATTGACTCAATTAGCGTTGAATCTGTGTTTGTCATGAAATTTCCTTATTATTAATCGTTAATTTATTTTTCCTAAACAATGGATAACGAAATGCCAATCTTTAAGAAATATAAGTAACTTTGTTATAAAGTTGTATAAAATATCGTTTGCTAAGGATTTGCGGCGATTAATATAGTTCAGTCGACTTTAGCTAGTCAATCATAATGAAACAATATGTCGTACTTTTTTTACGTGTGGCGATAAATATTTACAATTTTTTCATTGAAATTTTCTCACTCAATTAACCATGAAAAAAAACGGGTCTTTAGTTGGTTAGTATTTTTATAACGAAGAGATAAAGGTCATAAATAAACCCTTATTCTTATCAATATTAGAGGTTTATATTTTTTGTTTTTTTTAATTAAATCTAAAGTTGAAATTTTAACTTATTGAAAGTAATCGTAATTTAATTTTGGCCATCTTCGCTTATCAGTTTTCTTCTTTATTTTTTTATCATTATTTTATTGATAATTTTATCCTTATTTTTTTTCGATTCATTGGGCGTAATCTTCATCTCAACATTCGAGCGGGATGTTGTGTATTTACCCCAACAGAGTTTGCATGCTCCGTCTAAATAACATCTCGCCCTCTTAAATAAAATTTCGCATCACGGGCTAAATAATAGAGCCCATTCGATAATCCCTGGAGATGTTATGGAATCGAATACAAAAAAAATTGGCTTAATTGCCTGTACGGGTGTTGTTGCCGGCAACATGATGGGGAGTGGTATTGCACTATTACCTTCTTCATTAGCGGCAGTTGGCTCAGTATCCATCTTTAGTTGGATTATCTGTTTAGTGGGTGCATTAAGTTTGGCGTTTGTTTTTGCCCGCTTAGCAACGAAAAACCCTCAAGAAGGTGGCCCAATTGCTTATGCAGGTGAAGTCTCTCCTGTATTTGGTTTCCAAACCGGTGTCCTTTACTACCACGCAAACTGGATTGGTAACTTAGCCATTGCTATTACTGGCGTTTCTTACCTATCTGTTTTCTTCCCTGCTTTGAATGACCCTATCCCTGCAGCTGCCGCGACGATTGCATCAGTATGGTTATTTACCTTAGTTAACTTACTAGGTGGTAGCTGGGTAAGTCGTCTTTGTACTTTAGGTTTAGGTCTTATCCTTATTCCTGTTGTGGGGACTGGTCTTGTGGGTTGGACTCACTTTGATCCTGCTTTATATAACCAAAACTGGAATGTATCTTCAGGCACAAGTAGCCACGCTATTATCAGTGCTGTGCTTATCTGTTTATGGTCTTTTGTTGGTGTTGAATCAGCAGCGGTATCATCTGGTATGGTAAAAAATCCAAAACGCACCGTTCCTCTAGCAACAATGTTAGGTACAGCGATTGCGGGTGTGATTTATATCCTATCAACTCAAGTAATCAGTGGCATGTTCCCAGCAGCAGAAGTTGCAGCATCAGGTGCGCCATTTGCTCTAGCAACCACTGAGATTTTCGGTAGTTGGTCAGCCCCATTTGTTGCGGCATTTACAGCCCTAGCATGTTTCACATCACTGGGTTCTTGGATGATGTTAGTTGGTGAAGCAGGTAAACGTGCCGCTCACGATGGTAACTTCCCTAAAATCTACGGTGAAACTGATAAAAACGGTGTTGCTAAAAAAGGCTTAGTCTTAGCATCACTTAAAATGACAGCACTAATGATTGCGTTAACTGTGTTCAGTTCTCAATCAGCTCACACTGCGGATTTATTTAATCAGTTAACGACTGATGCTGTACTACTAACAATGCTTCCTTACTTCTACTCAAGCATTAACTTAATTCGATTCGAAGGTATGACAACACGCAGCGGCTTTACCATGTTCTTCTCTGGTATTGCTTGTGTATTCTGCATGATTGCACTGGCTGGTGCAGAGGGTGCAACACTAACTGCAACCTTTATCGTGTCACTTGTCATCCTTATGTTCTACGCAAAAAAAATGGGTCTGAAACAATCAGAGCAACACGTAAGCACTGAAGCTGCTGCCCATTAATGTCACTCGATAGCGTAAACACTTAACGCTACCAACTTAATAATTTTACCCTCAGGCGCTCCACTACCTCACCATCAAAAAGATGGGGAGCGCCTTGTTTCGTCTTGGAGATATAAAATGAATATTTTTGCTATCCTAAATCACTCAGGTGTTTTCTTTAAAGAAGAGCCAGTTCGCGAATTGCATGCTTCTTTAGAAAAAGCAGGCTATAAAGTGGTTTACCCAGTAGATGCACAAGATCTATATAAAATGATTGAAATGAACCCACGTATTTGTGGTGTGTTATTCGATTGGGATAAGTACTCACTAGACCTATGTACTGAAATTAATACGTTGAATGAAAAATTGCCGCTATATGCATTTGCAAACCAACATTCAACATTAGATATTTCATTAACTGATTTACGTCTAAATCTACATTTCTTCGAATATGCCCTAGATATGGCTGACGACATCGCACTGAAAATCAATCAAGCGACAGAAGAATACAAAGACCAAATCATGCCTCCTTTTACTAAGGCATTATTCAAATACGTAGAAGAAGGCAAATATACCTTCTGTACTCCGGGTCACATGGGCGGCACGGCTTTCCAAAAAAGTCCTGCTGGCAGCATCTTCTATGATTTCTACGGTCCAAACGCATTTAAAGCGGATGTATCAATCTCAATGCCTGAACTAGGTTCATTACTTGATCACTCAGGTCCTCATAAAGAAGCTGAAGAGTACATCGCTCGTACCTTTAATGCAGACAGCTCTTACATCGTAACTAACGGTACTTCTACATCAAACAAAATTGTAGGTATGTACTCAGCACCTGCAGGAAGCACAGTACTTGTTGACCGTAACTGTCACAAATCTCTAACTCACATGATGATGATGAGTGATGTTACGCCTATCTATTTCCGCCCAACGCGTAACGCTTACGGTATTTTAGGTGGCATTCCACAAAGTGAATTCACTCGTGAAGTGATTGAACAAAAAGTAGCAGCAACACCAAACGCAACCATGCCAGGTTATGCAGTTATTACTAACTCAACTTACGATGGTCTGTTGTACAACACTCAATACATCAAAGAAACGCTAGATACTAAATACATTCACTTCGACAGTGCTTGGGTTCCTTACACTAACTTCAACAAAATTTATGAAGGTAAGTGTGGTATGAGTGGCGAAGCAATGCCGGGTAAAGTGTTCTATGAAACACAATCAACTCATAAATTATTGGCTGCGTTCTCTCAAGCATCAATGATCCACGTAAAAGGTGAATTTGATAAAGAATCATTCAACGAAGCGTTCATGATGCACACATCAACATCACCTCAATACGGTATTGTTGCATCAACTGAAACCGCTGCGGCAATGATGCGTGGTAATACAGGTAAGAAACTAATCCAAGATTCAATTGATCGTGCGATTCGTTTCCGTAAAGAGATCAAACGTCTACAAAGTGAAAGTGACAGCTGGTTCTTTGATGTATGGCAACCAGAAAACATCGATACAACAGAATGTTGGAAACTGGATCCAAAAGATACATGGCACGGTTTCAAAGACATCGATGATGATCACATGTACCTTGATCCAATCAAAGTAACGCTATTAACTCCAGGAATGAACGAAAATAGCGAAATGAGCGAGACAGGTATTCCTGCATCAATCGTTGCTAAATACTTAGATGAACACGGTATCGTAGTAGAGAAAACGGGTCCATATAACCTATTGTTCCTATTCTCTATCGGTATTGATAAATCAAAAGCAATGCAATTACTGCGTGCATTAACTGACTTTAAACGTGGCTTTGATCTAAACTTAACAGTGAAAAACTTCCTTCCTTCACTGTACAACGAAGATCCAAGTTTCTACGAAGGCATGCGAGTTCAAGAGCTGGCACAAGGCATTCATGACTTAACTCGTCAATACCGTTTACCAGAGCTAATGTTCAAAGCGTTTGACGTATTACCTGAGCTTAAAGTAACCCCACACGCAGCATGGCAAGAAGAGCTACGCGGTAATGTGGAGGAAGTGAAACTGGAAGAAATGGTTAATCGTGTAAGTGCCAATATGATCCTTCCTTACCCACCAGGGGTTCCACTAGTACTTCCAGGTGAAATGGTAACGGCTGAGTCTCGTCCAGTACTTGATTTCTTAGAAATGCTATGTGCTATCGGCGCACATTACCCAGGCTTTGAAACGGATATTCACGGTGTATATGCTCAAAAAGATGGCAGTTACACAGTGAAAGTTCTAAAAGAAGATTAAGCCCTAGGGTTTTGAAGGAATATCGTTTATTTTAGGGCACGGAAGCCCTTACTCTATTTAAAATTATGGTGATGTTATGAAACGTATTCTTTCCATTCAGTCTCATGTGGTATTTGGTTGTGCAGGCAACAGTGCTGCGGTTTTTCCAATGCGAAGAATGGGAATGGAAGTATGGCCTATTAATACGGTACAGTTTTCAAATCACACACAATATCAACAAGGTTGGAAAGGCATCGCCATGCCTGCTGGCCACATTTCAGAATTGGTTGATGGTCTATCAGCGATTGAAGCAACTCATGTTTGTGATGCGGTGTTAAGTGGTTACTTAGGATCAGCAGCGCAAGGTCAAGAGATCATCACAGCGGTTCAGAAAATAAAAAAAGACAATCCAAACGCAATTTACTTCTGTGATCCAGTAATGGGTCATCCTGAGAAAGGCTGCATTGTTGCACCAGAAGTGACCACTTTCTTTAAAGAGTCCGCACTTGCATCAGCAGATATTATTGCGCCTAACTTATTAGAGTTAGAAAGTTTAACCGGTATGACGATCAGCACCTTAGAGCAAGTGATTGAAGCGAATAATCAACTGCTTGAGCAGGGCGTTAAGATGGTGGTGGTAAAACACTTGAGTCGTGCGGGTATTAAAAAAGATCGCTTTGAAATGCTATTAACCACCAAAGAAGGTAGCTACCACGTTTCTCGTCCTTTATATGACTTTGATGCTAAGCGTCAGCCAGTAGGGGCAGGGGATTTAATTAGTGGCGTAATGCTTGCCAACTTAATGGCGGGTTACTCTCCAATTGATGCGTTTGAACGTACTAATGCTGCGGTTGATTCGGTAATGCAAGAAACCTTCAATCGTGGTGCGTATGAACTGCAACTTATCGCATCACAAGAACATTTCAATACGCCAGAAATCACGGTAAAAGCAGAAAAAGTCGCTTAATTACGGGAAGAAAAACAAGCAATAATACTCTACTATAAGTAAAAAATGCATGAGCCCGTTATTCTTTTCATTAAAGAATAACGGGCTTTTTTCGTTTTATTGCTGAGCAATATCATTTAAAAATCGCAGGCGTTCTTTTTCTTGTTCTGACATTTGATAGGGCTCATCACTTAAACTTGAAATATCAAAAGATGAAATAGTAAATACGGTTTTCCGACTTGTGCCATAACGCGTTTTCTCTCCTGGAAAATCAGACATTTTTTCAACCGTGATATTTCGTAGTTCAAACTCTGTCACATCATTTTTAAGTACTGAACTGTGTGCTTTTAGTTCAAATACAGCATCACCTTGAGAGAGTTTTTCTTTATTGTTCAAAGAAGCAATCGGCTTTCCATTGGTTTGAAATAAATTGGCTCTAATTCGGTAGTTACCGGACTCTTTCACTTCAACGTTAAGCGGTAATATCATATCGCTTCCCGCAGAGTAAGGCGGCTCTATTGAGTTAACATAAGCCACTGGATTTGAAAATTGAATATCGGTAGTCAGAGTGTCCTTTCCATCAACAAAAGAGATTACCGCTTTAATTCTAACCTCTTGAGGCCACTCTTTTTGAGGTGAAAACTCAGTAGTTAACTCTTGTGTATATTGAGTTGTGAGGGATTTTCGAGTTTCTGGGTCTAATAACTCATACTCGATATGATCAACCGCGAGATCTGAATTGAGAGTGACGGTAATAGGCTCAGGGTAAGAAAATCGATATTTATCCAAAGAGAGGGAAGCTTTATGAGCCCCATCTAATACGGGGATCTTAACTTCACTGAAGTGATTGGGCTCAAGATAACTTTTATCGTTAGAAAGCAGTGGCGTTGAGTAAGAAGGATAAATCATATCAGCGGCGTAAGCTTTAGATAATAAGCCAAACTGTTTGGTTAGTTCTTGCGGTAAAGCCTTCAGTGCCTCATCTTGTTCTTGTAGAGAGATAAGGTCTGTTTTTGTTTGCACGACTTCTTTTTTTAATTGCTTTTCTGAAGCTGCTTTTATTTTTTGGTGAGTTTTTACTGAAGAATGCTCTCCTACCATCGTTTGGGCGGTGCTATCCTGCATTATCCAATGAAAGGTCGCCGCTGAAGTCACCAGCAGCGCACCAATAAATAAAGCGTTTTTATTCATCACAATAAATCACTAACCAGTTCAGACATGCTTTCATTTTTTGAGTTATCAACGTAACGATATGTATTGCCGCTTAACCAATAAGTAGAATCTGTCGTACTTACTTTAATGATTGTACCATCGAGCAATGTTTTTTCTTGGCTTACGGCCGTTACTTTACCTTGATGTTTTGTGCCAATTAATCCGCTATGGCTGTAATTATCCCCCATTAATAGTGGGTAATGATAAGGCATAAAATTAGTCACCGCTTGTGGTTGGTTTTCTATTTTTCCATCAAAAGCGAGAGTTGTTGAGCAACTTGTAAATGAGCCAGATTGACTTGAACCACAAGAAGAATGGCTTGATACCACGCCATCATCTTTACCCGGTAAAAATCCACTGGTTGATCCAAAATAGTCACTGCCTTTACCGACAAAGCGAATGCGAGGAATTCGGTTATCAGGTAAAGGGGCTAATTGACGTGCATTGGTAACTTTTAAATCATTAAGTACGCCGGTATTTCCTACACTAGGTGTTTCACCTAACCATAATGACATTGCATATTTTAAGGGGGCATTTAATACGCCACTGCCTTCTGAAATATTAATCGCCATATCGCCTAGCTCAGAGCCACCACCTGCACCGGCAAAGTCGAAGGTCGCAATAATATTAAGCGGCGTTAACCCTGCATTGATGAGCCAGTTTTCTTGATTGTCTAATAGATAACGAGCAACCAGATCCCCAGTAGAATGAGTGACTAAAATACAGCCATTTTGACAGGTGTTATTTTCAGAAAGAGCTTTTAATTTTGGCCACACATAATCGCTTGAGATCTTTCCTGCGACACGTTCGTGCGAAGGCCAGTCGATACGCTCATCGGCTTTGGCTAGCCAAAAATCTTGCCAGTAGGTTTTTCCATCAGCAATAACCGCATCATGATCGGGCTTGGTTTGAAGTTGACCAGCTTGAAAACCATGAATCAAGATAATGGGATGCTCATCTAGTGCAGCCAAACTAGGAAGAGAAGCTGTCGCTGTTATTAATAGGAATAGACGTGAAAGAAACTTCATAAGAGTTAACTCTTTTTGAGTAATTATGTTTATAGAGTAATTGCTCAACTCTTATTTCGCAAATGGAGGTATCGATTGCGTTCTCATTTATGAGGTGGGACGTATTGAACGCTTATTATTTAACAGGAAATAACCTTTTTCTCATGACATATTTCTGAATGTAAATGAAGGGCCTATTTGCAATACCTCCTTACACACCGTAATGGTATCTTTTGCTGTTATTGGGTAAAGTCCGCCCGTCTTTGAATGCAGTTTTACTGCTATCCATTAACCCATCTTGTTTATACAAGGAAGCACATCATGAACACCAGTAAACAGGAACCCCCAAGTTGGTGGTTTAACTCTTTTTCTACATGATGATCTGAGGGTGATATGTCTTCAGATCTGGAGACGTATTATGGAATTCGTACAACAAAAAACAGACACAGAACATATTGAAACATCAGACAACATGCATAAAGGTTCTGGTGTTGAAGACATTAGTATCAGCATAAAAAATGCATCAATTGGCGTGCTTTATAAGAAACGTGTATTTTGGTTAGTGCTGCTTGTTTTTGGTAATGTATTTTCAGGGGCGGGTATTGCTTACTTTGAAGAAATTATTACCTCTTATGTCGCGTTGGTTTTTTTCTTACCTTTATTAATTGATAGCGGTGGTAATGCCGGCTCTCAATCTGCAACCTTAATGGTTCGAGCGTTAGCTACCGGTGATGTAAAACCAAATGACTGGGGTAAAATGCTTGGCAGAGAAGTCTTTGTCGCTCTAGGACTTGGTTTGAGTATGGCTGCCGCTGTTTACCTTTTAGGTTTATATCGCGGTGGCTATGAAATAGCGATGGTCGTTGGCTTAAGCATGATAGCGATTGTGCTTATAGGTAGCTTAATTGGCACTATACTTCCTTTTGGTTTACATAAACTCAATTTAGATCCCGCTTCTGCTAGTGCCCCAATGATAACCTCTATTGCTGATATTTCAGGGGTATTAATTTATTTTGCGATAGCTTCTGCGGTATTAGAGATCGGATAAATAGTTCTATTTATTTTAAAATATTCGCTCATTGATGAATGGATTAAAGACACTATAAAGCTCAATGTCATTTGTGATATTGGGCTTTTTGCTTATATAAGAGATTATCGATTACAATCAGGTATCAGCGAGTTATTTATTTTTCGCATTTTTTAAGAAATACACCTTCAATAGATAGAGTCATTTAATAGTAAAAGTGAGCCAGACCAGCAAAAGGAACATGATGATCTTATTGCTAATAAAGAGGCTTTATTCTTGAGTTTAAGAGTCATAAAAATGAATATAGACAATAAACGATTAGTTTCTCAACAAATTATTGAAGACGCTTGTGAGTGGACGATTATGAACGGTGTGGCTTTTCGACAAGCAGATAATACAGCACGACACTGTCCATTTAGTATCGCCCCAATGAGTATTGAGCGCGAAGTGTATAATCATTTATTAGCAGTGACCCCATTGATAACTAAGCTTATTCATAATGTCTCTGAAGATCATGATTTCCTACAAACGTCATTAAGCAATATGGCAAAAGCCGATCCTTTCTTTGGTTTATTAATGTCACGACATCAACAATTGCATGGTGATGCAGGTAATAAACTAATTGCCGAGCGTAAGCCATTATTATTGATGCGAACTGATTTTATGGATGACCGTCAGCACGGCGCAAAAGTCATTGAATTTAATGGCATCGCAGCAGGAATGGGGCCGTTTGGTCAACGTGCTGCAGAGTTTCACTCATTTATGAAAAATCAATGGCCTGATACTTATAATCAATGGATTGAAGACAGCTCCGCGGTACCAGCGGATAATCATGGTTTGGAGCAATTGGCCTATGGTATTGCAACTACTGCGAAAGCGATTAAAACGGATTTTTCAGACCAAGGTAAACCTACGTTTTTAATGGTGGTTCAAAAGAATGAAGATAACGTTTATGACCAACATTTACTTGAAGTTGAACTGCAGAAACAAGGAATACGCACAGTAAGACGCACCTTTGAGCAGTTAAGTACTCAACTTTCTAGTGGTGAGAATAAGCGCTTACTATTAGAAAATGTCGGTGCCATTGATGTTGTGTATTTAAGAGCGGGTTATCAATATGAAGATTATTTCGCACCGGAATTAAATGAGCCTGTGTGCTGCCATACATTAAGTCAAATTAGATTGTTTATCGAGCAGCATCATGTCGCCGTGAATGCCACCATCAGTCAGCAATTAGCGACCAGTAAAACAATGCAAATGCTATTAACCATGATGCCAGAAAGTGAATATGCACGGTGGGGTCTAAGCCTTGAAGAGGCAAAAATGGTGAAGAGTGTTTTGGCAGAGATGAAACCCATTAATGTTGAAACGATTAAATGGTTTGAAACAGAAGCGATTCAAAATGAGTGGGTATTAAAAAACCAAGGAGAAGGTGGTGGGCATTGTATTTTTGGTCAGGATATAGCGGAAAAATTAAATCACTTAGCACCAGAAGAATATGATGCTTGGGCGTTAATGCAACGCTTATATCCACATGAGCGTGATACGCCAACCATTGCCGTTCGTGATGGTGAACAAACTATGGTGGATGATTTGGTGAGTGAAATTGGCTTATTTACAGCGTATTACAAGGGTAAACCAGTGACCGAATTTGAAGGTTATGCAGGGTATTTAATTCGCAGTAAACCTGCCAGTGAAAACGAAGGTGGGATCCACAGCGGCAAAGGTATTTTAGATTCATTGGTGTTAATTGATTAAAAAGCTTTATTATTAATACAAAGCCCAATCAACTTTGCACCCCTTTATAAGCCCCCTTCGTTCCATATTAATAAAAACAACTTTAAGGTTGTTTTTATTAAATATTACAACTTATAAGTTGTTATCTCTTTGGGTTACAACTAAAGTGTTGTATATAATTTTGTCGTAATATCAGCGTCGACTGGAGTAAATGATGAAGAGTATTGTTGAAATTTCAAAATTGCTGATTGAGCAACGCAAAGAACTGGGTATCGAGCAAAAAGATATGTACATGCGGATTGGCATGAAGCAACAGCAGTATCAGCGTATTGAAGCTGGTAGCGATGTAAAGCTGTCAACCTTGCTCAGGGTCTTAGAAGGACTAGACTTAGAACTATCTATTACACCTAAAGGTACCAAAACTCCTTCTAATCAAGTGTCTGAAAGTTCTGTTGACCTAAATAAAAGCGATCTGCAAGATGATACCGATGATTTAGAATTTTGGTTTGGCTCTGAGGATAAATCATGAATAAGCAAGTCGAGCAGGTTGAAGGTCTTATGACACAAAAAAGCCCAACCTCTTTCGAAGTTGGGCTTTTCCAAACGTTTGGTGGGCTGGGGTCATCTGATTTTATGTTGTATCATTTTGTTTTATAAATGATAAGTCGTATTGATTTTATTTTTGGAATACGTTTTGGAATACATCAGGTGTTTTTGTTACCTTATTTGTGATTATCGATATCTAATTGTAGGTGTTATAAGGTCTAATTCATCTTAGAATCTATTGCTGGATCTATATACAGGAAATATGACTCTGGCTCAAACATTGAAATACCAATGTTAATTAATTCATCATTGGCTGTTAGAATTTGAATATCATTTGTTTTCACTTTTTCACTTTTCTTCATTATATCTCGTACTACTTTATCTACTTCAGTTAACGCTGAGTGCTTAGAGTTCGTTATTGAAAGAGTATTAGATAAATCACAGGAAGTCAGTCCTATTGTACTTAGAGACCATGGAACTAAAGCGAGGATATGATAATCTGTAAGTGTAATGGAAATACTTCCTGTGGAGAATGCACCATATGATTCTATTTCTGTGGAAACATCAATGGTATTGAAATATGAAGTCATTAATTGCTTGAAATGATTATTCATTGTGCTTAACGGTTTAAGCCATTTATCCCCTTTACTTTTATGAATAAGAGATTCGATATTTTCCCATTCATTTGCAATGTTGCATATTTGAACATCTGTTTGTAGATAGAACTTTAATAACTCATTGTAAATATTAGTGGCATGAGTAATTATTATTGCTTTAACCGATTCTGGTGCGTTGATGTTTTTTAACTCATCAATAATATTGCATTTATTTTTTGTTTCTTGCGATTTATTTACCCATTCAGTATGCCATTTTTTTGCATGTAATGCCTCTTCTTCAGATACGTCAATTTCATTTTTTTTAATCCAGCTTGATAATACTGTGTGAGATTTAGGGTCTATTTTATTATATTTGATTGTTTTATGTATTCTATTTATAGCATCAATTACAGTGTTAGCATTAGACTCAGTAAATGTCTTTGTTACGAGTTCTAATTTTAATGGAGCATCTATATTATGTTGCTCTTGAGGTATGATAAGGCCAGATAGCATAGACTCTAACTTCTCAAACCTAGCGTTAGTGTCATTGTTAAGAGCCTCTATCTTTGCAATTATCTGGCTTTCTACTTGTGCCTTATCTTCGATTTGTTCTGCTTGATGATTATTAGAAATAGACTCTATTTCTACAGGTGATTTAACACTTCTTTTTGGCACTTCTGCTCGTGCTTTCTTTCTCATTTCTTGTGTTATTTCTTTTCGGAGTTCTTTCTCTAATTCCTGTCTTATATCTTGATGTTCACCATATTCATTGTAAATTAAATCAAGAATTGTATCTTTGATTGTGGCTTTTTTACCTTCAAGTTCTTTAAGATCTTTTAGAGAGATTAACTTATCATACTCGTCACTTGTTAGTTCTATGTTAATCTGTTTGTGATTTTTACGTTGTTTAAGTTTCTTCCTCCAAGCAGACATTACATTTTTTCTGATCTTCTTATCGTGTTCAGTGCCACCTTGAAGTTTCTCAAAAAACAGCTCAAACAGTTCTTGTGATTTTGCTTCTCTAGTTCCTTTTATGTTAGGTATTGAAATATCAGATTTTAGCTTTCGAGTACTGTCTAGGAAGTACTCTGTTAACCATGCTCTATCACCTTTATCGTTCCAATCAAAGTCAGTTAGCGTGTTGTTCATTGTTGTATATCCCTTTTTAAAAAACTTATTTTAGGTATTATACAAGCCTTCCATGTTAACTAGTATCTATTAAAACTAGTACTTGATTATTTAGGTTTGACAGGGTGTATGTATGGATTTTAATTGTAATTTGATTGGTTATATATTGGCTGAAACGGAAGGGCTTAGCCCTGAAGGGCGTTTTTTGTTGCTGTGCTTGCTCTATGAGTACAGCATGGAAAGCAAAGAAATAGACATTTCAGTAGAACAGCTTGTTAGTAAGTATGGAGTGACAAGAACTGTTTGTTCGGAAGTATCGAAATTTTTGTCGTTACCTAAAAATAAATTAGCCAAAATAAGACGGTCAAAAGTACGGTGTTGTGAGTTTGATTCAGTCTCGTTAAGTAAGTTTAGTTCTGATTTTGATAACGGACAGTATGGCAATGTTCATCGTTTTACAGTTGTTGATTTGTTAACAAGGAAGTCTACGGTAGATGGTGTGAAAAATGAATGTGACTTGAGCGTGTCAAATCTCTTGCTCTTAATTATTCTATTAATCCACTCTGATTCTTCTGGTTCCGTTGAGGGGGTGAGTAAAACCAAAATTAGAAAAATGATGGGTGGGATATCTGCTGACCGTTTAAAATCTCAGTTAAAAACTTTAAATAAAGTTAAGTACATTCTTGTGGACAGTAGAGGGGGAACAGGGCGTAAATTATTTGGGAAAGTATCAAATAACTACGTATTGAATATAGGTAAGTTACAAGGGAAGGGGGAAATAGTAGAAAAAGAAATCGAGATTGAAAGTAACTCGGTGCTATATGATGTTAAGTTGATGACTAGGGACATGCAGCAAGTTATTCCATTTATTAAAAAATTAAAAGATGGTGAACGCAAGAGTTTGCTACATCTGTTTGGTGATGATGCAGATCGATATATGGATATAACTCGAATCCTCATCAATAAGTGTGAATGTCTTATTTCAATTATTCTTAAACAATATTGGGGTGAATTAGATGATTTAACAGTAGCAGATTGCCAATTTCTAGATGATCCAAGAATGAAAGCATTCTTAACTGCTAGAAGTCTTTTTTCTATGAAATATATTTATGATGTTAGAAAACCTAAAGATAAAGAAGAAAAAACACGATACTTAGAAGAGGTACTTGTGACAAATGATTCTTTTAATAAATTCTGCTTTGGGGGGGCTGAGATTAAAGATGATCTTATTATAGAGGCACATTACTTAATCGAATTCTTACTTACTCATTCGATAGCGATAGCCGTTAAGGTTAAGCATTTACTGATTTCTCATCCTAAATATGAAAATAATGAAATAAAGAATATTGCTATTGGTTTCGGCACTATTGTGATGAATGGAATAAACCGTAACTCTTATGACCTAGTGGTAAGCCTGAGAGATACTGAAGGGTATCGGATTTATTCAATATTAGCATTAGTATCAAAAAAAGAAGCTAGAAAGTATGACTGTAGGATTAATTTGACCACATGGAAGTGCACCTAACGTCAGAGTAAATTCATTTCTACTATCCTGTGAATGTCTAGGGTGTTTTTGATTAATGCCCTTAACATCCTTTAAGTAACAACATTCGTGTAGTGTTGGATATAATATTATATATATTCTTTATTACAGTATTCTCTTAACTATACATACTCTCTCATAAATACCATTGTTCTTTAGTAATACACACTAACCATACTACCTACTGATACCTCATTAGTAATCCTAACCAACACATACTCATTACTCATTTGATTAACGTTACTCCTTATCACCAATAAAAAATAATCTATTCAACTATTCCTTTGAGACTAACTTTGAAGGAATAACAACATGACTAATCAATCATATCCATACTCACTGTATAACCAAGGCGAAGGCTTAAATTATCAATACCTAACTACTTTAGATAATACTGTTCAGGATATGCTAGACGACTACACAAGAGTCTTTGCATTAAGAGTAGATTTACACTTACCAGATAATGAGCTAATCAATCAGTCTAGATTAATGACTCGTTTTATTAGTTCACTTAAAGCACAACTCAAAGCCTATGAATCAAAGCGTAGCAAGCTAGGTACTCGTATTTACCCTAATACCCTACGTTATGTATGGGCGAGAGAAATAGGCACAGAGAACGAACTAGAGCACTACCATTTACTATTGCTGTTTAACAAAGACGCTTATCACTTATTAGGCCATTATCGTGTAGTAGGAACATTAGCGAATCGAATACAGCAAGCGTGGTTTAGTGCATTAGGTGAAGCGGTAGCGAGTGAATCAGGATTAGTACACTTCCCTAAGAATGGTAGTTATTACATTGATGGTAAGTCACCTTATTATGAAGACCAGCTAGATAGCTTAATGTATAGAGCCAGTTACTTGTGTAAGAGACAAACCAAAGTCATTTCATCTAGAGTACGGTCATTTGGTGCTAGTCCTCGTATCGTCGTAAAAAGGGCTTTTAGTTAATAATATATTATCTAAATCATTAGGAAGCGTAGCGATCTTCCTTAGTCCCATATCACTTTGTTTCTGCGTTACTTATCACAAAACAAATCATTACTCATATTACTAATACGGTATGAGACACTTAATGCCCCTACGGATTGTACGTTTCTCTTTTATTGTTATTACGTTAGGTAAATAAAATGAGTGAACAAGCAATATGGTTCTATGAATCGAAAGGTAAAAGGGAAGGGAGTATATCCACCACTGAGATAATTGAATTGATTACTCAAGGGGTTATTCATCAAGGAACTCAAGTATGGAAAAAAGGAATGACAGAATGGGTAACACTAGAAGAAAGTGAATTAGCTCAATACCTAGAAGATGTGCCACCACCACTAAGCAACAATGATGTACCACCACCGTTACAAACAGTGCTAACCCCTAAGTCTAATGAAGAAAGTTTTAGTACTAAGCTTGGGGGTATTTGGCGTTTTATCTATGCGCCTACCTTTGCAGCCATTGCAACGTATCTTGTATCTTATTTGATTGAGGGAAGTAGTAGGCAAGCATTTGGGTTATGGTCAACATCGGGTATGGCTGTAATTTCGTTATTAATTATCCTTACTGCATGGGCAGAAGACTTATGGCGATTTAAGAAGTCAGCCAGTTACACTGGCTGGTCTTGGTGGTGGTTATTTGCCCCTTGTTATATTCATGACCGTATGGGTAAGCAATGGAAGTGGACAATAGGGCTAATCGTTTTATCGTTAGTTTGTAACCTAATAGCGTCTGCGGCTATTGCATTACATGGTGATGGGTACTTTGATGATAATGACTCATATAGCTACCAGCCACAATCTAACGCTCAAGTAGGTGGGATGGATTTGAATACCATCGAGTTAGAAACGTATCTGAACACCACGAATACTGACGCAGCAATGACAGGGCATATTAGTGTTGTCATGCTTGATGATGTTACTTATCGAATTTCTTACTCTAATCTGTGCGGCTCTAATGGATGTGACTACAGCTACCTTAAATCAGCGCAAGATGGGGGTTACTGTTATGTTCAAGGTAATAATGATGCAGAAGGTATGGCAGCAACGCAGTGTAGTTCTGAGTCATTTAGATTGACATATAACTAAAAAAAAGAGGAGCTAAACCTCCTCTCGTTGATATCTAGGCAGGGAGCTTTTTAGCTCTCTGTTTTCTCATAATAAGAATAATGATTAATGCTGCTGCGTATTGAAACTTAAGGATTAGTGCACAGCCTATGATTATTGATACAAAGAAAATTGAAAAATAACGAGCCACTAATTTTGCCAATACTCCTGAGTCTTTTGATGCATTCCAAATGCCACGTAAAGTAACGTAAGCATAAACAGGCCAAACAGACAGTACCGTAGTGAGTGCCGAATTAACTTGATACTCTAAGGTACTTGTATTGAGTTTATCCATGAAGAACCAAATACTAATCCCATACAGCAATACGCTACCTAGAACCCCAAATCCCCAGAATGTTGCCTTTAGGCTAAATGCCCCTTTTGTTATTGGTAAATTGTTAATCTGATTTATGAATAATGCGAAAAGAATTAAAACGGCAAATGACATGATGAATAACTCCAATTGAAAATAAAACAGCACACCTCCTTTGAAGTGTGCCGTTGGTTTTTTGGTGATAGTTTGAATTAGTTAAATGTCCACGTCCAATCACCTTGATTACTTTGAACAGTAATTTCACGAACGTCACATTGATACGTTAATGCGTAAGCATTAGTGCTTTGTCCATAATTCAGTGCAACAGGGTAACGAGGGCGTGGTTTGTTTTGGATTAGTTGCAAGCGTGTTTGAGCCAGCTTCACGTCACAGTTACCACGGTTCATTACAATACCTGTCACCTTTAGATTATTAGCAAGAGCCGTTACTTTAATGTTGTGTTGAGCTGGAAGTGTTTCTACTGAAATATCCATAGGTGCAGACTCAGCTAATGCTTGAGTTGTAAAGGTACTTGCGATTAGTGCCAGTGTGATAAGTGTCTTTTTCATGGTGTTTCTTCCTTAATGGTATTGGTTATATTATTTTTCCAATGCGTTTTCACATTGAAGGTGGATGGGTATTCAAAGGTGAACGTTGATACGCTCACGGTGTTGATGTGTTCAATGGCTATGACTTGAGTTTCTAATTGCTCATTGATGTATTGCCCTATGACTAATTCAATTTGTGAGTGGTGGTGAATTAATCCTAGCGGCATGACATACAAGGCTGCGGTTTCATACAGATGCAAGGTAAGCCAGTGATTGTGATAAAGAGCCGTGTTTATTTTTTGAAAGTTATCCTCATGGGTTTGGCGTGGTAATTGACTGCTTATCTTTTTAAGCCATTGTCTTTCTTTAGTGGTACTCGCTATTGAAGACAGGGAGCGTCGAGCATCTTCAAATCGATTCTGTAATGCCTTTAAAAGACTCGCTGGTGTTAGGTGAATTAAATGCTCATTCGCTAACTGAAAGATAAGTGCGTCTCTTGGTGGTATGGTGTGGTGGTGTAATCTGTTTTGATAACCATAAGGTTTGCTGCGGTCATCTTTTTCAATCAAGTTAAGATCCACTAATATATTGAGATTGCGCTGTATGGTGCGCGTATCACGATGTATATCCCTTTCAATTAATTGGTTTCTAATCTCTCTGGTGGTGGTCTTAAAGTGATGAGGAACGAGCTGATATATCTCAAACACAACAGATAAGTGATCTTGAGTACTAAAGCGTGTTTGTTTAGTCATGGGTAAATGCTCAGTGATTACTGATTATCTGAATTAGCAATGAGGGTAATGTCATCAAGGGTATAACCACGTCTGAGTAGTTCATCCGTAGCTATCTCTTTGGTTTGTCTAGATGTGCTGGTTTTTATTAATTCAAATAGCTCATGAATGAGTTTGGTTTGGATGGTGTTTCGATTGATGGCTGGCATAGTGATGACTCAAATAATGACGTCCCTAGAGTGTAAATAGCCATTGGGCATCAAGCGTCCAATGCAGTTTTAAGCGATGAAATAATAGAGGAGGCCGTTTAGCCTCCTCATTGTTTTTATGCTTTTCATTCAGGAATACTCATCTCTCCCAATGGCACGTACTGTGATTTACTGCGATACGTTCCAAAGGTGATTTTCTCCACGCACCAACCATGATAAAGATAATCCACATTCGTTAAGCCAGAGCCTTGCCCTATACCGTAGTTATTACGATGCTCACAGCTTTGCTCTTTGTCGTTTAGAAATACCGTATCAGGGTAATTCAAACAGGCTTTACGTAACTCTGGAAATAATCGTCTGGTATGGGTAGACCACGCTAAAATAATAGTGCGAAGGGTTTTAGTATGATGCTCTCCTGAATACGGCTCACTGCGTTCTTTATCGTATTCGGTGTAAGTGGCTACGATCACGCCTTTCGCCCATTCAGGGATCACTAGAGTCGCTTGAAATGCCTTTTCATTGGCTTGATGGGCTTGCCATTCTTTTTCTTCTTGCTCACGTTTGGCTTGCTCTTTATCTCGCTCTTGTTGCTTGGCAAGTTCAGTGGCTTTGATGGTTTGAATTCGAGCGACAGTCACAAACTCGATATCAAAACGATAGGTTCTAATAAGAGAGATTAATTGCTGATGTTCAGCATCATTACGTAACCACGGCTTATCCGCATCGAGGTGATGTTTTTGATGGTATTCAAGCGTACTAAGACAATGGTCAGCAAAGCCTGTGTCATTGCCACCACAACCTAAATCTAATCGACATTGGTGTTCATCCCCATTTTCAAATGTCACCGTCACATTGGTTTTGTCGTAACCGCCTAATGGGTTTTGTTTAGCAACGTTCAATGCTTTATGTTCAAAGTCCATAAAGTCATACAACTGACCTTCATTGAATTCGTTAGATTCAGACCAATTGACTAAGACAGAAAATGGATTAAGGGTGGGTGTTATTTGTTTATTCATGAGTTAGTTATCCTGATTTTTAGGCATAAAAAAACCGCAACCAAAAGGCTGCGGCATGATGTGTGATTGAGTGCTGATTAAGATAGGTTGATTTCTATTTCGTCATACATCCCCATAGAGGCATAAGCCAGAAAGTTACCTTCCCATAAGCGGTATAGTTCAGCGGCATTCGCATTGTTTTTAATGGATGAGTAATCCCTTAAGTAGCTGGCAAACCATTCCCCACTTAGAAAATCAAAATCTAATTCTTTGACTAACTCAGGGTAATGATTACCCACAAAGGCAAAGTCAGTGATGTAGGCGTAGTGCCATGTGTTATCGGCTTCTTTGGTTAGTGCAATCTCAACAGGGTGAAAGCCACCGTTTTCAGCACTGTAGCTTTTATCTCGAAAGTTAAAGGTGACGCTGTTTGTTTCCTCTAAGCCAGAATGCAATTCAGGACGTTGATTCAATGCATCAATAAGGCACTGGTTCAGCTTGTTTGATACTGGCAACAACGTAGGAATAAGAGTAGTGGTGGTAATGATGGTTTGTAATTCAGACACGGTGTGCCCTCCTATGATTGAAATAAGATAATGGATTGGTAAAACAAATTAAGGTTGGAGCAGATTAAATGCGTATCTCGTTAGCCGAGATATCATCGAAATGTTGATTTCTGAGTTGACGACAAAAGGCGAGTGCCCATGAGGTAAATAGGTCGATGACTTGCGGCCTTGCAAGCTCACAGCCTTGAATGTCAGGTTGATAGAACCAACCACGCTTAAAGTTAAAATACAGCTCAGGTGCAACGTTTGGGCTGTGTTCATCGGGATAAGCAAAGCTAGCAATAAACACTAATTTCCAAATGTGACGATTATCTTCGTCTCGCTCAAAGCGCATTTCTACAGGGTGCAATCCCTCACGTCGATGGTAATAGCTGGTGTCTCGAAAGTTCACTGAAAGTCGGTTGATGTCAGTACGAAGGGAAAAACTATCAAGTACCACTTCAAGATGACGATGCAAATTTTTCGGTAAGGCTAGGTATTTACCATGAACGACTACTTCTCTTTTCATTAGATAAGCCCTCGCTCTGCAAAAGAGACACAAGGCGAGCCAACCACCACATGATCAAGCACTCGAATATCTAGCAGGTTTAATGCGTCCACTAATTTAGTGGTAATGCGTTTATCGCTTCCTGATGGTTCAGCAATACCTGAAGGGTGGTTGTGCGCAAATATCACCGCAGCGGCATTGGCTTGTAATGCAGCCTTGGCGACTTCACGAGGATACACGCTGGCAGAATCCACCGTTCCATAGAACAGCTCTTGATAGCTAATCAGTTGATGTTGGTTATCTAAAAACAGCACAGCAAACACTTCACGCTCTTGGTGGCCTAATTTCATCGATAGGTAGTGCTTGGTGTGCTCAGGGTTAGTGAATGACTGCTCACGTTTGTATTGGTGTTCAAGTAACTCAGCGGCTTTCTCAAAGACTTGTAAGGCCGTCATAGGGGCAGTAGTGACGTAATCGGTTGAATGCATAATGGAACTCCTTGAAAGAATAGATAGGTATATACAAGGAGGTAATATGTGATTGAAATTATTTGGAAACGTGGTGGATAGAGGTAGGAGAGATAAAGGGAAGCATACCCAAAATAAAAAAGTATTTTGGAGAGGAATCTTTTGAACTTATAACTCAAAGGATAACCATCATGCGTTTTTTAAAACTAAAAGAAGTCATGGCATTAACGGCATTAAGTCGTTCAAGCATTTACAAATTCATGGAAGAAAGCCGATTTCCTAAAAGCGTGTCGTTAGGTGATAGAGCCGTAGCATGGGTAGAAAGCGAAGTTGAAGAATGGATGTACGAACGCCTAAGCCAGCGTGATGAGAAACAAGCCTAAGCAATCCTCCCCAAGAGCAAATCCACCACACTTAAGAATTAATTAAGGCTGGTCTACTAAGGCCAGCAAATCCAAATAAGGAAGAACCTCATGAGCACAAATACTTACTCAATTTACGTCGATGGCGCAGCACCAAACAATCAAGGCGGTTGTATGAAAGGCGGTATCGGTATTGCGGTATATGATGAAGATAATGATTTAATCGATTCATACTCAATCACGGTCAATAGAGCAACAGACAATGCAGAGCTAGAACTTATGGCATTAGTCGAAGGATTAGAATATGCCGCTGATGGCGACATCATTTACTCAGACAGTGAGTTCTGTGTAAAAGGTTATAACGAATGGCTTGATGGTTGGAAAGCGAAAGGATGGCGTAAAGCAAACAAAAAGCCAGTGGCTTATCGTCATTTATGGCAACAAGTGGATGAACTACGTAGAGAGAAGTATGTAGAGGTAGTAAAAGTGAAGGCGCACAGTGGTATTGAAGGGAATGAAGAGGCCGATTCTTTAGCATCAATGGCGGCATGTAGTGATAAAATTTCTGCAGGAAAGGTGTTAATAAATCAAAAGACTATTTAGAATTAGAGCGTATGATTGATACTTTACAAAAAGGCCACGTAGCCTGACATTCAATAAATGGCTAAGTAATTATTAAAAATCACAATACTCTGACTAATAAATCGCATGGAAATATAGAAATGGAAGATAAATTGAATACTCTTAGTGAGCTGAAATCTCAACTAACAACACATTTAAAAAGCGATGAACTTGATCACGGTTTAGTTTTAAAGCTTAGTCATGAAATTGCTGCATTAGAAGAAGGGAAAGTGAGGTTTTCTATAGATGCAGGAGTGATCGATAGATTGGGCCAAGAACTAGTTGCTAGGCAAGAAACTGCAGTATCCGAGCTAGTAAAAAATTCCTTTGATGCTGATGCAGAGTTAGTTACTTTAACTTTTAAAGATTCTGATTCAATAGGTGGAACTCTCATTCTTGATGATGATGGTGATGGTATGACTCGTGATGAATTAGTTAACGGATTTATGAGGATATCTTCGACATCAAAAATTCATAATCCTATATCGAGAACATTCAAAAGACAACGTGCAGGTCAAAAAGGTATAGGTCGCTTTTCAGTTCAAAGGCTTGGCTTAAGTCTAACTATTATCACTCAAGTTGCGGATTCTGATTTTGCATTAGTCCTTAAAATTAATTGGGATGATTATCAAAAAGATTCCAATTTGTTAACTATTGCAAATGAACTTGAAGTTACGAAAAAAGTGAAACACAAGGGAACTCAACTAGTTATTACAGGGCTTCGAGACAAGTGGAGTAAAGCCGCTATTCGTCGAGTTTATCGCTATGTATCTAATATTATTCAACCCTTCTCTTTAGCTGATGTTGTTACAACAGAAAATAGCTACAAGGGTAATATTGACCCAGGATTTAAAGCTTTATTTTCTAAGCAAGACGGAAACTCTCGTCCTATTAAGGTAGCAGACCAAGAAGTCATGATTTATGATCATGCGGTAGCAGAGATACATGGACAAATAGATGGAAGTGGAATTGGCGTTTATACCGTAGATAGTAAAAAATTAGATATCAATGAAATTGGTGAAATTGGTAATGATCAAGAGGATTCAAGTGTCCCTTTTAGTAAACTTAAAAATGTAAGATTCAAAGCTTATTATTATATTTATGATGGGGACTTACTACCAAAAATGCATTCGACAAGTATTCGAAAGCTAGCTCAACGTGAAGGCGGTATTAAGTTATATCGTAATGGGTTTAGGGTATTACCTTATGCGGAACCTGGTAATGATTGGTTAGATTTAGATCGGTCAGTAAGAAGACGAACAATTCTTCCACAGCATGCTAATATAAATTTCTTTGGTTTTGTAGAAATTAAAGATCCTGATAATTTTTTCAATGAAACGTCTAGTCGAGAAGGGATAATTGAAAATGAAGCATTTATTCAATTAAGAAACTTTGTTCATAGAACTATACTTGCCGGTGTGTTGAAAGTAGCAGCAGTTAGGAACATAAAACAAACACCTTCTCAAGTTAAAGATGACAATGGGAATTATGAAGAGATAAGCGTTAAAATTAAGAATATAGCAAAGACAATTGAAGAGCTAGAACGTGAATTTGAAGAAGATAGTGGTGGAAGTAAGAAAAGAGGAAAGCGTAAAACTAAGGTAATTAAAGACGCAATTGAAGAGCTGGATGCTTTGCATAAGTCAGAATTAAAAAAGACAATTAAAGAACGTTCAATGTTGAGAGTTTTAAGTAGTGTAGGTTTAACCGTATCTCAATTTATCCATGAAATTAAACACCATATGGATCATATTAAAAGTGACATTTCTTTTCTTATAAGTGAATTAGAAGGAAATAAAGTAGCACTTGAACGACTTACAATCTTGGACTCTAATTTCGAATCATTTACTAATTATACCTCTTATTTTAATGACGTTGTCTCACAAAATATAATTCGAGATATTCGACCTCAAAATATGCTTAAAATATTAAAAAGCTTTGTTAATTCAATGAGGGCGGATGCTTCTAAATCAGGAATCGAGTTATTACCACCCAAGTTTAGTAAAGATTGGCTATACACCAAATCAATGCATCCTTCTGAATGGTCGTCTGTGCTGTTTAATTTTTATACTAATTCTAAGAAGGCTATTCAAAGAGCAAAATCAAATGGGAAGATATTCATTGAGTGTGGTGAAGAAAATGATTTAATTTTTTTAGAGTTTTCAGATAATGGTGATGGAATTGAACTTGGTGAAGAAGAAAAAATATTTGATGAATTCTACACAACCACAAGTGTCGGTTCATTGTCAGAATTAGATCATAATACTGAAATTTTAGGGACAGGATTGGGATTGAAAATTACCAAGGATATTATTAAAGGATACCGTGGGAACATACGTGTAGTTTCAGCGAAAAGTGACTTTTCAACCTGTATTCGCATTGAAATTGGAAAAGCAACAGATAAGGAGTTAGATGAGCATGGTATATAAAGTTGTTTACATAGAAGATCAAGATGCAGAATCTGTTATTCATGATTTATCACAGTGTGATTTAGAAGTAGTTCATTGCCACCCTGGTACATTTAAAGAAACTATAACAAAAGTAGATAGCCATAAGCCTGATTTAATATTAATGGACTTTAGGCTAATGCAAGGTGGTGGGGAAGTTAATGCACCAGCAATTGCTCAATATTATAGAAGCTTATCTATCGATAACCCTAGCTTATGCTTGCCTGTGGTTTTATTGTCAAACGATACTAAAATTCATGGATTTTATGATGATTTTACCAGTCATGATCTCTTTGATTTTTTTATAATTAAAGAGAATTTATCAGAAAATAAAGAAAAATATTCACTTTTAATGAAGGAGCATATTGAGTCTTATAAGTTTATTTCAACTTTACAGGCTAGAGAAGAAGATTTAACAGAATTATTAAAAGTTCCTAAGAAGCTAGAACTAGACATAGATCCTCGTATTAAAGAAACTTTAAGAAATAAGAAGTATAAATCCAATATTTATATGGCTTCAAAATTTATTTTTAATAATGTGGTTAAGTCTATAGGTGTATTAATTGGAGAAGATGTTCTTTCTGCACGACTTGGGATTGATAAGTCTTCAGAAAGTTGGGATGAGCTTTGTAGCCAACTTAAAGAGTGTGAATATACAGGTATTTATTCTGGTTCATATAGACGATGGTGGGCTGATGGAATTGAAGTTTGGTGGAATGAAACCATTGAAGAATCGAATCATCTTAGACGGTTTAACTCTGAAGAAAAATTGACAGTTATTTGTAGTAAACTTCCTGGACTTAAACTTAAAAAAGTGGAAGGAGATTTAAACACTAAAACAGATAATTTTTGGACTATCTGTCAATGCAGCCTGCTACCCGTAGATCCTAGCGAGGCTTTTGAGATTCAAGCAGACTTAACATTAATGCCCTGGTTAGATACACAATATTATTCTTATGAAAGTGTTAGAGATTATGATTTAAATGATCAATTAACAGATATTGAAAAATCGCGCTATAAAGATATAGCTAGAGGAATTTAGCCAAATGGAATGGAATAGAGCTAAATATGTAAATGATCTGTCACAATTTTCAGCATTGGTAAAGAGATATGATACAGATAGAATTTTTAAAAATTTAGATAGTATTTTAAGTGTTGCTCAAGGAAAGTTAAATGGTGCTCAAGGAAATATATTATCAGTTGAAGCAAATGGAATAGAACTTATTCTAAAGAAAAGAATTGCAGGGACAATCCCATCTGATCTTCAATCTGTTACAATTTTTTTTGAATCTAAAAGTGAGTTTGATTTATCTATAGATATAGATGTGAAAGATAGAATTCTTGATACATATAATTTTCAAATAGGAGTTAAAGGTATTAATAGTAAAGGAGAGCATCATAACGCTTGGCATCTTGATAGAGATATTCGTATGCCTAATTCAGGAAGGCCTAGATATGATCATCCTCTATATCATTTTCAACCAGGGGGAAATAAGTTAGAAGGTAAAGATATAATGGGGGCGGTATTTATCGGTGCTCCAAGATTACCACACCCTCCAATGGATGTTATTTTAGGTGTGCATTTTATTTTAAGGAATTTCTGTAGTACGAAAGACTATCCGTTTTTTGATAAGTTATTTGCTAAGCCCGATTATCAAGATATTGTTAAAAGAGCGAAGGAAAGAATGTTTATTCCTTATTTTAAAGCCTTCTCTGAAGGTTGTACTCATGAAGATTATACAATGAAAAATGTATTTCCAATGGCTGTTTAATGAAGAAAGAAATTTTTAATTTTTTGAAGTCATACTCCTGTGGCACACTGGAAACTAATAGACTGATTGTGTCATCATTTATGATGGCTAATAAACTGGATGTTCCTAGAAATAAACTAATTTGTTCTTTATTCATTAATAAGGATGATTCTGATTTTGAACAACTTATAGAGTTTAACAATAGACATCAAATATCAACAATAGAAGATTTAATTACAGCATTTGAATTTGTTATTTCACCAGAGGAAAAGGTAGTTACTGGTGCAATATACACGCCTATAAAAATCAGAGAGTTTATAGTTACTAATGTACTATCTCAATTTCTCCCCGATAAGCCTAGCGTATGCGATATCGCTTGCGGTTGTGGTGGTTTCTTATACACGTCCACAGAGACTCTTAAAGAAAATTTAGATATAACATATAAAGAAATTTTTGAAACTCTCATCTTTGGGGTTGACTTGATGGACTATTCTATCTTGCGAACTCAAATATTATTATCTTTACAAGCTATTATTGGAGGAGAAGATGAAGAAGAGTTTCGTTTTAATTTATATGTGGGAAATTCGTTAGATTTTGATTTTAATGATGTGGTAAGTAACTTTAGCGGCTTTTCTGCGATAGTTGGTAATCCACCTTACGTTTGCTCTAGAAATCTAGATACGGTATCAAAAAGCCTGTTAAAAAAATGGGAAGTGTCTTCAACTGGACATCCTGATTTATATATCCCGTTTTTTGAAATAGCTTTAAGTTTTCTGAAGGAATCAGGGTTCTTAGGCTATATAACAATGAACTCTTTCTTTAAAAGCTTAAACGGAAGAGCATTAAGAGCTTATTTCAGCAGAAATATGTTTAAAATGAGAATTCTAGATTTTGGAGGTGTTCAAGTTTTTGATTCTCGTTCTACATATACTTGTATTTGCTTGATTCAGAATAACCCTACTGGCCATATATCTTATAAAAAAGTCACTTCTATTGATAAACTTAGTTTTAAAAACCTAAGTAAATTGACATACCAAAAGCTAGATGATCATAATGGATGGAATTTTCAGTCATATAAGATTATTAATAAAATAGAATCTATAGGAACTCCTTTTTATAAAGTATTTAATACAAGTAGTGGGATAGCAACATTAAAGAACAATGTCTTTATAATTGATTATATTAATGAGGATGAAAAATATTATTACTTATCAGGAGATGAAAAGGTAGAGAAGTCAGTATGTGTAGATATTATAAATCCAAATAAATTTATAAGAACAAATGATATCGATAAGATAAAAAAGAAAATAATATTTCCATATATATATGTTGATAATAGGGCTTCTATAATTTCTGAAAGTGAATTTAAAAAGAAATATAAATTTACATATAAATACCTTAAGACTCATGAAAAAGATTTATTATCAAGAGATAAAGGGAAAGGAATTTATCCTGAATGGTATGCTTTCGGTAGGACTCAAGGTCTAGATAAAAGAAAATACAAATTATTTTTTCCTCATATTACTCCAGTAATACCAAATTTTGTTTTGACTGATGATGATTCCCTTTTATTTAGAAATGGAATGTCTTTAATTAGTGATGATAAAAATTCAATGCTATTGGCTCAAAAGATTATGAAATCTAATCTATTTTGGTTTTATATAGAGAACACAAGCAAACCATATGGATCAAACTATTATTCACTAAGCCGAAATTATATAAAATCTTTTGGTATTTATGATTTTAGCGAAGAGCAAAAGGAATATATTATAAACGAGAATGATCAAGAGAAAGTTAATGAATTCTTAGAGGAATTATATGGAGTGCATATCCCTATTTAACTAGGTAGACTAAGTATATTATTACACACTCGTCTTTTCCGTTAGAAAGGCTAGTGTATATATTATGATTTTTAGATTCTGCTTACTTTTCGATTAGATATGTATATATCGTATAATTATAAGTAAAAATAACTAAGTTGAAATTCCTTTTCTTATTATCTAGATAATAAGAAAAGGAAGCTGGCGTTTATGGCTTTTATCCAACTAAAGATAAACACTTCATTCCTGATATAGATAAGCTTCCTTTCGATGCTTCCTCAATATGACCACTCCACCATGCCATCATCGATATTCTTCGGTCAAGATAATCAGTACGGTTATAAGCCGCACGTACTTGGCTGTCATCAACGTGGGCAAGAGCCGCTTCAATTAGGTCTGATTCAAAGCCTTGCTCGTTTAGCGTAGTGCTGGCTACTGAACGTAATCCATGACTTACTAATCTGCCAGCAAATCCCATGCGTTTTAATGCCATATTAGCAGTTTGGCTATTTGATGGTTTTAATGGTGCTCTATCTGAAGGGAATACAAACTCTCTATGAGCACTAATAGGCTTCATTACTTCAAGTAAAGAAAGAGCTTGAGCAGTTAAAGGTATACGATGTTCTCTACGCTTTTTCATTCTCTCTGGTGGAATTGTCCAAATTCCTTTCTCTAAATCTACTTCTTCCCAACGTGTTCCAGCCGCTTCTGATGGTCGAGTCATAGTATGAAGTTGCCATTCAATTAAACAACGAGTAGTACGCTTAATTGAAGCATTAGCAATGGCTATCATAAGTTCTGGTAACTCATCAGGCTTAAGAGCTGCCATGTTTTCTTTTTTGGGTTTCTTAAAAGCAGCTTTAATCCCAGCAAGAGGGTTAGCATGAATAAGCCCACAGTTTACTGAATAGGTCATGATCTCATTTAGTCGTTGAGTCAGTCGCTTAACTGTTTCTAAACTTCCTTTCGCTTCAATTGGTCGAAGTAATTCAATAATCATTGGTGCTGTAATTTGAGATACAGGTGTACTTTTAAGTATAGGGAATATGTGTAGCTCTAAAGATCTCCATACGTCTTGAGCATAATCTACAGTGATGTCATCTTTTTTACGCTCAAACCATTCAGTAGCAACATTGAAAAAAGTATGTTCATGGATTATCTGATCTTGGTGTTTTTTCTCATCACGATGTTCTTTAGGATCTATCCCTTGAGCAACTAACTCTCTTGCTGACACTGTTAGCTTTCTGGCATTCGCAAGACTAAGTGAAGGGTAAGAACCTAGCCCCATATTCAATCGTTTTTTAGTTTGAGGATGAATGTAGTTGAAGTTCCATAGTTTAGAACCGTTAGTACGAATTCGTAATTGAAGACCTTCACCATCAGAGAGGACATAATCTTTCTCTCGTTCTTTTGCATTATCAATTTGTTTATTATTTAAGCGAGTTGTCTTTAATGCCATGGTAAATCCCTCAATTATGTATTCCACAGATCTCTATTATAGACTTGGAATACATAAAGGAATACATGAAATGATGGAAGTAACTGGACATTATTGGACGCTAAAATGATGCAATGCAACGTAAGTTATTGATTTTTGGTTTATTTAGATACAAAAAAAGACGCCCGAGGACGTCTTTAAATGTGTATTTGGTGGAGCTGGGGGGATTTGAACCCCCGTCCGAAAACCGTTCACCGTTGGCGCTACATGTTTAGTCGATCTTTAATTTCACCGTAAAACTGCGAACCGACACGCTATCTTATGGCTAACCTGAATTATAATTCGAACTTCATCTCTCAGGTGGGAGAATCCATTCTAGTTCGTTTGGGTTTGATCCCCTGTTATTCCCCGTCTTACAAACGGAAGCTAGGGCAGGAGAGCTCTGAGCAGGTTATTAAGCTGCTAGTGCGTAGTTTTCGTCGTTTGCGACTATTTTTTTGCGGCTTTTTACGTGGCCAACCGCCCCACGACATGCTCCTCGGGTTTCAAAATTCCCGTCGAATCCTGAATCAGCCCCAAAGTTTTGTTACCAGATGATACTAACAGAAAAACAGCGTCTGTCTAGTTAGTATCAATCTAACTGGTTGAAATTAACGCAAACTACTCTTCATAATTCGTGCTTTATCTCGATTCCAGTCTTTTTCTTTTGAATCTGTACGTTTATCGTGCAGTTTTTTACCTTTAGCAACGCCGACTTTGATCTTTGCCCAAGAGCGAACCCAGTACATTGTTGTTGCTACTAACGTCATACCTTCACGGTTTACACGACCAATAAGGTTGTCGATTTCTTTGCGGCTCATTAGTAATTTACGAATACGAGTTGGATTCGCTACAACATGAGTCGATGCCGCTTGTAGTGGAGTGATGTTCATACCACTAATAAAAATTTCACCATCACGAACATAAACGTAACTTTCCGCGATATTTACTTTACCAGAACGAAGAGATTTAACTTCCCAGCCTTGGAGTTCGATTCCAGCTTCGATTTCATCATCAATGAAATATTCGTGGCGAGCTTGCTTGTTCATAGCAATGGTATTACTGCCCGCTTTATCTTTAGATTTTTTCTTTGCCATAATGCCCACATTATACGTTATTAGTTGAGAGTTGGGGAAGTAGTTTGGCTCTTAACATCAAGATGGTATGATGCTTACCTCTATAATGTAAAGGATAATTTATGCCACAGGTTAGCCGATCTGCATTAGTGCCGTTTAGCGCAAAGCAGATGTACGATTTAGTCAACGATGTTGCGTCATACCCTCAATTTTTACCAGGATGCTCAGGATCTAAAATCATTGAACAATCAGAGCATGCGATGGTGGCTTCTGTTGATGTCGCTAAAGCTGGGATAAAGAAAACATTTACGACAAAGAATACCTTGGTTGACTCAGAAGTGATCGGCATGAACTTAGTTAATGGTCCTTTTAAGTCATTGACTGGCGGTTGGCACTTTATGGCGTTAGATGAAACGGCATGTAAAGTTGAATTGAAATTAGATTTTGAGTTCTCAAATGCGTTAGTTGCAATGGCGTTTGGTAAAGTATTTCAAGAGCTAACGAATAATATGGTGAATTCATTTACTCAAAGAGCGAAGCAGGTTTATGTCAGTAATTAATGAGATGATCCACGTTGAAGTGGTTTACGCACTACCAACGGAGCAAGTGGTTTTTAAGCTTGCTGTAAAAGCAGAACAAACCGTAGAAGAGATCATTAGGCAATCTGGTGTATTAGAGCGTTATTCTGAGATCGATTTAAAAGTGAATAAAGTGGGTGTCTTTAGCCGTAACGTAAAATTGGACGCAACGATTAGAGATAAAGATCGCATTGAAATTTATCGTCCATTATTGGCTGATCCAAAAGAAATTCGTCGAAAAAGAGCGGAACAAGCAAAGAAAGCGGCGGCGAAAAAATAGTTTATTGACCCAATATAGATAATAAAAAACCGGAGATCGTTAAACGATGTCCGGTTTTTTTGTTTTAACGTCTTAAAAAATTAGATTTTTTCGAAGAAGCTATCGCTCATAGGGAAATCACCGTCGATATTTGTCAGGTTCCCGCTATCGTCAAAATAAGCGATCATGTTTTTTTGAATCGCGTTTTCATGGCCATGAGTGAAGTGATAAATGTAATACCATGTGTTTGGGTAGCCTGATTCGACAAGCATTGGCGAGCCCATAACAAACTGCACTTGTTGTTTTGTCATTCCAAATCGCAGTTTGTCGACGGCTTCCTGCTCGACGTAATTACCTTGGGCAATATCGATTCGATATACCAATGGTTCTAATAGCGAGCAACCACCCAGAAGCCCAACAGCAAGGGGTAGAGCAATGATCCATTTTTTGAATTGCATAGTCTGTACAGCTTTAGCCTTTAAATAATGAAAGAGATGATAAACAAGCTAGCCTAAGAAGTAAAAAGGTTAAGCGTGTTCTGAGTGTGTTTTGACCCTAAACTTTGAATCTAGTTGCATTGAACGTATGAATTTTATCAGTTAGCACTAATGTAAAAGCCAATATCAAATCATGATATTGGCTTTATTTTTGTGAACAAGGATGATCCGTCATGTTCTGCGATTAGTATTACGCGGCACTTAGCAGATCTTTCGCATTGGCTAAGGTATGAGAGGTAATTCTGGTTCCACCTAGTAGCCTTGCTAATTCTCTAATACGTTCTTCTGTGCTTAGTGCTCGCATTTGAGTTTCCGTTTTACCTGAGTTGGTGTGCTTAGCAACAAACAGTTGATTGTGACCACAACCTGCAACTTGAGGTAAATGGGTAACACATAATACTTGGGTAGATTCACCTAAAGTACGTAGCATTTTCCCAACAACTGCTGCGGTTGGTCCGCTAATACCCACATCAACTTCATCGAAAATAAGACTTGGGGTATCCACTTTTTGAGCCGTGATCACTTGAATAGCTAATGAAATACGTGATAACTCACCACCAGAGGCGACTTTGGCAATAGGGTGTAATGGCTGCCCTGGGTTGGTTGAAACTTTAAAGCATAAGGTATCAATGCCAAGCGGTGAGATTTTACTTACAGCATCACTTTCAATTTGAATATCAAATACTGCTTTTTCCATGCTTAATGTTTGCATGCTTTCGGTAATTTTATTATTCAATTCTTTAGCATAACGCTGACGGCTTTTTGTTAGTTTATGCGCAGCTTCTAAGAAGTGTAGCTTCAGTTCTTCTACTTCTTGTTCGCGTTGTTCGCGTTTCTCATCAGAGCAATCAAGGCGATCATATTCAGCCAAAAGCTGCTGATGGTGTTCATATAATTCTTCAGCAAGTACGTGGTGTTTTTTAGCCATAGACATTACTCGGCTAAAACGCTCTTCTACAAAAGCGATTTGCTCGGGATCAACATCAATATTATCTAAATAGTTTTTGATCTCATGATTTGCTTCTTCAACTTGGATCATTGCCTCATTAAGCATATCTGATAATGGGGCAAGTTTAGGATCAAGTTGCCCTAATTGTTGGATATGATTATTTGCATATTGCAGTAACTGAAGTGCGTTAACTTCATCGCTTTCGTATAGAACTGAAACTGCTTGCTGACAACAGTCAACCAATTCGCCAGAGTTAGAGAGCCTTGTATGATCTTCTTCTAGCTGGACGAATTCTTCTTCGCCTAATGCCAGTTCGTTTAGCTCTTTGATTTGGTATTCGATCAGTTGTTTTTGCGCTTCGTTTTGCTGACTGTGCTTGATCATTTGCTTTAATGCGTTGTCAGCTTGACGCCATGCTTGATAACGGCTGCGCGTTTTGTTTAATAGAGAGACGTGACCTGCATACTGATCCAACATATTTAATTGGTATTCAGGTTTCATTAGTTCGTGATGAGCGTGTTGACCATGAATGTTGATCAATAAATGGCCCAATGTTTTTAACTGTGCAGCAGGAACAGGGCTACCATTGATAAAGCCACGAGAGCGGCCTTCTTTGGTGATGACACGGCGTAAAATACATTCATTACCGTCATAGAGTTCATTATCTTCTAACCATCGCTTAGCGTTAAGATTATTCTCTAATGTGAAAAGGACGGTGATCTCTGCCTTTTCTTCTCCTTGACGAACCATTGACGCTTCAGCGCGATCGCCTAAACATAATCCAAGGGCGTCAATAGCAATAGATTTACCAGCACCAGTCTCACCTGTAATAGTGGTCATGCCCTTGGTTAAATCCAATTCTAACGATTTTACGATTGCGAAATGAGTAATTTTAATATGTGCCAACATAAGCCATTCTCTGCGAAATTCAAACACTAAAAACACTGTATAAAGAAACAGTATATACTGTTTCTTTATACAGTAAAGTGAATTTAATTTTTTTGTGAGTGGCTTATCTTTTATTAATCGATAACACTAGAACAGTTTACTAGACCAACCTAGTTTATTTCTAAGTACATGATAGTAGCTATAATCTTTCGGATGAATGAGTTTTAGCTTATTTGGACTTTGATAAATATGGACCTCGTCTCCCGGGCTTACAGGTAGAGATACCTGTCCATCACAGCTGACTTCAAGTGCACTGCGATTCTCAGGGGAGATGAAAAGTTTAATATGACGTCTTCCTTCAACCACTAGTGGGCGGCTTGAAAGTGTATGTGGGAACATAGGGACAATAGAGATAGCGTTTAGGTTTGGTGACAGAATTGGACCGCCACCAGAGAGTGAATAAGCGGTTGACCCTGTTGGTGTCGAAATAATGAGACCATCTGAACGCTGAGAGAAAGCAAAGCTATCATCAATATAGACTTCAAATTCGATCATATGTGCGACTTGACCTGGGTGGAGTACTACCTCATTAAAGGCGGAGTTGTGACTCTTTACCTGGCCGTGACGATGTACTTCCGCTTCGAGTAAGAAACGTTCTTCTTTAACGAATTCACCATTGAGAACTGCGGTTAATGGCTCTTCAAAATTATCAGGATCTAGATCGGTTAAGAAACCAAGGTTCCCACGATTCACACCGATAACTGAAATATCAAAACGAGATAACACTCGAGCAGCCCCAAGCATATTACCGTCACCACCAACAACAATAGCGAGATCCGCTTTTTCTCCTAAAACCAATAAATGTTTGAAGCATTCATCAGGAATATCGGGCAAAGCTTCACGTAGGCGATCATCTAATAATACTGAGTAATTTAGCTTAGTTAGCCAAGTATAGAGTGCTAAATGGGTTTTTATTGCACTTGGATCTCTTGGCTTACCAATAATGGCGATAACGTTAAAATGTGTTTTCATATCTATCATCCATCATGAAATGGGGAACAAATGTTACAATTCGTACTATTATGCTTGAATCGCTTTATTTAGTCCCCATAATAATGACAAAGTTTTAATTTGCGTAAAGTTTTAATTTGCGTATAGAGCGACGCCTTGGTTTGTATTAAGATCGCTTTATATAGCTAGTCATCAGCATTCTGGAGAAGCAGTAATGAGTAACGAAGAAAATAAAGTAAATGAAGAAGCAGTAGTGGAAGAGCATGTTGAAGCAGTAGGCTCAGAAGCAGATGTTGAGTGGAATGAAACGGCTGAAGAAAGCCAAGAAGCAAAAATTGCTGAATTAGAAGCGGCATTACTTGCTAGCCAAGCGCAGCTTAAAGAGCAGCAAGATGCAGTATTACGAGCTAAAGCAGAAGAGCAAAATGTACGTCGTCGTGCAGAAGGCGATATTGATAAGGCGCGTAAATTTGCTTTGAAAAAATTTGCCGGTGAATTGCTTCCTGTTATTGATAACTTAGAGCGCGCATTAGAAAGCGGTGATAAAGAAAGTGAAGCGGCTAAAGCACTGCTTGAGGGTGTTGAGCTAACACTACAAACATTTATCTCTACCATTGAAAAATTTGGTTTAACGGTAATTAATCCTGTAGGTGAAGCGTTTAACCCAGAGCTTCATCAAGCAATAGGTATGCAAGCAAGCCCAGATCACGAATCAAATACTGTTATGATCGTGATGCAAAAAGGCTACACATTAAATGAACAAGTATTACGTCCAGCGATGGTAATGGTTGCTCAATAATTGCAGTTGTATTAAACAATCTAGCGATTAAATTATAAGCGGTGTCAGTGATGATGCCGCTTTTTTATTGTTTTGGAAAAAAAATACAGTTTTTTTTATTGTTTCCCTTGAATTGTGATTTAGCGCCCTTATTTATTACTCATAGAATGAATTATGGGATTAAGTCCCAACCTTTACTCAAGTTGTTTTGGGTGAGTTTAAATAGATAAATTGGAGATAACCTGATGGGTAAGATCATTGGTATTGACTTAGGTACAACTAACTCTTGTGTTGCTGTTTTAGATGGCGATACGCCACGTATTTTAGAGAATGCAGAGGGTGAACGTACAACGGCATCGGTAATTGCATACACAGATGGCGAAACTCTTGTAGGTCAGCCAGCTAAGCGTCAAGCGATTACTAACCCACAAAACACATTATTTGCGATTAAGCGTTTGATCGGTCGTCGTTTTGAAGACGAAGAAGTTCAACGTGATATCGAAATCATGCCGTACAAAATCGTTAAAGCTGACAACGGTGATGCTTGGGTTGAAGCGCAAGGCCAAAAAATGGCTGCTCCTCAAGTTTCTGCTGAAATTCTTAAGAAAATGAAGAAAACAGCGGAAGACTTCCTAGGTGAAGAAGTGACTGGCGCAGTAGTTACTGTACCTGCTTACTTTAACGATGCTCAACGTCAAGCAACGAAAGATGCTGGTCGTATCGCAGGTCTTGATGTTAAACGTATCATCAACGAACCAACAGCAGCAGCATTAGCTTACGGTCTAGACAAAAAAGGCGGCGATCGCACTATCGCAGTATACGACCTTGGTGGTGGTACATTCGATATTTCTATCATTGAAATCGACAACGTTGATGGCGAGCAAACGTTCGAAGTTCTTGCGACAAACGGCGACACTCACCTAGGTGGTGAAGATTTCGATAACCGTATGATCAACTACTTAGTAGATGAGTTCAAAAAAGAGCAAGGTATCGATCTTAAAACTGATCCACTTGCTATGCAACGTGTTAAAGAAGCAGCAGAAAAAGCGAAGATTGAACTGTCTTCAGCTCAACAAACTGACGTAAACCTTCCTTACGTTACTGCTGATGCGACTGGTCCTAAGCACATGAACGTTAAAGTGACGCGTGCAAAACTAGAATCTCTAGTTGAAGACTTAGTAATTCGTACGCTTGAACCGTTAAAAGTAGCTCTAGCAGATGCTGATTTATCAGTAAGCGAAATCACTGACGTTATTCTAGTTGGTGGCCAAACACGTATGCCTATGGTTCAAGCTAAAGTAGCTGAATTCTTCGGTAAAGAAGCGCGTCGTGACGTGAACCCTGATGAAGCAGTAGCAATGGGTGCTGCAGTTCAAGGTGGTGTATTAGCAGGTGACGTTAAAGACGTTCTACTACTAGACGTTACTCCTCTGTCTTTCGGTATCGAAACGATGGGTGGCGTAATGACTAAGCTAATCGAGAAGAACACAACAATCCCAACTAAAGCGGACCAAACGTTCTCTACTGCTGAAGACAACCAAAGTGCGGTAACTATCCACGTACTTCAAGGTGAGCGTAAGCAAGCAAGTTACAACAAATCTCTAGGTCAATTTAACCTAGAAGGTATCCAAGCAGCACCACGTGGCATGCCACAAATCGAAGTAACATTCGACCTAGATGCTGATGGTATCCTAAATGTATCTGCAAAAGATAAATCGACTGGTAAAGAGCAGAAGATCACAATCCAAGCTTCAGGTGGTCTAACAGACGAAGAAATCGAAGCAATGGTACAAGAAGCTGAAGCAAACAAAGACGCGGACAAAAAGTTCGAAGAGTTAGTAACAGCACGTAACCAAGCGGATCAAATGATCCACGGTACGAAGAAACAAATCGAAGAAGCAGGCGATGCACTTCCAGCTGACGAGAAAACAAAAATCGAAACAGCAATTACAGCACTAGAAGAAGTTAAGTCTGGTAATGATAAAGAAGTAATCGATGCGAAAACTCAAGAGCTAATGCAAGCAGCACAAAAGCTAATGGAAATCGCTCAACAGAAAGCTCAAGCACAACAAGGTGCTGAAGCGGGTGAGCAACCTAAGCAAGAAGATGATGTAGTAGACGCTGAATTTGAAGAAGTTAAAGACAAATAATTGAGATTTAGTCGCTAGAAAGCTCGATTCCTGTGTCGGAAGTGCTCATTTGCGTTCGCAAACTCCGCGCTTCCTCCTTGGACTCAAACTTTCTAGCTTATAAATCAACAATTATTTCTAATTAGAAACTGATGTTTTTTATTAGAATTCTTCGTTGAAAATATATTGCGGGCGTTGGAGTTTTCTCTACCGCCCGCAAATTTGTAATTAGGTCAATCTAGATAATCACTTTCGGTTTGTGCTGATCCTAATTATCTAGATTGAACTCATACTGATGGTGTCACTGCCGGCAGTATCAAAAGAATTGGTGACCAAAGCATGTCTAAACGTGATTTTTATGAAGTATTGGGCGTAAGCCGTGATGCTTCTGAGCGTGATATTAAGAAAGCCTATAAACGTCTAGCGATGAAATTCCACCCTGACCGTAATCAGGGCGATGAAACAGCGCCAGAAAAGTTTAAAGAAGTAAAAGTAGCGTATGAGATCTTAACGGATGCTCAAAAACGTTCAGCTTATGATCAATACGGTCATGCAGCCTTTGAACAAGGTGGCATGGGCGGTGGCGGCTTCGGTGGCGGTCAAGGTGACTTTGGCGATATCTTTGGCGATGTGTTTGGTGACATCTTTGGTGGCGGTCGTCGTGGCGGTGGTCAACAACGTGCACAACGCGGTTCAGATTTACGTTACAACATGGAACTTACGCTAGAAGAAGCGGTTCGTGGTTGTGATAAAGAGATTGAAGTACCAACATTAGTGTCTTGTGATCCATGTGAAGGTACTGGCGCTAAGAAAGGCACTTCTTCATCAACGTGTAGCACTTGTCATGGTCATGGCCAAGTTCAAATGCGTCAAGGTTTCTTTGCGGTACAACAGGCTTGTCCTACATGTCATGGTAAAGGCAAGATCATTAAAGACCCATGTAACTCTTGTCATGGTGAAGGTCGCGTTCAAAAAACGAAAACACTTAATGTTAAGATCCCATCAGGTGTTGATACTGGCGATCGCATTCGTTTATCTGGCGAAGGTGAAGCGGGAGAGCACGGCGCTCCAGCAGGCGATCTATACGTACAAGTGCACGTAAAAGAGCATAATATTTTTGAGCGTGACGGCAACAACTTATACTGTGAAGTGCCAGTAAGCTTTACGATGGCGGCATTAGGTGGTGAAGTTGAAGTTCCTACTCTTGATGGTCGTGTAAGCTTAAAAGTACCTCTAGAAACGCAAACAGGCCGTATGTTCCGTATGCGTGGCAAAGGTGTGAAAGGCGTTCGTACGCACAGTACGGGAGACTTAATTGTTAAACTGATTGTTGAAACACCGGTTAAACTTACCAAACGTCAAAAAGAGCTTCTTCAAGAATTCCAAGAATCTTTTGATGGTAAAGATGCGAAAAAGCACAATCCGAAATCTGAAGGTTTCTTATCAGGTGTTAAAAACTTCTTTGATGATTTAACTAAATAAGTTTATTGCTCAACGAATAAATTGAAACCTAATGATATTAATTTTATATCATTAGTTTTTTTTTATGCCAAAAACAAATGATAAAGTACGGTTTATTTACACCTTTTTGACCGTTACTTATACTTCTCGTTTATTATGTAACCAATTATGTTTTTAGCTTCTTAATAGATGAGAGAGTCGACATGGTGTTATTTAAACGGACATTATTACTGTTTATTGTTTTATTATTTGGTTTAGCTTCTGCTAATGCAGAAATCATGCAAGGTGGAAAAACAGTACCAAGCTTCAAGCAGGATGCGGCGTCTATTCGTCATACTTATGAAACCCAACTCTATACTCTATCGGCATTTAAAGCTGGCCACTATGGTTTACGCATGTATCGTCAAACGATGGACCCTAAATATTCAGCGGCGGTTTGGTCTGATATGGCGCGAGTGGCAAGTCGACTTAATCAATTCTCTTCGGAAGTTCATACGCCCGAACAAATAGATATCTATGCTCAAAAGCGATTAAGTAGCTATGTTGATGACACTGACATTCGCAGTACTTTACGTTACCAAGCGACAAAAAATATGCCTGAGTATTTCTATCTTGGTGTGGATTTACTTGGCTCAATGGCTCGTGCTAATGAATATGGTTTAAAGCATCGTAACGATAAACAGTTGCGAGAAATTATCCGTCGTTATGATTTTAAAAAATACGCGACTGATGAAGCGATGATTAAAGCATGGGCAGCTCAGCTAGCGAACCAAGTTTATTGGTTACGTCAATTAGGTGAGCAGGATGTGGTTGATGAGTTTGTTGAAGCATTCAAATTAGCCTACCCAGATAATAAAGATGCAGCGCTTTCTAAGCAGCAGTATGGCAATAAAATCTATGGTTTAACGCATATTTTATTAGCCGACTCTCAATATTATCAATACCCCCTAAAAGAGTCTGACCATCAATGGATATATGATTATCTGCGTAATAACATAGATACGATCTTAAAGAGAACAAAAGAAGACATTATTTCAGAAGTCGGAATTACCTTCTTATTAGCAGGGTTAGAAGATGATCCTGTGGTGTATAAAACGCAAAAACACATTCAAGATGCGATTAACCGTGAGAAGAATATGGTGCCATCAACATCAAATAGTACTGATTTAACTGATGGTGAGCACCGTAATGTATTAGCGATAATGTTACTTGATTGGCAAACGCCACATGCCGCACCGACGATTCAAAATGAACCAAAGGTATTCAAAAGTAAACCGTATGGTCTTGTGAAAAAGTAAACAACTACTTGATGTTATAAGTTACTGAAATAAAAAACGCCCAGAGATAGTGATATCGCTGGGCGTTTTTATTTGAATCAAATCAGGTAATTAGAGATTATTACGCTAGGCCTTGAAGCTTAACGAATTTTTCTAATAACTCTTCATCTGTTTCTACGTTGTTTGGATCTGAAATAACGCAGTTACTGATAGGGCAAACTGACTGACATGTTGGCGCATCGTAATGCCCTTTACATTCAGTACAAAGATCTGGGTTAATTTCATAGATCTCATCACCCATGCTGATTGCTTCGTTTGGACACTCAGGTTCACACATGTCGCAGTTAATGCATTTTTTATTGATCAATAACGCCATTACTTACTTGCCGTGTGGGTTACGAGTATCTTCACCCGTGTGTAAGTTACGCATTAGCAGGCCATATTCTAGATCAACGTTTGCAGGAACAGGAATGAAGACAAAGTGACCATTGCCTTTTGCTTCATCAACAGCTTCACTCTTACGGTTTTCCATTACATCTAGAGTCAGTGTCAGGTTACCTTGTGGTGTCATGATCTCTACAGAGTCACCGACTAAGAATTTATTCTTAACATCAACTTCAGCTAAATCACCACGGCGTTTACCTGTGAACTCACCAACGAATTGTTGAGAATCAGAGATAGAGTAACCGTAATCGTAGTTTTGGTATGCATCGTGTGTATGACGACGTAGGAAACCTTCAGTGTAACCACGGTGAGCTAGGCTTTCTAGCGTACCCATTAGGCTTTCATCAAATGGTTTACCTGCAACGGCATCATCAATCGCTTTACGGTAAACTTGAGCTGTACGAGCACAGTAGTAGAAAGACTTAGTACGACCTTCAATTTTAAGAGAGTGAACACCCATTTTAGTTAGACGCTCAACGTGTTGGATTGCACGAAGATCTTTAGAGTTCATGATGTAAGTACCATGCTCATCTTCAAATGCAGCCATTTTCTCTTCAGGGCGGTGAGATTCAGAAAGAAGAACTACTTCGTCTGTTGGTTTACCTAAGCCTAGAGTGTTGTCTGGACGTTCGTTTTGAACTTCAACGTCTTGGATCTCAACACCAGCTGGATTAGCTTCAACGATTTGACCATTTTCGTCTTCTTTTGCTGCTTCTGTTTTGTATTCCCAGCGACATGCATTAGTGCACGTACCTTGGTTTGGATCACGCTTGTTCATGTAACCAGATAACAAGCAGCGACCAGAGTACGCCATGCATAATGCACCGTGTACAAAGATTTCTAATTCAGTATCAGGACAGTGCTCACGGATCTCTTCAATTTCTTCTAGTGATAATTCACGAGATAAGATCACACGCTCAACACCTTGAGTTGCCCAGAATTTCACTGTTGCCCAGTTAACCGCATTGGCTTGAACTGACAGGTGAATAACTACTTCAGGGAAAGCTTCACGAACCATCATGATTAAACCAGGATCTGACATGATCAATGCGTCAGGACCCATTTCTACGATTGGCGCTAAATCACGAATGAAGGTTTTTAGCTTTGAGTTGTGTGGTTGAATATTACATACCACATATAGCTTCTTACCTTGCGCATGCGCTTCATTAATACCGATTTGTAGGTTTTCGTGGTTGAATTCGTTGTTACGAACACGAAGGCTGTAACGTGGCTGGCCTGCATAAACGGCATCTGCACCGTAGGCAAACGCATAACGCATATTTTTAAGGCTGCCCGCAGGCGAAAGTAGTTCTGGCTTAAACATGATTGCTTCCCAATGTTGTATTCTGATCTCAGGTCAGGTCATATCACAAGGATATGAAGGAGGCCGGATTTTACATGGAAAGTGAGAGAAGTGCTAGGGTATAAAGAAAGGTTTCAGGTCGCTTCACTTGCAGGCTTCAGGGAAAAGCAAAGAAAATATGAGATAAAGAGTTCAGATCGCTACGCTAGCAGATTTCAGAGGTATTCGCTGAACGTAAAGAATCCAAGATAATTTTTCTTGAGCTGAGAAATAGCCGCAAGCACCTCTGAACCCTTCAAGGGAGCTTGCGACCGATCTGAACCCTGCTTTTACTCTTTCTCTTCAATGCCACCAAGTGCTTTGAAAAGGTCAGGTAGTAGAGCATCAAGCTCAGAACTCATTAGAGAGAAATCTGCATCAAAGCGTGCTGCTTTGTCTTCAAAACCAATGTCTTCGTTTTGATCTTTAATCTCATCGCTGAACTTTAGGCGTTTTAGTGATAGGTCATCAGCAAGGATAAACTCTAAACGCTCTTGCCAAGTTAGCGCTAACTTAGTAACCATTTTGTTTGCATCAATATGAGCGTGGATTTCATCACACACTAATTCTTGCTGCTTACAACGGATCACGCCGCCGTCTTCTAAAATTGCTTTTAGTTCCGCTTCTTCACCCATCTCAAAACCTTGAGGCGTAGTACCTGTTTTAACCCACTCAGTTAAGGCATTTTCAATAGGTTGAGTTGAAGTTAGAGGGACAACAGGTAGACTACCGATAGATTTACGAAGCAACGCTAATACGTCTTCCGCTTTTTTGTAACTGCCAGCATCAACAATAATAAACCCAGCTTCTGGAAGAATTAATGCATAGGTTTGTTGGTGCTTGCTAAATGCTCGTGGAAGAAGATCAATAACGATGTCATCTTTGATAGAGTCTTTCTCTTTTTTCTTAAGAGGGCGACCTTGTTCAAGTTCCATGGCATCAATTTTTGCGTTCATTGATTCTTTAATCACTGACGCGGGTAACATTTTTTCTTCTTTTTTAGCACAGATCAGAATATTTTTGCTTGCGACGTGAGTCAGCATATCACCATGACGGCCCATTGCAGTTACCCAGCCAAACTTTTGCATATCTTGGCTACCACAAGGTGTGAAACGGAAATCGTTCAGTTGTTTTTCAAGTTGCTCAGGGTTGAGATCAACTTCTTTAGTAAAACGATAAATTAAACAATTTTTAAACCACATCATGCTGCTGAATTCCTGTCTTTTTTAAGTGCGCTTATGATAGGAGATTTTGTTGAATATTGCTTGTATAGATTTCAGGTTCTTGGATAAATGACACTGAGATAGTATTTCATTGATGAGAATATGAACTTTTCTTTTCAATAGTCACAAAAGTGTCATAATTAGCTTTAATAATAGCGTTATAAATTTTGTTGGCTAATTTAGGTAAAAAGAATGTCTAGAAGGATACTTGTAGTAGAAGATGAAGCGCCAATCCGTGAGATGCTGTGTTTTGTATTAGAGCAGAAAGGATATGAACCGATAGAAGCAGAAGATTATGACACTGCACTTGGTTTACTCTGCGAACCTTACCCTGATTTAATTTTGTTGGATTGGATGTTGCCAGGTGGCTCAGGCATCAATTTAATCAAACACCTTAAGCGCGATGAATTTACCAAAAAAATCCCAGTAGTTATGCTAACAGCTCGCGGCGAAGAAGAAGATAAAGTTCGCGGCCTTGAAGTGGGCGCAGATGATTACATTACAAAACCATTTTCACCAAAAGAGTTAATGGCGCGCTTAAAGGCCGTTATTCGTCGAGTATCCCCAACCTCTGTTGAAGAGTTGATTGATGTTCAAGGGTTAAAATTAGACCCAGTATCACACCGTGTTACAGCCAATGATAAAGCATTAGATATGGGTCCGACAGAATTTAAAATGCTGCACTTCTTTATGACTCATCAAGAGCGTGTATATAGCCGTGAACAACTATTGAATAATGTTTGGGGTACGAATGTATACGTAGAAGATCGTACGGTTGATGTTCATATTCGTCGCTTACGTAAGGCATTAGAAATGGAAGGGCATGATCGCTTAGTGCAAACCGTTCGTGGCGCGGGTTATCGTTTCTCTGTTCAAACGTCTTAATTCTTAAATATAAATAGAAGCAAAAGGTAAAATACATGGTTGAACGTCTCTCATGGAAAAAGCTCGTTGGAGAACTGGCGTTTTTTTACGTACCTTGGGTGATTGTTGGGTATTTATTTGATGCGCTATGGCCACTATTATTCCTTGCTTCATTTATTTTATTAATTTGGCATTTACATAATCAAATCAAAATGTCGCGCTGGCTGCATGAGGGAAGAAAAGCAACACCACCGTCAGCCTCAGGGAGTTGGGAGCCGATTTTTGATGAGACTTATCGTTTACAAAAACGCCATAAAAAACGTCGTAAAGAGCTGTCTGCGTTAATTCGTCGCTTTCGACAAGGGGCAGAAGCGCTGCCTGATGCTGTAGTGGTATTTCGTCACGAAGGTAATATCGTATGGTGTAATAGTCTAGCTCAATCGCTGCTGGGATTCCGTTGGCCTGATGATTCAGGGCATCCGATCACCAATTTGATTCGAACTCCTGACTTTGTTCAATACCTAATGGCGCAACAGTTTGATATTCCATTAGATATGCCATCACCAATTAACACGGATAAGACACTTGAAATACGTATTGTGCCGTATAGTGATGGTGAGTTTTTAATGGTGGTCCGTGATGTGACACAAGTTAAGCAACTAGAAGGTATGCGCCGCAACTTTTTTGCTAACGTTTCTCATGAACTACGTACACCAATGACGGTGCTTCGTGGCTATTTAGAAATGTCTGAAGACCCAGATATGTTGGTTGGCCCAATGTGGAATCGAGCGCATGGGGTGATGACTGAGCAATTATCACGCATGGAAGGCTTGGTTGAACAATTACTGACGCTGTCGAAAATTGAAGCCGCAGCGACGTCTCAATTAGAAGATCATGTTGATGTGCCTTCTATGTTAGATATTTTAGAGAAAGAAGCCATCGCATTAAGTGGTGAGCGTAATCACAGCATTCGTTTTGATGTCGATCCTCGCCTTAAAGTATTAGGGGATGAAGATCAGTTACGCAGTGCGATTTCAAACTTGGTTTATAACGCGGTAAAACATACTACTGATGGTGCAGATATTATTGTTGAGTGGCAGGCAACGAACCTAGGGGCTAAATTAAGCGTAAAGGATGGTGGGCAAGGAATTGAACCACAGCACATTCCTCGATTAACAGAGCGTTTTTATCGCGTAGATAAGGCGCGTTCAAGAGATACTGGTGGTAGTGGACTTGGACTGGCAATTGTAAAACATGCACTTAGTCATCATGACTCACAGTTAGAAATACAGAGCCAATTGGGTAAAGGAAGTACTTTCTCGTTTGTTCTCCCTAAAAAATTGATTTTAAAGTAATGGAATAATGAAGAAGACGCAGTATAAACAGCAGCGATGGTTTAGGGTATTAATTCCCGTGGGATTGCTTTGGCTGGGGTTTATATCAAATGCGTTTTCTTATGATGGAAAACTCGCTCCTTATGAAAGAGTTGCCGGAATTTCTGGTAACTTATCCTCAATAGGCTCAGATACGTTAGCGAATATGATGACCTTATGGGCTGAAGATTTTCAACGTATTTATCCTAATGTAAATATTCAAATTCAAGCATCAGGATCGTCAACGGCACCGCCAGCATTAATTGAAAGTACGGCTCAGTTTGGCCCTATGAGCCGGCGGATGCGGCAAAGTGAAAAAGCCGCATTTGAACGCCAATTTGGTTACCCGCCAACTGAAATCCGAGTTGCTATTGATGCGCTCGGAATTTTTGTGCATCAAGATAACCCAATAAAAGGACTTAACTTTAGTCAGCTCGATGCTATCTTTTCGGCAACATTACGATGTGGTTCTGTAAAACCCATTAATCGTTGGCAAGATTTAGGTGTAAACAGTAGTTGGTCTAAACACCGAATTCAATTATTTGGTCGAAATTCAGTCTCTGGTACTTATGGTTACTTTAAAAAGAACGCCTTATGTAACGGTGACTTTAAAGTGAATGTCAACGAACAACCAGGATCGGCATCCGTAGTTCAAGGTGTTTCGGCATCATTAAATGGCATTGGTTACTCTGGTGTTGGTTATCACATGTCGGGTGTAAAGCTGTTGCCAATTACAAGGGAAGGGACGAACTATATTGAACCAAGTACTGATAATATTATTAGTGGTCAATACCCTTTAGCTCGTTTTTTATATATTTACATCAATAAGCCACCAACAGCCAAACTGCAGCCTTTAGAAACCGAATTTATTCGTTATATGTTGTCATTAGAAGGGCAGAAAAGAGTTGAGCAGGATGGCTATATCGCATTATCGGAACGTTTTGTCTTACAAGAGCTTTCTAAATTAGATCTCCATTAAGTTGTCATTATAGTGTCATTCCTATACTGAAAAATACGTAAACAATCATTTAATAAATACAGAGGTTATCTCATCATGGCATACGCCAAACCTAATCAGATTATCCGAGACAGGCAACGCTATGTTGTCGATCTGATTATGCGTATTTGGGTGAAATCCAGTGGCATAGGGATCATCGCAGCTCTTATGCTTATCTGTTTTTATTTATTGGCGGTTATTGCGCCTATTTTTACTTCTGTAACGGTTGAACCTTTATCTCAATATTCAGCATCATATGATAATGCCACCCTTGCTATTGGCTCTGATGAACAAGGAAAAATGGCTTACCGAATTGATGATAAAGGCCGAGTTCAGTTTATAGATCTTCTTAACAAGAAGCAGGTCAGTGAAACACAAATTATCACGAATCCTACGGCTTTTGCTGCCACCATTGAAAGCCAAGATTGGTTCGCTTTTGGGGATGCAAAGGGCCAAGTGCAGTTTGCTCAAATTGGCTTTCAAACTAATTACAAACAAGGGCTTCGACAACTTATTCCTTACGTTGAAAGCTTTACTCCATTTCCTCTGATTCAAATTGATGAACAAAAGAAGGAGCTTACACAAGTTGCGCTTAGCTTAACGGCAACCGAAGGGGTTGTTTTAGCACAAACCAAAGATAAGCGATTGTTAGGGGTAGAACTTGATAGTGTGATTAACCAAATGACGGGTGAGTCCATTTGGAAAGCGATCCCGATTGAGTTTGAAGGGGATGCGTTAGATAAGACGAAAAAATTATTATCCATGGTGATCACTCCAAATAATAATTTTTTGTATTTCTTATATCAACATGAGCTACAAGTTTGGACATTAAAAGACCATAAAGCCAATTTACGAGAGCGTATTGCATTAAAAGAATCGGCACAGAAACTGACGTTATTGTCTGGTGCCCATTCAGTGTTGGTGCAATTTGACAATGGTAGCTTATCTCAGTGGTTTGATACGATTAAGGATGAAAAACGTCAACTAACCTTAATTCGAACCTTTAATGTAGATGCTCCAATTAAGCAATTAGCACCAGAGGTTTACCGTAAAGGTGTGACTATTATTGATGCTAAAGGCAATGTATCTTTAGTTCACACGACAACAGAAAAAGCGCTGTATAGCCAGCATCTGTTTAATGAAGAAGTATTGGCGGTAACTCAACCTCCCAATGCAGAGAAGCTTATTGTATTAACCCAAAAAGGGTGGCAATGCTTTGAGGTAACCAATCCTCATCCTGAAGTGAGTGTACAGTCTGTTTTTGGCAAAATATGGTATGAAGGCTACCCAGAGCCTGCGTATATTTGGCAATCGACAGCAGCGAACGATGACTTTGAATCTAAATTCAGTTTAATGCCGCTGGCTTTTGGAACCTTAAAAGCGGCTTTTTATGCGCTTATTTTCGCAGGCCCAATAGCTATTGGTAGTGCTATTTATACCGCTTACTTTATGTCTTCTAATGTTCGTCGATACGTAAAACCGACGATTGAGATAATGGAAGCACTGCCGACGGTGATTATTGGTCTATTAGCGGGCATTTGGTTAGCGCCCATTGTTGAGAATAATCTCGTTGCCGTATTTAGCCTATTTGTACTCTTTCCATTAAGTATGATTATTATTGCGTTTATCTGGCACATATTACCTGCACATATCATGAGAAAATTACCGCGCGGGCAACATGCAATATTACTGATCCCTGCTTTGATTGGGATTGGCTACCTTACTTTTCAATATGGGTACGTTATCGAAAATTGGTTGTTTAATGGTGATTTACGTAGTTACCTTGGTGATAACGGCGTGGGTTACGACCAGCGCAATGCTTTGGTGGTAGGGATTGCCATGGGCGCCGCGATTATTCCGACGATTTATACCATCGCTGAAGACGCGATTTTCTCAGTACCAAAACACTTATCTGAAGGCTCGTTAGCATTAGGGGCTACGCAATGGCAAACATTAACCAAAGTGGTGTTGCTAACGGCGAGTCCAGGTATTTTCTCAGCGGTAATGATGGGATTAGGGCGAGCAGTTGGTGAAACCATGATTGTATTAATGGCGACCGGAAACACCCCGATTATGGATGGTAATATTTTAGAAGGAATGAGAACCCTTGCCGCAAATATTGCGATTGAAATGCCAGAATCAGAGATAGGAAACACTCACTTTAGAATGCTTTTCTTAGCTGCATTTTTACTGTTTGTGTTTACTTTTTTTGTGAACTCTTTGGCTGAGTGGATACGCCAAGGGTTGCGTGAAAAGTACCGTAGTTTATAGGTTTGATCTGAATGAAGGTAAATAAATGAAGCATTGGATTAAATCAGGTTCACCTTGGATATGGCTAACCGCAGGCTCTGTGAGCATTAGCATGATTGCCGTTCTTGGTATTTTGTTATTAATTGGTTGGAAGGGCTTATCCTATTTTTGGCCTACAGCATTGCAAGAATGGCACACAACAGATGGACAAGTGATTGTCGGGCAGTTGTATGATGTTGAAAAGTTTCATGGGAAAAGTTCAGAGAACCAAGAGCGTTTAATTATAAAAGTTGGGAATCGAGATATTAATGGATTCGATTTTATTAATATTAATCAGGATAAGATCCAATCGGTTACCAAACCTAAAGATCTTGTTGTGGTTGATCGACTCCAACATGGTAAATATTTTGGCACTATTATTGAAACATCGAATGGCCTTGAGCTTAACCGACAACAGGTAGAGGCATGGGTTAGAAGTGAAAAAGCGAAAATTGATTTATTAGAACAAGAGCAATATAAGCTTTATCGTCAACTTGATGCATTACCAAGTTCTGGCTTGCCTAGTAATAAGCGTAAGCAACAAGAAAGTGCGCTTAATGAACAAGTAAAAACAATGTCAACTCAATTAAGCTATAGTTATTTAACGTTAAAAGACAGCCAAGGAAAGAGCTATAAGTTAAGCAGTGATAATGTCGTTGATATATGGTTTCCCAATGCGATGTCACTGCAAGAAAAAATAGGCCATTGGTTTGATGAGTTGTATGACTTTGTTTCTGATAGTCCGCGAGAAGCGAACTCGGAGGGCGGTGTTTTCCCTGCTATTTTCGGTACTATTTTATTAGTTCTTCTTATGTCTGTTATTGTGATGCCATTAGGGGTTATTGCTGCGATTTATCTTCATGAATATGCAAAACCTAATATGTTGACTAGGTTAGTTCGAATAGCTGTGATAAACCTTGCAGGTGTGCCGTCCATCGTTTATGGCGTGTTTGGTTTGGGGTTCTTTGTTTATGTGGTGGGAGGAACGCTCGATCAGCTGTTCTATTCTAATGAGTTGCCGACCCCTACATTTGGAACGCCTGGTTTATTATGGTCGGCATTAACCTTGGCTATTTTAACATTACCCGTCGTTATTGTTGCAACTGAGGAAGGGCTCAGTCGTATTCCAAACTCAGTACGTCATGGCTCCTTAGCATTAGGTGCAACTCAGTTTGAAACCTTATGGAAGATCGTTTTGCCTATGGCAAGCCCTGCTATTATGACGGGATTAATTTTAGCGGTAGCAAGAGCCGCGGGAGAGGTCGCGCCTCTTATGTTAGTTGGTGTAGTAAAACTGGCTCCTTCTTTACCCGTTGATAGTGTTGCTCCTTATTTACACTTAGATAGAAAGTTTATGCACCTTGGTTATCATATTTATGATGTTGGTTTTCAGAGCCCCAATGTTGAAGCGGCAAGACCTATTGTGTATGCAACGGCTTTTTTATTAGTCACTGTTATCATTGGATTAAATTTAACGGCTATCGCGATTCGTAATAATTTACGAGAGAAATATAGAACATTGGAGTTATAACTGTATGTATTCATTATCACCGGATCTCTCTTTTCTATCGCCAATAGACGTAAATAATTTATCAGATGAAAATACAGCCATAGAGATTAATAATCTTAGTTTAAATTATGGTAAAACGTCAGCACTATCGAATATTGAAATGCGTATTCCTAAGGGGCAGGTAACGGCGTTTATTGGGCCGTCCGGCTGCGGTAAATCAACCTTATTACGTTGTATTAATCGCATGAACGATTTGGTTGATAATTGCAAAATTAAAGGGGCAATTAAGTTGTTTGGTGATGATATTTATCAACCCAATACTGATATCCCTTCACTGCGTCGCCGTGTAGGAATGGTCTTCCAAAGGCCAAATCCGTTTCCTAAATCAATTTATGAGAATGTGGTTTACGGTTTACGTTTACAAGGGATTAAAGAAGCGCGAGTATTAGATGAAGCGGTTGAAGATGCGTTGAAAGCAGCTGCATTATGGGATGAAGTCAAACATCGATTACATGAGAATGCCTTTGGGTTATCAGGCGGTCAGCAGCAACGCTTAGTTATCGCTAGAGCTATCGCTATTGAGCCAGAAGTATTATTACTCGATGAGCCAACGTCAGCATTGGATCCTATTTCTACTCTGACGATTGAAGAGCTTATCTATGAGCTAAAAAGTAAATATACCGTTGTTATTGTGACGCATAATATGCAACAAGCAGCACGAGTGAGTGATCACACCGCTTTTATCAATCAAGGTAAATTGGTTGAATACGGTAATGCAAATACGATTTTTACATCGCCAGTACATAAGCAAACAGAAGACTACATTACAGGCCGTTATGGATAACCTCCTACGATAGGCTAATAATAAAATAAGGACATACCATGCAACTTGGTCGACATATTTCAGGCCAATTTAACACAGAGCTTGAAGCCATTAGAACTCATGTATTAACCATGGGTGGGATGGTGGAGCAGCAGCTTACCTATGCATTAGAGGCATTGCATAATCACGATGCTGATTTAGCAAAACGAGTAATGCATGAAGACCATAAAGTAAATGCTATGGAAGTTGCAATTGATGAAGCGTGCACTCGCATTATTGCTAAGCGACAGCCGACTGCCAGTGACCTGCGTTTGGTTATGGCGATAATCAAAACCATTACCGATCTAGAGCGTATTGGTGATGTAGCTTCTCAAATAGCAAAAGTATCACTAGAAAACTTTTCGAATAAACACCAGTCGTTATTGGTTTCTCTTGAGTCTCTAGGTCGTCAATCCGTTAAAATGATGCATTCAGTGTTGGATGCTTATGCTCGAATGGATGTAAAAGCAGCCACAGAAGCGTATAAGTTTGATGATAAAATAGACGCGGAATATGATGCTGTTATTCGTCAGTTAATGAACTATATGATGGAAGATCCAAGCTCTATTCCAAGCGTGATGAAAGTAATGTGGGCGGCTCGTGCAATTGAGCGAGTGGGGGATCGTTGCCAGAATATTTGTGAGTACATTATTTATTTTGTTAAAGGTAAAGATGTGCGCCATATTGGCGATCAAAATATAGATGATGTGATCAAGTAAGGATTTGGCTTAAAAATAATAATCATAGTGTTACTTTTTGAACTATGCTGTATTTATCAGAATTAATGCGTATATTATGAACTGTCGTACTTATTATGCGATGAATGATACAAAAAAAGATTCAGTTAATAATCATAAATTACAGTAATAAAGGAATATATTATGAAGAAGATTTTAGTTGGTACTTGCGCGGCGTTATCTATGGTTTCATCATTCGCTATGGCGGATAGTACACCTGTGATGTTTTCATCATTGAATGGATTTAACGCACCAGCAGCAAGTGAAGTAAAAGGCGTTCGTTTAGCGGCTCTTCATGGTAAAACTGGCGATGTAACCGGTGTCGATTTTGCTCTTGGTATGTCAGAAAGTGATAATCTAACCGGTGTTAACTTCCCGCTATTTATTGGTGCAAACAAAGTTAATGGCAACATGACAGGTGCATCTTTTGGTCTGTTTAACTGGCATATGGGTGATGACTTAGGTGCGAACCTAGGTTTTGTAAACATCACGAATAATGTTAAAGGTGCAAACGTATCTGCAGTGAACTATTCTGAAGGCTACACCATGGTTGATGTGGGTGTTGCTAACCTTTCAAATGATTCACACGTTCAAGTTGGTTTCTTCAACATGACATCTGACATAAAAGGCGTTCAGGTTGGTTTGATTAACTGTGCAGAAAATGGTTTCCTACCTTGTTTCCCAATCGTAAACTTTGCGATGTAATTTGATTCAATTCGATATTAAATAAAAATGGCGCTGTTTAAATAAACAGCGCCATTTTTTGTATCTGAACTTAATGTGATTGGTATAATTATACCAATTCCAGTAATTCTCTAGCCATTATTTCTGGTTAAATCACATAATAGCTTCGTTAAAAATTATTTAAGTAGAATAACTACTTATCAGAATTTTTGCCTTGCTCTTAAGTGGTTTCCCTGCGTAATAAATAGACCATTTAATTAATGGCAATGGTATTAAAAAGTGAATGTCATACCGATATTGAAGTTAGTTGATAAATCATAAGGAATATAAGTATCACTCATTGGAAAGTAGTTTAAGTCAACACCGGCTCTTAGTCCTAAATGGTCCGTTGCTTGGAAAACATAAGATGCGCCAATGCTTGAGCCTAATGCACTTTCTTTTGTAGTTTCACCACTTTTAGTTTTCTTTCCATCATAATCGGCAAGACCGACCTCAAGCTGCATACCATGCATTTTTGATGCGCCAAACATCTGCTGAATACCAAAACGGTATGAATCTATGGTTTCGTCATACATAGAACTGCTATAAACCGTACGTCCATAACTGATAAATGCCGCATCAAAGCCAAGTGCGTCAGTCACACCTGCTTGAATACCAAAGCCGCCGTAAGGACCGATTTTAATTTCAGGAGAAAGGTGGAAGTCATTAGCAAAAGTGTTTGCGCTAAATAGGGTTGCAATAGCAAGAACTAGGTGTGATTTTTTCATAATGGATACTCTCTCATAATCGTTTTAAAAAAGCATCCGTGCTTTGTTTTATCTTTAATTGTTTGATGGAGCTATAGTAAGAAATCCTTGCATACATCACTAATCACTAGTGTTTATCTCATTCATAACCAGAGCTTATTAATGAGGAGGGGAGTTTTAGGCATAAAAAGTAAAAAGCCCCTGCACTAAGTTACCTATGCAGGGGAGAGAGTTACCAAAAGGTAATTATTTATCTTGTAGCATTGATTTTATTGATATAAATAAAATAATTAGAGGGAGTGAAAGCATAATTAAGAAAGTCATAAATCCCCAACGTTTTAAAAGCGTAAATTGAATCCAACTTCATAACTGTTTTCTGTTCTGGTTCTATCTAGCCAATCAGAAAAAACAGATTCGCGCCATTCGTGAGAAGTATATGAAATGTAAAAAAAAGCCTCTAATCCCTTAAAAGAATAGAGGCTTTAACGTTGAGTTATTAATGAGAGAGAGGAATAGTCGTAATAACTACTGGTTATCAATGAGTAATGATTGAAGGATTTTTTTTAACCACAACATGGTCGCGTTATTACGATTTTTGTGGTGATAATAAACACAAACTTGTGGATTAATATCTTGATTATCAAATAGTATTTTAAGACTTCGTAGTTGATTATTATGTTCGATATTTAAGAATTTAGATGCAGGAAACATCATATCTGAGTTATTAACGACATCAATAACGGCTGATGGCAATTCAGATCTAAAGCCAATATTTGCTTCTAAGCCTTTAATCTTTAGTATTTTTTCAGCTAAAGATTGATGGGAATTCCAATCAACAGCAATGACAGTTGCTAATTCAAAATTAACGCCATCTTTTACTTCAATACTGTTACCTTCATAGGGGTGGTCTTTTCTTACATAGCCAGTAAAACGGTCTTGAGCGATTGGTTTTTGAATTAACTCTTTTGGTGCGTGGCCTATCTCATAATTAAGGCCTAATTGAACTTCATCATTAATAATGTCGGTCATTGTTGATTTAGACCAGTTTAATAACTGAACTTGGACATTAGGTGCTTCAGCTCTGATTGCTTGAAATAATTTATTGGCAATAGCGCTTAAAAGAAAAGGGGATAGCGCTAGTTTTATCACACCTTCAAGCTCTTGAGGGTTAAACTCATTACTTTCATTTAATGTAGAAGAAAGATCATCAAGTATTGGTGATATGCTTTCAGCTAGCTGATTTGCGTATTCAGTTGCACGCAGCCCGTGATGGGTTTTGACAAACAATTCATCATTAAAATGATCTCGTAAGCGTTGTAAAGCTTTACTGATTGCAGGTTGAGAAACAAATAAGCGATCAGAAGCTTTACGCATATTTCGTTCTTGATGTAGAACGATAAATGTCCTTAAGAGGTTTAAGTCTAAACTGGAGAATAAATCTTTAGCCATAATATCAATCCTTTGATTTTTTATTATTTGAACAAAGAAATTAAGAAGGGTAAAGAAAAAAAGCCTCTGTATGAGAGAACAGAGGCGAAGTTACCTAATGGTAAAGTGTCAAAGACGGAAAGTAGAGTTGCAATAAATCTATTTTAAAAACTTCATCATTCCCTGATAAAGAAAATGTCGCAGTTACAGTAGTAATACGCCTGAGTATCACTACTGTTGACTGGTCTAGATAATATAAATATTAATGAAAGGAAACTAATCACCTGTGGTTATATAAGTTATAAGGAGTACTTATTTTTTAGTGTGTTTTTGGTTTTATTTATAATGATTATTTGATGTTTGCTTCTGATAATAAATCGGTAATAAGTTGATTTATCCAAGCATGCAATGCATTTTTTTTATGTCGTTGGTGATAATAGGTATAAATAGGGTAATTTAATGGCACATCATCAAGAGATAAATCGATTCGCCTTAAACTTGAATATTGGTGAATAGGGAAAAGCGAAGTGGAAGGGAAGTACATATCTGTATGTTGAACCACATCGATCAATGCCATCGGAAGCTCTGAGCGAAATCCTATTTTATGCTCGATATCCATATTCGTTAATACTTCACTCGCTAAGCTTTTATTATCGTTCCAGCCAGGGATGATTAATGATGCAAGTTCATAGCCTTCAAAATCATAAGGTGTCGCGATAGTTTTCTTTATTGGGTGATCCTTCCTAATGATTACGCAACCTGTTATTGTCATTAGGTTTTTTGAAAGTAATTCTTTTGGAACCTTGTCATATTCGTAATTGATTGCCATATCTAACTTGCCTTTAGAAAGATCATCAAAAGTTGATGCTGACCAATTTACAAGTTGTAGATCGACATTGGGTGCCTTTTCTTTTATTTCATGAAATAACGCGCCAGATAAGCAGGTTAATACTTGAGGTGCTAGAGCTATTTTTAGTATTTTATTTAAATTTGCGGGCTGAAATTCTTGAGATGCGTTTAATACTGAAGATAAACCATCTAAATAAGGCTGGATATTATCAGCTAACTCTTCAGCAAAAGGGGTTGGTTTAAGACCATGACGAACTTTAATGAATAGCTCATCATTAAAATGGTTACGCAGTTTTTGTAGCGCTTGGCTGATTGCCGGTTGTGAGACAAATAAGCGTTCAGAAGCTTTGCGCATATTTAACTCTTGAGAAAGAATTAAAAAGGTTCTCAATAAATTTAAATCTAATGTAGTGAACAGATCTTTTGCCATAGTGAATTATTTCCTTATAAATTTAAAATTATTTAATCACTCTTCACGCTTCCTTCACGATCTATCCTCTATAGTACCTACATAACGAATTAAGACCAAGCTTAACCCCATAACTATAGGATTGAATTTATAATGAAAAAGTATGTATTTTTACTAATGACTGCAACTTCAACAGCAACGGTTGCTGCTCCATACGTTGGTTTAGAATATGGCGTAACAAATATGAGTCATGATTACTCAACAACTTTTTCACAAGATAAAGTGATACTCACTCCTGATGATTCAAGTTCAGCTTTTGGTGGTTTTGTTGGCTATCGTTTTAATGATTTTGGTCTAGAATTAGGTTATAAGAAATTTGAGAGTGATGATTCTCGAAGTAAGGTTTTAAGCTATGTTTACCCAGTTAAAACTGAACGTGAATGGGATGCTGATTTAGATGCGAGCCAATTTACCTTTAAGCCAGTATACTTCTATAATATTAATGAAAGGTTACAATTAAAAACAGGCTTAGGTTTAACGGTTACAAAATACAATTTCGATTCATCCGCTTACACTGAAAGCGAAAATGATCTTACCGACATCGACGTTATTGTACCCGGTAGTTACGTTCCAGGGGCATCAACATCAGAAACAGCACTAGGCGGTATCGCAAGCGTAGGCCTTGAGTACATGGTGATCCCAAACCTAGCTTTAGGTGCTTCAGCAAGTTATCAAGCGGATAGCGTAGCTAATTCAACCTCGTTCATGTTGAGTTCAGCTTACTACTTTTAATATAGCGTTACTTAGTATTTAATTATAAATTTCGGACACAATAAAATGAAAAAAATTATCTTAGCAAGCGCATTAGTATTAGCATCTTCAACAGCATTTGCTGCACAAAACGCCCCTGTTACTGGTGGATTCAATGGTCCTAGCTCTGTTTCTGTAAGTACTGTTCGTTCAGCGTTAGATTCAGCTGATGATGCAGCGGTAGTATTGACTGGTTACATTACGTCATCACTGGGTAATGAAGAATACCAATTTAAAGATGCTACTGGTGAAATTAGAATTGAGATTGATAATAAAGACTGGAACGGTATCGAAGCAACACCAGAAACGAAATTAGTTATTCATGGTGAAGTAGATAAAGAGTGGACAGAGACGATGATCGACGTTAACTCTGTTCAATTAGCAAAATAATACTAACCCCAGTAATAAATCGTTATTTTATAGTGAAAATGCCAGAGTGATTAACTCTGGCATTTTTGTCATTAGAGTAAAGCGTATTAACTAATTTGTTGTCTTACAGCATCAATTTTTTTAGAGTCCGTTACAGGGACAATAAAATCATCCAAATCCCCTGCGCCCATTTTTACACTATCCAATACTAATTTCATTTTACTTGGACGAGTTGATTTTCCAGATAAATGAATTTCAGTTATGCCTGTCTTTTCAATGATCTCTTTTGCATTGTCAGCGGTGACGCCTGCTCCCGCCAATATTTCAAATCGCCCATTTGCTAATTTAACCATTTCAGTCAAAACGTTAATGCCATCGTAGGCATTCGCTGCAAGTCCTGAGGTCAGAATGCGTTCACATCCAAGCTCTGCAATATTATCAATCGCTTTTTTATAATTAGAGCATTGATCAACAGCGCGATGGAAAGTCACACCTAAATCATTGTCATTAGCTATTTTCATTAGCCGTGCAGATAATGGCATATCAATATCGCCATTGGCTTTTAATACCCCAAAGACAACCCCCTGTAAGCCAGCTAATTTTGCCGCATGAATATCTTCTATCATTGCAGAGATATCATCGTTGTCATATAGGAAGTCGCCTTGTCGAGGGCGGATCATGGCATAAACCGGAATAGGAGAGATCGCAGCTGCTTTTTTCATGAAACCAAAACTTGGAGTAAGCCCACCTAATGCAAGAGATGAACATAATTCAATACGATCAGCACCGCCATTAATAGCATTATGCAGTGATTCTAAGTTATCGATACAGACTTCAATTTTAATAGACATGATGTGTAGAAAGAATAATTGGGAATAGAGTAGTGTAAGGGATATTCAACCTTAGATGTGTGAAGAGATCGTCAGAATTGAGTTCTAAGAACAAAGAAAAAGCCCTGAAGATAACTTCAGGGCTTTTAGTATTAGGCAAACTTTCTGATTTTAGGCTACTGCGTTTATACGCTTTTAATATTCTAGCCACATGCACCGTTGAGCTTAGGTGCAGTCGAGTATTTGATATAAATACTCTAGGTTAGCAATTACTTGCTTAGGTCGTCAGCGTGTTCAGATAGGAATGCTGCAACGCCTTTTGGAGATGCGTCCATACCTGCTTTACCTTCTTCCCATTGTGCTGGACAAACTTCACCGTTCTTCTCGTGGAAGTTTAGTGCGTCAACCATACGTAGCATTTCGTCAATGTTACGACCTAGTGGAAGATCGTTAACTACTTGATGACGAACAAGACCGTCAGCATCGATTAGGAAAGAACCACGGAAAGCAACGCCAGCTTCTGGGTGCTCAACATCGTATGCTTTACAGATCTCGTGCTTAACGTCAGCAACTAGTGGGTATTTAACTTGACCAATACCGCCATCTTCGATAGCAGTGTTACGCCATGCGTTGTGAGAGAATTGAGAATCGATAGAGATACCGATTACTTCTGCGCCTTTAGCTTGGAAGTCAGCTAGACGGTTGTCAAAAGCGATTAGCTCTGAAGGACAAACGAAAGTGAAGTCTAGAGGGTAGAAAAATACTACCGCTTTCTTACCTTTAGTGAATTCTTTGAAGTTGAAGTTATCAACGATTTCGCCATTACCTAGAACAGCTGCAGCAGTAAAGTCTGGTGCTTGACGACCTACTAGTACCATTTTTGAATCTCCTAAAAATTAGATTTCCCAAACTTCGTGTTTGGCTTTGTTTTTGAAAACAATAAATTGTTTCAACAGGACAAACTATAGTACAAAAGGTATGATTGAAAAAAGCGAATTAAATAGATTAATGTAATCGAGAAAAACGATGAACAAATGGCCATCATTAAAACAGTTACACTACTTTATTACCCTGCATGAGACTCGCCATTTTGGTGACGCAGCAGAAAAGTGTTTTGTCAGCCAATCAACATTAAGTAAAGGAATACAAAACCTTGAAGAGTTAATTGGTTGCCCTTTATATGAACGAGATAAAAAGACACTCGTGTTTACACCTATTGGTGAAAAAGTAGTAGAGCAAGGACGAGAACTATTAGCTAAAGGCCAAGATTTAATTGAGCTAGGGTCACTTTGCCAAGGTGATGCGATGCAAGGGCAGCTTCGAGTCGGTTGTATCCCGACCATTGCGCCTTTTTTGTTGTGCGATTTAGTTCAAGAAGTGAATCAAACCTACCCACAACTAACTCTCTTACTAAGAGAAGACACGACAACTAATTTATTAGCGGCGTTGAGACAAGGTCAGTTGGATGTTCTTATTCTTGCTTTGCCTGTTGATATCGGTGGAATGGAGAGCCTAATTGTAGGGCATGATCCGTTTAAAATGGTCATAAGTAAAGATCAAGCACGCTCAATCTCCACTCCGATTCATTATGATGATCTCCCGGATGAATACGTCTTCTTATTAGAAAAAGAACACTGTTTAACGGAACATGCTGTCTCTGCATGTAAATTGACGAAAAAAGAAAAAATTAATCCATTCACGGCAACCAGTCTGCACACTTTGGTTCAGATGGTGGCAAATGGATTAGGTACTACCTTTATTCCTCAAATGGCGATTAAACATGGTTTATTAGATAACCAAAACCTTGTGGTGGTTGAGCCACCGGGTCAAGAAGCGTCGCGAGCTATTGGCTTAGTTTGGCGCCCAAGCTCTTCTCGTTTACAGGCTTTTCATCAGCTAGCTGATATTGTTAAGCATATTTTATAGCTTTATTTTTGTACTTAAGGCACTTATTTATTGATTTAAATAGGTGCCTTTCTACTTTTGAATGATAGGACAATTAGTGACCAGATTCTCACTTTTCTATATTTCTTATTAAACAGATCTGACCAGTTTATTTCTTCTCTTCTTGTTGTATATCGCCACTTTCTTTTTACTCCCCTCTAAATAAGCTCAAGTGTTATCAATTTTTTATGCTATCCCGCTGTTTTCTTTGTGAAATTAAAACTGTGAATTTTACATGTTCAATTTTACAAGTTTAATTTGTGTAATTTTACAACGTAAATAGCAGATCATTCTTTGATGGCCATGTTATCAGTTTGTAAAAATTAAACTTTGACAATTCTCTTTATAGAGCATTTACTCATAACTCAACTTTCTGATTTATGTCGACATCTTATTGAAATATCAAGGCAGTATTAGCCTTTAGTAGGGGTTGTAATTCATTCGCTCTTTCGAGAATGTAATAGACGTAAACAGCAAGAACGATAAATAGGATGAAACATGAATACTGATTCGTAGTGTTTTAGTTACAAATGTAATTTTGCCGGAGGCGCAGACCATGACAGATACCATGACGACGAAAGAACAAGAATTATCCATTATTGGGCCGAGTCTTCCTCAAGTTGATGAAGTATTAAGTGCAGGAGCGATTCGCTTTCTTACCCATCTGGTCGAAAAGTTTGCGCATCGAGTTCCTGAACTTTTAGAAACCCGCAAAGTAAGACAGCGAAAAATAGACGCAGGACAACTGCCCGATTTTTTAACGGAAACACGTTCAATCCGAGAATCTAAATGGAGTATTCAAGGTATTCCAAGTGATCTTCAAGACCGACGTGTTGAGATTACAGGCCCAACAGACAGAAAGATGGTAATTAATGCATTGAATGCAAATGTAAAAGTATTCATGGCTGATTTTGAAGATTCATTAGCACCGTCATGGGAGGCGGTACTTAATGGTCAAATTAATCTTCGAGATGCAATGAACGGCACAATCCAATACACCAACCCTCAAACTCAAAAGGTATATCAGCTTAAGCAAGATCCTGCGGTATTGATTTGTCGAGTTCGAGGTTTGCATCTTCCAGAAAAGCACGTGCTTTTTAACGGTGTTGCTATTCCCGGAGCTTTGTTTGATTTCGCGCTTTATTTCTATCACAACTATCAGACGTCATTAAAAAAAGGCAGTGGTCCGTACTTCTATCTTCCTAAACTACAAGCCTACCAAGAAGCGGCGTGGTGGAGTGATGTATTTACTTTTGCGGAACGTGAGTTTGGTTTAAAGCAAGGCACGATTAAAGCAACAGTATTAATAGAGACGCTGCCTGCTGTGTTTGAAATGGATGAAATTTTATACAGTTTGAAAGAACATATTGTTGGATTGAATTGTGGCCGATGGGATTACATTTTTAGCTACATTAAAACCTTAAAAAATCATCCAGAACGCGTGCTACCTGATCGCCAAGTGGTGACCATGGAAAAACCGTTTTTAAATGCCTATTCACGATTACTGATCAGAACGTGTCACCGAAGAGGAGCGTTTGCGATGGGAGGAATGGCCGCCTTTATTCCATCGAAAGATCCGGTAAAAAATGATTGGGTGTTAAATAAAATTCAAACCGATAAATCACTGGAAGCCAATAATGGACACGACGGTACTTGGGTTGCTCATCCTGGGCTAGCTGATACTGCAAGAGCGGAATTTGACAAGGTTTTAGACTCGCGGATCAACCAGTTGGATATTAGCCGAGAAAATGACCATCCCATTACCGCAGAAGAATTATTAACACCTTGTGAAGGAAAGAGAACAGAAGAGGGCATGCGTCATAACATTCGAGTCGCGGTTCAATATATTGAAGCGTGGATCACAGGTAATGGGTGCGTGCCTATTTATGGATTAATGGAAGATGCTGCAACGGCAGAAATATCACGAACGTCTATTTGGCAATGGATACAACATGGGAAAACCTTAGATACAGGCGCTGTTGTAACGGCTGATTTGTTTAGAACCATGTTATTAGAAGAGATGAAAGTTATTGAACAAGAATTGGGAACAGAACGCTTTGATTCTGGCCAATTTACTCAAGCAGCAAAACTGATGGAGCAATTGACCACCAGTGATCAACTAACAGACTTTTTAACACTACCTGGCTATGAATACTTATAAGAGAGGGAACTATTATGACGACATTTAAACCGCAAACTCGCCAACAACAAATTGATGCATTGGAAAAAGACTGGGCAGAAAATCCACGTTGGGATGGAGTAACTCGTCCTTATACCGCTGAAGAAGTTATTAATCTTCGAGGATCTTTTGCACCAGAAAATACCATTGCACAAAAAGGGGCTGACAGGCTATGGGAGCTGGTGAATGGCTCATCAAAAAAAGGGTATGTAAATTGTCTTGGCGCGCTAACGGGTGGACAAGCAGTCCAACAAGCGAAGGCGGGAATTGAAGCTATTTATTTGTCAGGTTGGCAAGTAGCAGCGGATAACAACACCGCATCGACCATGTATCCAGACCAATCACTATACCCGGTAGATTCGGTACCTTCGGTAGTGAAACGTATTAATAATGCCTTCCGTCGTGCGGATCAAATTCAATGGTCAACAGGAACAACACCTGAAGAGGGAATTGATTATTTTCTTCCGATTGTTGCCGATGCAGAAGCCGGTTTTGGTGGTGTACTTAATGGCTATGAGTTGATGCGTAATATGATTGAATCAGGTGCGGCTGGGGTTCACTTTGAAGATCAGTTAGCGTCAGTAAAAAAATGTGGTCACATGGGAGGCAAAGTATTAGTACCAACTCAAGAAGCGGTACAAAAACTAGTAGCTGCACGACTAGCAGCCGATGTGGCAGGCACAACGACATTGGTTATTGCAAGAACCGATGCCAATGCCGCAGATTTGCTAACCTCAGATTGTGATCCTTATGATCAAGAGTTCATTGAAGGGGAGCGTTCGGCTGAAGGTTTCTATAAAGTGACCGCAGGTATTGATCAAGCCATTTCTCGTGGTCTGGCCTATTCACCTTATGCTGATTTAGTGTGGTGTGAAACCGCAACGCCATGTTTAGAAGAAGCGCGTAAATTTGCAGAGGCGATTCATGCAGAGTATCCAGATCAACTGTTAGCCTATAACTGTTCGCCGTCGTTTAACTGGGAGAAAAATCTGGATTCAGAAACGATTGCTAAGTTCCAACAAGAGCTGGCAGATATGGGGTATAAATACCAGTTCATTACGTTAGCGGGTATTCATAACATGTGGTTTAACATGTTTGAACTAGCGCACTCTTATGCACAAGGTGAGGGAATGCGTCATTATGTTGAGATGGTTCAGCGTAAAGAGTTTGAAGCCGCGGATAAGGGCTATACTTTTGTTGCCCACCAACAAGAAGTAGGTACAGGCTACTTTGATAAGATGACAAATATCATTCAAGGTGGAAATTCATCAGTAACCGCACTAACAGGCTCAACAGAAGAAGAGCAATTTAAAACCAACGCTTAATTAATACTAACCCCATATCCACATAATAAAAAAGAGTCGTATTATCACGTTTTAGGGAGAATGGAGTCTCCCTTTCTTTTTGTCTTGAATGTATGATTTATTCGTCATCTTCAATAGGTTCAACTTCTTCTTGCAGTTCCAATAAGTTAATAGCAATCGTAACAAAATCAGAATCAGTAATTATTCCCACCAATTTCCCATGATTGACCACGGGTAAACATCCCACCTTGTGTTTTTGCATAAACAAAGCCGCTGACTTTAAGCCACCGTGCGGAGAAATACTCATTACATTTTCATGCATAATACTATTTAGAGGGATATCAAGCACAGAAAACTCTTCTAGTGTTGGTTTCTCTAAACAAGAAGATTGCGCAGACAATAGATCTCGTTGAGTAACTAGACCAATTAATGCTTGGTCTGTATCTACAATAGGTATATGCCTAATACAATGTTCGTCCATGAGTGCTTTAGCATCTTCTAAAGAGTTGGAGCGAAGCAATGTATGAGGGTGAGTCGTCATCATGTCTTTAACGGTAAACATAGTGTGCTCCTGCTATCGATAAGTCCTACAGTAAATATAGTGCGAGATGAAAGAGAAAAGTGAGAGCTAAGTTGATTTTTGAAGAGATAAAAAGATTGATGCGACTTTCTCTGTTTAATGTCAATTTCATTAGTTAAAGTACATATTTATTGAAAAATTGAGAGGTATATTGCTTCATCTCTTGCTATTGCTCTGGGCGTGAATATACTACTCTGTCTGCCATTTTTGATGAAGAAGTAAACCATGCAAGTATCCGATTTCCACTTTGAATTACCCGATGAACTTATTGCTCGCTACCCTCAACCAGAGCGTACGGCAAGTCGCCTATTACACCTAAATGGTAATAGCGGTGAATTAATTGATGGTCAGTTTACTGATGTGCTTGATTTAGTACAGAGTGGTGATCTTGTTGTATTTAACAACACTCGTGTTATCCCTGCTCGTATGTTTGGTGTTAAAGCATCAGGTGGCAAGCTAGAAGTATTAGTTGAACGAGTGCTTGATGAGCATTCAGTATTGGCTCATGTTCGTTGTTCTAAATCACCAAAACCGGGTAATCAACTATGGTTGGGTGAAAACCAAGAATACGAAGCGGAGATGATCGCTCGTCACGATACCCTGTTTGAAATTCGCTTTACTTCAGAGAAAAAAGTATTAGATATTTTGGATGAAATTGGTCACATGCCATTACCTCCTTATATCGACCGTCCAGACGAAGACGCGGATAAAGAGCGCTATCAAACGGTATACAATGAAAAACCGGGGGCGGTTGCTGCTCCAACGGCGGGTTTACACTTTGATACAGAGATTTTAGAAAAAATGAAAGCAAAAGGCGTAGAATTTGCCTACGTTACGCTTCATGTTGGTGCAGGAACATTCCAGCCTGTACGTGTCGATAATATCTTAGAACATCACATGCATTCTGAATATGCAGAAGTATCTCAAGAAGTGGTTGATGCCATTAAAGCAACCAAAGCTCGTGGTGGCCGTGTTGTTTCTGTTGGAACGACTTCGGTTCGCTCATTAGAAAGTGCGGCGCAACATGCATTAAAGCAAGGCACAGAGCTAGCACCATTTTTTGATGATACTGAAATTTTTATCTACCCAGGCTATGAATTTCAAGTTGTTGACGCTTTAGTAACAAACTTTCACTTACCAGAGTCTACACTTATCATGCTTGTGAGTGCATTTGCAGGGTATGAAAATACAATGAAAGCTTACGATCAAGCGGTGAATAATCAATATCGTTTCTTTAGTTACGGTGATGCGATGTTTATTACGAAGAAAACCGCGTAATAAAGAGTCGATGGCTGTATTAAAGCCAGTAATATACTAGATTGAAATTTCACTCACGGAGCCAGTGAAAGTAGGAAAACAGGACGTTTTCGACCATATAAACTGCATTATTTAGTTTTATGGAGGTGTGGCATTAATGTTTTATTAATGTCGCAAATTAAACAAGTTGTCAGATTGTTTCTCTGGCTTATTGGAGGTTTCGTGAAGTACGAACTACTCAAAAAACAAGGCCGCGCACGTCGTGGTCAATTACAATTTGACCGTGGTACGGTTGAAACACCAGCATTCATGCCTGTAGGTACTTACGGTACTGTTAAAGGGATGACTCCGGAAGAAGTGAAAGGTACTGGTGCTGAGATCTTACTAGGCAATACGTTCCATTTATGGTTACGCCCTGGTCAAGAGATCATGAAACTGCACGGTGATTTACATGACTTCATGAATTGGAAAGGCCCTATCTTAACGGATTCAGGCGGTTTCCAAGTATTTAGTCTTGGTAAAACACGTAAGATCACTGAAGAAGGTGTACATTTCCGTAGCCCTGTAAACGGTGATAAGGTCTTTATGGATGCTGAGAAATCAATGCAAATCCAATACGATCTTGGTTCTGACGTAGTTATGATTTTTGATGAATGTACTCCGTACCCAGCAACGCATGACGAAGCGCGTATCTCAATGGAGCGTTCTATTCGTTGGGCTGACCGTAGCCGTAATGAATTTGATCGTCAAGAAAACCCGAATGCACTGTTTGGTATTGTTCAAGGTGGTGTATACGAAGATTTGCGTGATGTGTCTGTTGAAGCGTTAACTAAGATTGGTTTTGATGGTTATGCTGTTGGTGGCCTAGCAGTAGGTGAACCAAAAGAAGACATGCACCGCATTTTAGAGCATACATGTCCACAATTACCTGAAGATAAGCCACGATACCTAATGGGTGTTGGTAAACCAGAAGACTTGGTTGAAGGCGTTCGTCGCGGTATTGATATGTTTGACTGTGTTATGCCAACTCGAAATGCACGTAATGGTCACCTATTTGTGACTGGCGGTGTGATCAAGATCCGTAATGCGAAACATAAAACAGATACAACACCATTAGATCCTGAGTGTGATTGTTATACTTGTCAGAATTACAGCAAGTCTTACTTACATCACCTAGATCGTTGTAATGAAATTTTAGGTGCTCGTTTAAATACGATCCATAACTTACGTTATTACCAACGTATTATGGCGAGCATTCGTAAGGCTTTGGAAGAAGAGCGCTTTGAGCAGTTCGTAGAAGAATTCTACGCACGTCGCGATCGTGAAGTTCCGCCATTAAAAGACCTTTAAAAACAGAGTTATCACCCATATATCTACTAGATATGTGTATGGTCACATTTTAGAAACTGGAAATTAAAATTAGATACGAGGACGTTATTAAATGAGTTTTTTCATCTCTCAAGCTCACGCAGCTGGTGAAGCACCACAAGGCGGTGGTATGCAAATGTTTATCATGCTTGGTATGTTTGCAGTTATCTTCTACTTTATGATTTATCGCCCACAAGCGAAACGTCAAAAAGAGCATAAGAACCTAATGTCTTCTATGGGCAAAGGCGATGAAGTTCTTACTGCGGGTGGTTTAGTGGGTAAAATCACTAAAGTATCTGAAGAAAATGATTACATCGTAATTGAGCTTAACGCAAATAACGAAGTAACAATTAAGAAAGACTTTGTTTCAGCTGTTCTGCCAAAGGGCACTCTGAAATCACTATAAAAATTGTACCCTCTAACTTCGGTTAGGGGGTATTTTTCGTTAAGGACATCGCTGTGTTAAACCGTTTCCCTTTATGGAAGTATTTGATGGTAGTTTCAGTGCTACTTATCTCAGCTCTCTATGCACTTCCAAACCTTTATGGTGAAGATCCAGCAGTTCAAATCACGGGTAGTCGTGGTACAGAGGTTCAAACCTCAACGCTGGATGTTGTTGCTGAAAACTTAAAAAATAATGACATTGCGTATAAGTCTATTGCATTCGAAAATGGCAGTGTTCTTGTTCGCTTTAACGATACTGATTCCCAAATCAGTGCTCGAGATATTATCAATGAATCGTTAGGTAAAGATTACATTGTTGCATTAAACCTTGCTCCGCTTACTCCTGACTGGTTGACATCTATTGGTGCTGCACCAATGAAGCTGGGTCTAGATTTGCGTGGTGGTGTTCACTTCTTAATGGAAGTCGACATGGATGCGGCAATGACTAAGCTAATTGGTCAACAAGAAGAATCTTTCCGTACTGATCTTCGTGAAGCTAAGATCCGTTACCGTGCGATTCGTGATTCTGGAAAAGATGCGATTGAAGTGGTACTTCGTGATCAAGAGCAATTAGCTGAAGCCAAAAAAGTATTGTCTGATGTTCATCGTGATATGACCTTTGTAGAATCTGAATCAAATGGTCAATTCAAATTAACAGCAAGATTTACAGATCAGCGCCTACAAGAAATTCGTAATTATGCGGTTGAGCAAAACATTACGATTATTCGTAACCGTGTGAACGAATTAGGTGTTGCTGAACCGCTTGTTCAACGTCAAGGTGCAAGTCGCATCGTAGTTGAGCTACCGGGTGTACAAGATACAGCGCGAGCAAAAGAAATTTTAGGTGCAACAGCGACTCTGGAATTCCGTGAAGTGGATGATAGAGCGGATCTTGCTGCAGCTGCAAATGGTCGAGCGCCAGCAGGTAGTGAGATCAAAGAAGATCGTAATGGTCGTCCAGTTGTTCTTAAAAAGCGTATCATTCTTGGCGGTGAAAGCATTACAGATGCAAGTTCAAGCGCTGATGAGTATGGCCGTCCTCAAGTAAACATCTCACTAGACAGTGAAGGTGGCAGCAAGATGACTGCGTTCTCTCGTAAAAATATCGGTAAGCTAATGGCGACGGTATTTACAGAGTACAAAGACAGTGGTCGTCGTACACCTGAAGGTCGCGTTATTCTTTCTAAGACGGAAGAAGTGATTAACCAAGCAACGATTCAATCAGCACTTGGCCGTAGCTTCCGTATTACAGGTATCGACTCTCAAGCTGAAGCTCATAACCTAGCACTTCTACTTCGTGCTGGTGCTCTGATTGCACCTATCTCGATTGTTGAAGAACGTACGATTGGTCCATCAATGGGTCAACAGAATATCGATATGGGTATTCAAGCGTGTATTTGGGGTATGGTTGCAGTAATGATCTTTACTTTGGTTTATTACCGCGGTTTTGGTCTTGTTGCGAACTTAGCCTTAATGGCAAACTTGGTATTAATCATTGGTGTTATGTCGATGATCCCTGGTGCGACGATGACGCTTCCTGGTATTGCCGGTATCGTATTAACGGTAGGTATGGCAGTCGATGCTAACGTACTTATTTTCGAGCGTATTCGAGAAGAGCTGCGTGATGGGCGTAATCCACAACAAGCGATTCACCAAGGTTATGCGAATGCCTTCAGTACGATTGCCGATGCGAACATCACAACGTTAATTACGGCTATCATCCTATTTGCTGTAGGTACTGGCGCAATTAAAGGTTTTGCTGTTACGTTATCTATCGGTATTTTAACGTCAATGTTTACTGCGATTGTTGGTACTCGTTGTGTGATTAACTTAGTTTACGGCGGTAAGCGCGTAGACAAGCTGTCGATCTAAGGACTCATTATTATGTTTCAATTAATGAAAGCAGAGAAAACGATCGACTTTATGCGTTGGTCTAAAGCTGCCTTTCTTTTCTCAATGTTGATGATTGTTGCTTCTATCGCAACATTATCGACAAAGTGGTTAAACTGGGGCTTAGACTTCACGGGTGGAACTCTGATTGAAGTGGGCTTTGAGCAGCCAGCACAACTACCAGATATCCGTAGTGCGTTAGAAGCGAAAGGTTTTGGTGATGCAACGGTTCAAAACTTTGGTACTGCACGTGATGTTATCGTTCGTCTTCAACCTCGTGAAAACGTAAAAGGCGAAGAGTTAGGTAACCAAATCATCAGTGCAATTAAAGAAGGCACTGGTGAACAAGTAGAGATGCGTCGTATTGAGTTCGTTGGTCCAAATGTGGGTGATGAACTGACAGAGGCGGGTGGTTTAGCTATTCTCGTTTCTTTGTTATGTATTTTGGCTTATGTTTCGATGCGTTTCCAATGGCGTTTAGCTGCTGGTGCGGTATTGGCATTAGCACATGATATTATCATTACGTTAGGTATTTTCTCTTTCTTACAAATTGAAGTTGATTTAACGATTATCGCGGCACTGTTAACGGTGGTGGGTTATTCCTTGAATGATACCATTGTTGTATTTGACCGTATTCGTGAAAACTTCTTGAAAATGCGTAAGGGTGATTCTAACGACATTATTAATGATGCGATTACACAAACATTAAGCCGTACATTAATTACATCAGCAACGACGCTATTTGTAGTTATTGCATTGTTCACTCAGGGCGGTGCGATGATCCATGGCTTTGCGCTTGCATTGCTATTAGGTATCACGATCGGTACCTATTCTTCTATCTATGTAGCATCAGCATTGGCTCTGAAATTAGGCATCACTCGTGAGCACCTAATGCCAACACCTGTTGATAAAGAAGGTGAGGAAGAATTTGAGCAAATGCCGTAAAGGACTTGCTTGATATTGAACTCATAAAAAATGGACCTTAATCGGTCCATTTTTTTATTTTGGTATAACAGCAATTATAGTTTGTCTAAATCACGTTCGATTTCTTCAATTTTGCTTGCAACAACTTTCTCTAAATGGCGAAGATCTTTCAATATTTTCTTTTTTACATCCGCGGCCGTTTCTTTTTCAGGACGAGTGATTTTATTTAGCTCATCGATAATAAGCGTTAGATTACGGTTAATTTCAGTGGTTTCTTTATAGCGATGACTGCCGCCATCAACAAGAACATTTTTTACTTGGCGCGGGTATTTAAATTTTACACTCTTTGCAAAAAGTTCGCCTTTTTGCTTACCAAAGTAAATTTTTAATACGTCTTTTTGTGCTTCTTGTCGTAGAGAGTAACGCTCTATTTTCTCAGGATCTGATATTCCAAGGTTAATTAAGTGTGGGTACATAGCTAACTCCATTATTATTATGCAAAAACATTAATTGATAAGGTTATCAACATTTTCAATTAATGCTGCTTTTAGTTCCGCTTGCTTTTCATCATCTAGTCGTCCGCCAAGATCTGAGGTTAATATAAATAAATCTTCAGCTCTCTCACCAATGGTTGTGATTTTTGCAGCATGAAGATTAATGCCAAGCTGAGCGAAGGTAGCGCCGACGGTAGCGAGTAATCCAGGTGTATCCAATGCAACAAATTCCATCAATGTTCGCTTTCCTGTTCTTGTAGGTAAAAACTCCATACGTGTTTTTACTGTAAAGTGTTGTAGCTGACGTGGTGGGCGACGTGTTTTGATGTGAGTTTCTTGGGTTTCAAGTTCAACGGCATACAGTTGAGCAATCAAGCGCTGTTGTCTTTCTTCATCTATAGGGTCATCGTTTTGATCTAAAACCATGAAGGTATCAAGCGCGTAACCATCTTTACTCGACATGATTTGAGCATCATAGATAGTAATACTGCGTCTATCCAATTCCGCTGCAACCGTGGCAAATAGGTGAGCTTTATCTTTACTGTAGATAAATATTTCTGTGCCACCACGAGTTGGATTTTTACTGATGAGAATGAGTGACTTCTCTATGTCTGAATGATTCAGAAGGTTGCTTGCGTGCCATGCAATTTGTTGATGGGTATGACGCAAGAAATAATCAGCTTTAAAGCGACGCCATAAATCTTCAATTTGCCATTGCGTAAATCCTTCAGATCTAAGTTGAGCTGAAGCCATGTGTTGATTATGGCGAATACGATCACGCAGGTCGGGTGGGTTTTCTAACCCTCTACGCAGGGCTCTTTGAGTCGCATTATATAAATCAGCAATTAGAGAGCGTTTCCAGCTGTTCCAAAGATCAGGATTAGTTGCACAAATATCGGCAACGGTCAGGCAAACTAAATAGTCGAGACGTTCTTCATCTCGAACTTGTTTGGCGAACTCGGTTATCACATCAGGATCATAAATATCACGGCGCTGTGCAGTGACAGACATCAATAAATGACTTTTTACCAACCAAGAGACTAAGTTTGCTTCGGGTTTTGAAAGTCCATGAATAATACAAAACTCGTAAGCATCGACGGCACCTAATTCTGAGTGATCTCCCCCACGTCCTTTGGCGATATCATGAAAGATAGCCGCGATGATTAATAGTTCTTTTTTAATCATTTTTGGATAGACTTCGCAGCAAATAGGGTGTTTTTCTCGGTTTTTTGGGTCTGAAAATTTATTAATGTGTTTTAGTAAGCGAATACTATGTTCATCTACGGTATAGGCATGAAATAAATCAAACTGCATTTGTCCAACAATGTGGCTCCATTGAGGTAAATAAGCAGAGATAACACCTAACTTATGCATTGAACTAAAGGCATTATGGAGCGCATTTGGGTGTTGAGTTAGTTGTAAAAATTTTTCACGCGCTTCTGGGATATCACATAAAAAACGATTCAAACGGCGTCGAGCTGTGCGTAATTGTCGCATTGTTGGAGGGGAAACCCCTTCAATACTAGAGTCACTGGCCATTAATAAGAACATATCCAGAATGGTATCAGGACGAGCTTGGAATAAAGCAGGCTTTCTTGCTTCAATAAGACGACCGCGACGTTGAAAATCATTATTGATAATAATGGCTTTGGTTTGTTCACCTTGGTTAAGGATAGCTTGGTCGAATATTTTTAATAGCATGCTATTAAGTTCTGCAACACGTCGTAAAGTGCGGTAGAACTCTTTCATCATGCGCTCGACACCACGGTTGCCTTCACCGATAAAACCTAAATGTTCAGCGACAGAAGCTTGATGGCCAAAGGTGAGCCGATTATCGTAACGCTTTAGCTCAATATGCAAAGCAAAGCGAACGCGCCATAAGAACTCTTGGCATTCTAATAATTCTCGATACTCCGCGTCTGTTAAGAAACCAGCTTGGCTCATCTCAAGCAGAGACGTTGCTCCAAAATGACGTCGAGCAATCCAGCTAAGGGTGTGAATATCTCTCAGCCCACCAGGACTTGATTTAATGTCGGGCTCTAAGTTGTAAGTGGTGTCGTGATAGCGACTATGGCGTTTTTTTTGCTCATCAATTTTAGCTTGATAAAAGGATTCACTTGGCCAGAAACTATCTGAGTGAATATTCAGTTTCAATTGATGGGCAAGTTCTTTATCTCCGCAGATATAACGCGCTTCTTGTAAATTGGTCGCTACGGTTAAATCGCTTTTTCCAATTTCGATACATTCAGATAAAGTTCGAACACTGTGGCCGATTTCTAGCTTTAAATCCCAGAGTAAGGTAACGAAATGGCTGACTTTTTGACAAAATCCCTCGTCAGTATTTCCTTTGGTAAGCAATAGGATATCAATATCAGACAAAGGGTGAAGTTCACTGCGCCCATAACCACCAACGGCAATGAGAGAGGTGTCTGAGGCGTCATTGAATGCAAAGAAAGCCCAAAGGCGAGACAGTAATTGGTCAAAATAATCAGCACGTTGTAGCACTAAGTCTGACACTGGTAAACTTTGATGGAAGCAATCAATTTGATATTGAGAGAAAAGGGCAAGCTGATGTTTTAGCTCTGTAATCGTGAGTTGCTGATCAGATAAAGCAAGAGGAGATGTATAGTTCATAGCAATCCTTGCTAATGTAAAACAGAAGACCGAAGCCTTCTGTTTATTTTAATGTTTGATTATTTATTGTTCATATGACGAGGGATACTTTCTTCAGCGCGAAGTGTTAATACTTCGCAACCGGTTTCTGTAACCAAAATAGTATGTTCCCACTGAGCGGTATTCTTACCATCACCAGTATAAACTGTCCAACCATCATTATCGTCTTGTAGGCAACCAAATTTACCTAGGTTAATCATTGGTTCGATAGTGAAGGTCATGCCTTCTTTTAAAATGGTTCGATCGTTATTCTTATAATGAACAATTTGAGGCTCTTCATGGAATTCAGAGCCAATGCCGTGACCGCAATAATCACGAACAATTGAACATTTAGGTGTTGTACCTTTAATGTATTTTTGGATAGCAGTGCCAATCTCACCAAGTTTTACACCCGGTTTCACTTTACGCATACCAACATATAAGCTTTCTTGAGCGATTAAACATAGACGCTTATCGGTAGCGCTTACGTCGCCAATTAAAAACATCTTAGAAGTATCGCCATGATAGCCATCTTTAATTACAGTAATGTCGATATTAAGAATATCACCATCTTTTAAAACCGCAGGTTTTACGAAACCATTGTATTGCTCATCTTGTGTTGCTGGAATGCCGTGACACACAATATGATTGATTGATGTGCAAATAGATTTAGGGAAGCCATGGTAGTTCAGTGGTGCAGGGATAGCCCCTTGCACTTCAGTAATGTGCTTATGGCAAATTTGGTTAAGTTCCTCAGTGGTAACCCCTGCTTTTACATAAGGTTCAATCATCTCGAGTACTTCTGCGGCCAGTTGACCGGCTATGCGCATTTTTTCAATTTCAGCGGCGTTTTTAATTTTTACTGACATGGGCTTTTCTCTATCTAAAATAAATCGTATTAAACGATAATGGTTCTTAGTTTACCTAGCCAATCTTTATCTTTCAATTATAAGGTGAACTGAGAGCGTGGATCAGTCAAATGATCGTTTAATCGTAGTGAATTATGTGAAAAGGGTAGATTTTAGCCGCGTTTTTATGGTATAAAGCGCGCCGGATTGGTGAACAATTTGTTCTCAATACCGACTATACTTTAATTTTAAATCACACACATACCGTCACGCTGTCCGGGGTGCTCAACTTTTTTGATTTTTTATCAAATGGTTAGGGTCGGATTACAAGCGGGGTATGTGGAGGCTTAACCCCATTTAATAGAGGAATTCTCAAATGGCAACTGTATCAATGCGCGATATGCTTAAAGCTGGTGTTCACTTCGGTCACCAAACTCGTTACTGGAACCCAAAAATGAAGCCATTCATCTTTGGTGCTCGTAACAAAGTTCATATCATCAACTTAGAAAAAACTGTACCAATGTTCAACGAAGCTTTAGCAGAACTTGCTAAAATCGGTAACAAAAAAGGTAAAGTTCTTTTCGTTGGTACTAAGCGCGCTGCATCTGAAGCTGTTAAAGAAGCTGCAATCAACAGTGACCAGTACTACGTGAACAACCGTTGGTTAGGCGGCATGCTTACTAACTTTAAAACTGTTCGCCAGTCTATCAAGCGTTTAAAAGAATTCGAAGTTCAATCTCAAGACGGTACTTTTGAGAAAATTACTAAGAAAGAAGCGCTAATGCGTACACGTAGCATGGAAAAACTAGAGAAATCTCTAGGCGGTATCAAAAACATGAACGGTCTTCCAGACGCGTTATTTGTTATCGATGCTGATCACGAGCACATTGCAGTTAAAGAAGCAAACAACCTAGGTATCCCAGTATTTGCTGTTGTTGATACTAACTCAAACCCAGATGGCGTTGACTACATTATCCCAGGTAACGATGACGCAATCCGCGCTATCCAACTTTACCTAAACGCTGCTGCTGATTCTGTAAAGTCTGGTCGTAACCAAGACGTTGCAGCTGTAGCTGAAAAAGACGGTTTCGTAGAAGCTGAATAATATTTCGATTCGTCGAAAATATTATTTGCTCCTAGTGAGTCTTTTGGTTTCGTAGTAAACTAAAAATAGTTAGCAGGGGCCCAATTTGGCCCCTGATTTTTAACTTTATACCTATTTATATTGAGGAATTGAGAATGGCAACTGTAACTGCTGCTCTAGTTAAAGAACTTCGTGAACGTACTGCTGCTGGTATGATGGAATGTAAGAAAGCACTTGTTGAAGCTGAAGGCGACATCGAGCTAGCGATCGAAAACATGCGTAAATCTGGCGCAGCAAAAGCGGCTAAAAAAGCAGGCAACATCGCTGCTGAAGGCACAATCATCATTAAAGAAGAAGCTGGCGTTGCTGTTCTTCTTGAAGTTAACTGTCAAACAGACTTCGTTGCTAAAGACTCAGGCTTCCTAGCATTTGCTAACGAAGTTGCTGAAACTGCTCTAGCAGAACGTCTAGACATCGAAGCGCTTCAAGCTAAATTTGAAGATGCTCGTATCGCTCTAGTAACTAAAATCGGCGAAAACATCAGCATCCGTCGCGTTCAACTAGTTGAAGGTGTTGCTTTAGCTGCTTACCGTCACGGTGAGAAAATCGGTGTTGTTGTTGCTGGTGAAGGCGAAGCTGAAACACTTAAGCACATCGCTATGCACGTTGCTGCTTCTAAGCCTGATTACGTTAACCCATCTGACGTACCAGCTGAAGTAGTAGCAAAAGAGCAAGCTGTTCAAGTTGAAATCGCTATGAACGAAGGCAAGCCTCAAGAAATCGCAGAGAAAATGGTTATCGGCCGTATGAAGAAATTCACGGGCGAAGTTTCTCTAACAGGTCAAGCTTTCATCATGGAACCTAAGAAAACTGTTGCTGAAATTCTTAAAGAAAAAGGCGCATCAGTATCTAACTTCGTACGTCTAGAAGTTGGTGAAGGTATCGAGAAAGCGGCTGAAATGAGCTTTGCTGACGAAGTAGCTGCAGTACAAAAAGGTTAATCCTTTCGTATTGTTGATAAAAAAGACCGTGGCCATGCTGCGGTCTTTTTGTGAATGCTCAATAAATAACAAGTTATGATGATAATTGTGCCCTTTTGTGTATTTAAGTTCTAATATCAAAAGGCTACAGTTATTTCGACAACTCTTAGTGAAAAGGTAAGAACCATGACGACGAACCCGAAACCAGTATATCAGCGTATTCTATTAAAACTTAGTGGTGAAGCACTTCAAGGCGAAGAGGGTTTTGGTATCGACCCTGCAACACTTGAGCGTATGGCTCAAGAAGTAAAAGAACTGATTGAACTTGGCGTACAAGTTGGTGTTGTAATCGGTGGTGGTAACCTTTTCCGTGGTGCAGGCCTTGCAGAAGCAGGTATGAACCGTGTTGTAGGTGACCACATGGGTATGCTAGCAACGGTAATGAATGGCCTTGCAATGCGTGATGCGCTTCACCGTGCTTATGTGAATGCTCGTGTAATGTCAGCGATTCCTCTTAAAGGTGTATGTGACGATTACAACTGGGCGGATGCAATCGCTCAACTTCGTCAAGGTCGTGTAGTGATCTTCTCTGCAGGTACTGGTAACCCATTCTTTACGACAGATTCAGCAGCGTGTTTACGTGGCATTGAAATTGAAGCTGACGTAGTATTAAAAGCAACGAAAGTAGACGGTGTATTCACTGCTGATCCAGTATCTAACCCAGACGCTGAATTGTATGATAAACTGGATTACAGCACAGTTCTTGAAAAAGAATTAAAAGTTATGGACTTAGCTGCATTTACTCTAGCTCGCGATCACGAAATGCCAATTCGTGTGTTCAATATGAACAAACCTGGTGCATTACGTCGCGTTGTTATGGGTGAAGCTGAAGGTACTCTAATCAGTAACGCTAAATAATAGTCCGAAATAAAAATAACAATTAAGGTGAAGTTGTGATTAACGAAATCAAAAAAGACGCTCAAGAGCGCATGGAAAAAAGTGTAGAAGCACTGAAAAACAATCTATTAAAGATTCGTACAGGCCGTGCTCATCCAAGTCTTCTTGCTGGTCTTTCAGTAGAATACTATGGTGCTAAAACACCTATTAATCAAGTTGCTAACATTATTGCTGAGGATTCTCGTACTCTTGCAATTACTGTTTTCGATAAAGAACTTGCTGGTCTTGTTGAAAAAGCAATCATGATGTCAGATCTTGGCCTAAACCCAATGTCTGCTGGTACAGTAATTCGTGTACCACTTCCACCGCTAACTGAAGAGCGTCGTAAAGACCTAGTTAAAATCGTTCGTGGTGAAGCTGAAAATGGTCGTGTTGCTGTTCGTAACATCCGTCGTGATGCTAACGGTGACGTTAAAGCACTTCTAAAAGAGAAAGAAATCTCAGAAGATGACGATCGTAAAGCACAAGATGAGATCCAAAAATTAACTGATGCTGCCGTTAAGAGTATTGATGAAGTACTTGCAGTTAAAGAAAAAGAGTTAATGGAAGTATAATTTACTTTTATTACTCATTGTTCAGACTGATGTTTTTATTTAAATAATGATATGATATCTGTGATGAACACGATAAGAAGCGCTATGTGTAGACATTAGCGCTTTTATTTTTAAGGGAGTTATATGGCCAGTCAAATGAATAACGAGTCTTTATCATTAGAAGTATTACCCAAGCATATTGCGGTAATTATGGATGGTAATGGACGTTGGGCGAAAGCTCAGGGAAAGCCTCGTGTATTTGGTCATAAAGCGGGTGTTGATGCGGTAAGAAAAACCATATCAGCAGCCAGTAAATTAGGAATCCGTGCCATAACACTTTTTGCTTTTAGTAGTGAAAATTGGCGTCGTCCTGAAGAAGAAGTTAGTGTTCTTATGGAGTTGTTTATCACGGTTCTTTCACGTGAAGTAAAACGTCTCCATAAAAATAATATTCAATTACGTGTTATAGGTGATACTTCTCAATTTAGTACACGTCTTCAGAAGAAGATCCTAGAGGCTGAAGCTGTAACTGCTGAAAATACAGGCTTAGTACTAAATATCGCGGCGAATTATGGCGGGAAATGGGATATCACCCAAGCAGTAAAACGTCTTGCTTATCAAGTAGAGCAAGGCAACTTACAGGCAGACAGCATTGATGAAGCTGCGATAGCATCTGAGTTAATGATGTCAGATTTGCCTGATGTGGATTTGATGGTAAGAACCAGTGGTGAGTGCCGTATAAGTAATTTTATGTTGTGGCAAATGGCATACGCTGAGTTCTATTTCACTGACCAATATTGGCCAGACTTCAACGAGCAAAGCTTAGCAGATGCTGTAGCTTGGTTTGTAAGTCGAGAAAGACGATTTGGGTGTACCGGTGAACAAATCCAAGCTCTAATGAACGAAAAGGATCAATAAAGTTTGAAACAGCGCATTATTACCGCTCTTATCTTAGCCCCTTTGGTTATTGCTGGCATTTTTATGTTACCAATGCAGGGCTTTCTTATTGCTATTGCTGCAATTACCTTAGTAGGCTTTTGGGAGTGGACTCAGTTTACTGAATCAAAATCTCGTTATATAGCTTTAATTCCTTCTGTTGCGGCCTTAGCGGCATCTCTTTTCTTATTGCCTACCTCTACACTAGAACTTGCAATACCAAGTGATGGCCACCAAGCAGTACTGCTTATCGGTTCAATTTGGTGGTTAATTGCATCAGGGTTAGTACTTACTTTTCCCAAAAGTAAAGCATTGTGGCAAAACAACCTTCCTTTAAAACACATTTTTGGTTGGCTAACCATGATCCCGTTTTTATGGAGTATTTTACTACTTCGCGCGGATCACTACGCTTTTGACAGTTTTTACGGTGCTAAATTAGTACTGCTAGTTTGTCTTTTGGTATGGGCTGCTGATAGTGGCGCTTATTTTGCTGGCAAATCTTTTGGTAAACGTAAAATGTCACCAGCAGTGAGCCCAAACAAAACTATTGAAGGATTAATTGGTGGTATTATTACCGCGATTATTATTGGCTGGACAGCAGCATCTGCGTTTGATATTCGTTTTGAAAGCACCGCGGCAATGCTAGGTATATTTATCGCAACCATCATTATTTCTGTGTTAGGCGATCTCGTTGAAAGTATGTTTAAACGAGCGTCTGGGATCAAGGACAGCGGAACCATTATCCCTGGCCATGGCGGCATTTTAGATCGTATAGATAGCTTAACAGCAGCCTTCCCAGTATTTGCTTTCTTATACTTCCTATAGACCAATAGCTCTTCTTTATTGAAGAGTGAAATTAAGGTCACGGTAATTTATGCGGTAGATATTATAATCTACCGTTTTTCTATTTTTTCAATGGCAAATTATTATGCGCAAGTTAACCATTTTAGGAGCAACAGGCTCCATTGGCAGTAGTACGCTTTCAGTCGCAAAACATAACGCCGAACAATTTGAAGTTGTGGCTTTAGGTGCAGGATCTAATGTTGAGAAGATGCTGGAACTTTGTTGTGAATGGCAACCAAAATATGTCGCAATGGCGTGTCAATCTGCAGCTGATGAACTAAAAGAACAATTTAAAGCACATCAGATCACAGCAGAAGTATTCTCTGGTGAAGAAGGCTTGTGTCATATTGCCCAGCTTGATGAGGTTGATACCGTAATGGCAGCGATTGTCGGTGCGGCTGGTTTACTTCCAACTATGTCAGCGGTTAAAGCGGGTAAACGTATTTTACTTGCAAATAAAGAAGCCTTGGTGATGTCGGGGCAATTGTTTATTGATGCAGTTGAACAATATGGTGCTGAGTTATTGCCTGTAGATAGTGAGCATAATGCTATTTTTCAATGCCTTCCGGAGTCTATTCAAACCAATTTAGGCCGTTGTGATCTTGATGCTCATGGTGTGAGCTCTATTTTATTAACAGGCTCAGGCGGCCCTTTCCGTTATACTGATGTCGCTGAGCTTGATGCGGTTACCCCTGAGATGGCAATTGCGCATCCAAATTGGTCAATGGGGCCTAAAATTTCAGTTGATTCAGCAACCATGATGAATAAAGGCCTTGAGTATATTGAAGCTCGTTGGTTGTTTAATGCGAATAAAGAACAATTGAAAGTTATCATCCACCCGCAATCAGTGATTCATTCAATGGTGCAATATAAAGATGGTTCCGTTCTCGCGCAAATGGGGCTACCAGATATGAGAACACCCATTGCATGTACCATGTCTTACCCTAAAAGAGTAAATGCAGGTGTTGAACCGTTAGATTTTACCAAAGTTGGTGAGTTTAGTTTCATCGCTCCTGATTTTTCTCGTTATCCATGTTTAAAGTTGGCGATTGATGCGTGTTACTTAGGCCAGCATGCGACTACTGGATTAAATGCTGCAAATGAACAGTCAGTTGCTGCTTTTTTAAACGGTGAAATTAAATTTACCGATATCGCTCGAATTAATGAGTTGGTTTTGAACAAAGTATGCGCAAACTTCCAAAACCTTGAGCTAGATAGCTTGGAAAGCCTGATTGACCTAGATAGAATGGCGCGTCATTATGCCGATGAGGCAATTAAAAAGGTTTAACTATGTCAGAACTTCTATGGAATTTAGCATCATTTATTATTGCACTAGGCATTCTTGTTGCCGTGCATGAATACGGCCATTTTTGGGTTGCGCGCCGTTGTGGTGTCATTGTTGAGAAGTTTTCAATTGGTTTTGGTAAAGCGCTTTGGAGCAAAAAAGGCAAAGACGGCACTGAATACAGTATCTCAATGATCCCGCTTGGTGGTTATGTGAAAATGCTGGATGAACGTGTTGATGAAGTTCCTGAAGAGTTAAAAAAACACGCATTTAATAATCGTCCATTATGGCAGCGCAGTGCCATTGTTGCCGCTGGGCCAATAGCAAATTTCTTGTTTGCAATTGTGGCATGTTGGTTGGCATTCATGATTGGTGTGACGGCACTTAAACCCATCGTTGGTCATGTCGATAATGGTTCTATATTTTCTCAAGCAGGAATTGCATCTGGTGTGGAACTAAAAGCCATTTCAGGAATCCAAACTTCCGATTGGGAAGCGGTGAATATGGCCATTGTTTCTCATATTGGTGATGAATCAATGACGGTGACTTACAGCGATAAAGAGAATATCGGTGTTGATGTGACAAAACGTCTTGATTTAACTAACTGGGCGTTTGACCCAGAAAAAGACTCTCCAATGTTGTCACTTGGTTTTCTTCCATACCGCCCAGCGTTAACTCTTGATGTTGCAAATGTTAGTAGTAACAGTGCTGCTGAAAAATCGGGTTTATTAGTTGGTGACCGCTTACTTTCAGCTAATGGTCAAACGTTAACTGAATGGCAAGGTATGGTCGATGTGATACAAGCAAATCCAAATAAAGCCGTTACTATCGCCGTTATGCGTGATGGTAAAGAGATTGCTTTAACTCTGACCCCAGACAGCAAAGAAACGGCTACGGGAGAGGTAATAGGCTTTGCTGGTGTTTCTCCGATATTTGAAGAGTGGCCAGAAGGCTACCGCTATGAGAAACAATATGGTCCAATCGTTGCTTTTGGGAAAGCGATTGAAAAAACAGGCAGTATTATTGATTTAACGTTAACGATGACAAAGAAATTGTTCACCGGTGACGTCGCTTTAAATAACTTAAGTGGCCCTATTTCTATTGCAAAAGGAGCAGGGACAACAGCCGAATATGGGTTAGTATCATTTTTAGGATTTTTAGCCCTAATTAGTGTTAATTTAGGTATTATTAATTTATTACCTCTTCCGGTTCTGGATGGCGGACATTTACTCTTTTTTGCTATTGAAGGCATTACGCGTAAACCAGTACCAGAGCGAGTTCAAGAGATTGGTTATAAAGTAGGTACAGTAATGATCATGTCATTAATGGCCGTCGCTTTATTTAACGACTTTATGCGCCTTTAAGTAGTAGCAGGGAATTATAAAACGTATTATGGCGATGAAAAAATTGTTGATTGCTTCACTGCTGTTTAGCAGTGTAGCAGCGCAGAGCGCAGAAACATTTGTAGTGGATGATATACGCTTCGAGGGATTACAGCGTGTCGCATTAGGTGCAGCATTACTTAAAACTCCAGTTCGAATTGGCGACTCAATGAGTCAGCAAGACGTATCTCAAGTCATTCAAGCTTTATTTGCTTCAGGTAACTTTGAAGATGTAAAAGTATACCGTGATGGTAATGCATTACTAATCAAGGTTACTGAGCGTCCGACGATCGCGAATATCTCTTTTTCTGGCAACAAAGCCATTAAAGAAGAGCAGATGCAGCAGAACTTAGAAGCGTCATCGATTCGTGTTGGTGAAGCACTTGATAGAACAACCTTAAGTAATATTGAAAAAGGGTTAGAAGATTTCTATTACAGTGTTGGTAAGTATAACGCGACGGTTCACGCGGTTGTTACTCCACTTCCACGTAATCGTGCTGACTTAAAGTTTGTTTTCACTGAAGGTGTTTCGGCAAAAATCCAGCAAATTAACTTTATTGGTAATGAAGTATTTACCGATGATGAGTTATTGGGACGTTTTAATCTAAACGTAGATGTGGCTTGGTGGAACTTCTTAGCTGATGAAAAATATCAGAAACAAGTTCTTGCTGGTGATATTGAAGCGTTACGTTCATATTATCTTGATCGTGGTTATTTAAAGTTTCAAGTTGATTCAACTCAAGTCTCTATCTCTCCGGATAAAAAAGGCGTTTATATCACACTGACGATAAAAGAGGGTGAACCTTATACTGTTAGTGGCGTTAAATTCCAAGGCGAGTTAATCGGTAAAGAAAAAGAGTTTCAAGAACTGGTTCCTTTTGAAGATGGTGACGTTTATAACGGTTCTGCAGTTACTCGTTTAGAAGAAAATATTAAACGTATTTTAGGTGAAGCAGGTTACGCTTATCCTCAAGTTCGTACCATGCCTGAATTTGATGATGAGAACCAAACTGTATCTTTAGTAATTAATGTCGAAGCGGGCAACCGTATGTATGTTCGCGATATTAAATTTGTCGGCAACACCTCGACTAAAGATGAAGTATTGCGTCGTGAAATGCGTCAAATGGAAAGTGCTTGGTTAAACTCAAAGTCGATTGAGACAGGTAAAAATCGTTTGAATCGTCTAGGTTTCTTTGAAACGGTTGATGTACAAACTATTCGTGTTCCTGGCTCTGATGATCAAGTAGATCTGGTTTATTCTGTAAAAGAAGCCAACTCAGGTAGCGTAAACTTTGGTGTCGGCTACGGTACTGAATCAGGAGTCAGTTTCCAGGTTGGTCTTCAGCAAGATAACTTTATTGGTTCTGGTAACCGTGTTGGTATCAATGCGATGATGAACGATTACCAAAAGAACATCAGTTTAGATTACCGTGACCCTTACTGGAACCTTGATGGTGTCAGTTTAGGTGGTAAGATCTTCTATAACGAATTTGAAGCATCTGATGCAGGTATTGTTGACTATACCAACCAAAGTTACGGCGGTAATTTAACGTGGGGTTTCCCATTTGATGAGCTGAACTATTTCGAGATCGGTGTTGGCTATACTCATAATAAAATCGGTAATCTGGATGAGAATGAACAAGTAAGTAAGTTTAAAGAGTCTGTTGGTGATGCTTATGATGACAAAAACAACGAATTAAATTTAAACGACTTTGATGTCACCTTATCGTGGACGCGTAATAACCTGAATAAAGGGTACTTCCCAACGGCAGGTAACTATCAACGTGCATCATATAAAATATCAACGCCAAACTCTGATGCTAAATACTTTAAAGCGCAGTATGAAGTGCGCCAATATTTCCCATTAACCAAAAAACATGAGTTTGCTTTATTAATGCGTGGTAAGGCAGGGTATGGTAACGGTTATGGGAAAACGGATGGCAATGATAATCTGTACCCATTCTACGAGAACTTTTATGCTGGTGGTTTTACAACTTTACGTGGTTTTGGCTCAAACTCAGTAGGCCCTAGAGCGGTATATGCTCAAGGTTCAGGTTCTGCTGGAGGAAACAATCCAGAATATATCGTTACAGATGATTCAACCGGTGGTAATGCGACAGCATTAGCCAGTGTTGAATTGATTGTACCAACCCCATTTGCAAGCGAAGAAACTCAAAGCCAAATTCGAACCAGTGTGTTCTTTGATATGGCAAGCGTGTGGGATACGGAAGCGCAATATAGTGACAGCCAAATCGCAAGCGGTAGTCAATATTATTACGACTATTCAGACCCAAGTAACTTCCGTTCTTCATACGGTGCAGCGCTGCAATGGATGTCTCCAATGGGACCTTTGGTATTCTCAGTAGCGAAACCTGTGAAAATTTATGAAGGTGATGATGAAGAATTCTTCAGTTTTACCATCGGTCGAACTTTCTAAGCATTGATAGCTCTAATAGAAAAGTGTTAATGTAAACTGTATTAGTTTATATACGATAATAGTTAAGTAAGGATATGATTTTGAAAAAATTAGTGAAAGCAGCCGCTTTAGGCGCAGTACTGGTAAGTGGTTCATTTTTTGCTAATGCAGCAGAAGCAGCAACCAAGATTGGCTATGTAAATATGGCTCAGATCGTTCAACAAATGCCGCAACGTGAAGCAATTTCTGAAAAACTTCGTGCTGAGTTTAAAGATCGTATCGATGAGTTGCGCAGCCTTGAATCGAAAATCAAAGATAAAGTTGAAACGATCAAGCGTGATGGTGAATTACTTGGTGCATCAGGTCAAACGAAACTAGAGCGTGAAATCGCTTCACTTCAGTCTGATTACAAACTAAAAGCACAAGCTTTAGATGAAGATAACCGTCGTCGTCAAGGCGAAGAGCGTCAAAAACTGATTATGCAAGTTCAACAAACTGTTGAAAAAGTAGCAAATAAAGAAGGTTACGATATGGTTGTTGATGCAGCGACACTGCTTTGGGCAAAACCAGAAGACAACCTATCAGAAAAAGTTATTAAAGCAATTAAATAAGGTTCACCATGACACGTATTACGCTTGCTGAATTGGCAGAAAAACTTGGTGCAACAGTTCATGGAAATGGAGATGTTGTTGTTCACTCTATCGCTTCGATGAGTAAAGCTTCTGAAGGCGATATTACATTTCTTTCAGATGCTAAATACCGCAAGCACTTAGCAGAATGCAAAGCGTCTGCGGTGATAGTAAAAGAAGCAGATATTGAATTTTGCCAATCAAACGCATTAATAATGAAAGACCCATACTTAGGGTTTGCATTAGCGGCGCAAGCGTTAGATACAACACCTGCACCAGCAACAAACATTGCCGCATCAGCTTACATCGCTGACGATGCCATTATTGGTGAAGGCGTTGCTATTGGACATAATGCAGTGATTGAATCAAAAGCAGTGATTGCTGATGGTGCAATTATCGGTGCGGGTTGTTTTATTGGACAAGAAGCCAAAATTGGTAAAAATACGAAATTATGGGCAAATGTCTCTATTTACCATCGTGTTGAACTTGGTGAATCGTGTCTCGTACAATCAGGAACCGTGATTGGTTCAGATGGTTTTGGTTATGCGAATGACCGAGGTACTTGGGTTAAAATCCCACAGTTAGGAACCGTGATCATTGGCGACAATGTTGAAATTGGAGCCAACACAGCGATTGACCGTGGTGCGATTGATAACACGGTAATAGAAAGCAATGTAATCATTGATAACCAAATTCAAATTGCGCATAACGTACAAATCGGATCTGGTTCAGCGATGGCTGGTGGTACTATAGTTGCTGGCAGTACTAAGATTGGTAAGCACTGTATTATTGGCGGTGGCTCTGTAATTAATGGTCATATCGAAATTACTGATGGTGTAACTATCACCGGTATGGGTATGGTGATGAGAGGCATTGATGAAAAAGGCATGTATTCATCAGGCATTCCACTGCAAACCAATAAAGAATGGCGTAAAACAGCGACTCGAGTTCATAAAATTGATGAAATGAACAAGCGACTAAAAGCCGTTGAGAAAAAGCTAGTTGATTAATATCAGCTTTACTACATTCTAATTAATAAGTATTGGTCTGCATTTTGCAGACCTTTTTCTATCTATTATTACTCTATTTGAGCTACACTATTGTTCAGATACGATATTGTTTTACAGGAATACTATTTTGACTCGTGAAAATAAAACATTAAATATTACTGAAATCCAAGAGTTACTACCTCATCGTTACCCATTTTTATTGGTTGACCGAGTAACTGATTTCGAAGAAGAGAAATACTTACACGCGATCAAGAATGTGTCTGTGAATGAACCTCAATTTACAGGTCACTTCCCACAAATGCCTATCTTTCCTGGTGTATTAATTCTTGAAGCGATGGCTCAAGCAACTGGATTATTGGCGTTTAAATCATTCGGTGCTCCTGCTGAGAATGAACTGTATTACTTTGCAAGTATCGATAAAGCAAAATTCCGTAAGCCAGTAGTACCAGGTGACCAATTAGTTCTTGAAGTTGAATTTATTAAAGATCGCCGTGGCATCGCATTATTTAACGGTGTAGCTAAAGTTGACGGTGATGTCGTTTGTTCTGCTGAACTTAAGTGTGCAAGACGAGAGTTTTAATTATGATTCATGAAAGCGCTAACATTCATCCATCAGCCGTTATTGAAGGTAATGTAACGATTGAAGCTAATGTATCTATTGGCCCATTTACTTACATTTCAGGCAATGTAACGATTGGTGAAGGCACAGAAGTGATGTCTCATGTTGTTATCAAAGGCGATACAACAATAGGCAAAGAAAACCGAATTTTTGCTTTTGCAATTATTGGTGAAGAAAGCCAAGATAAAAAATACAGTGGCGAACCAACAACGGTTGTCATTGGTGATCGTAACGTTATCCGTGAAAGTGTTCAAATTCATCGTGGTACGGTTCAAGATCGTGGTGTAACAACAATTGGTAGTGATAACCTACTTTGCGTAAATGTCCATATTGCGCATGACTGTATTGTTGGTGACAACATTATCATGGGCAACAATGCGACATTAGCTGGCCATGTAACAATTGAAGATTACGCGATTGTTTCTGCACTATCTCCAGTTCATCAGTTCTGTACTGTTGGTGCTCATAGCTTTATTGGCGGTGCTTCTGTTGTTGTTCAAGACGTACCTCCATTTGTTATGGCACAAGGTAACCACTGTAAGCCGTTTGGTATTAATATCGAAGGCCTAAAGCGTCGTGGTTTTGAGAAGCCAGAAATTCACGCTATTCGCCGAGCTTATAAAGCCCTTTACCGTAATGGTAATACGCTTGAAGAAGCGAAAGTAGAAATAAACAAAGAAATTGAAGCATTTCCAGTACTTCAAGGCTTCTTAGATTTGTTTGAGAAATCAACGCGCGGTATTATTCGTTAATCACGGCGTTTAGAAAAATATAAGCATATTATAAAGGCCTATCAATGTAGGCCTTTTTTATTTTGGAGCAAAAATGACCAAACCATTACGAATCGGTATTGTCGCTGGTGAGCTTTCGGGTGATACGCTAGGCGAAGGCTTTATTAAGTCAATTAAAGCACAATACCCAGATGCTGAGTTTGTTGGGATCGGCGGACCAAAAATGATAGCTCAAGGCTGTAATTCTTTATTTGATATGGAAGAGTTAGCCGTAATGGGATTGGTTGAAGTGCTTGGCCGTTTACCTCGTCTATTGAAAGTAAAAGCAGAGTTAGTGCGCTACTTTACTCAAAATCCACCCGATGTATTTATTGGTATTGATGCCCCTGATTTTAACCTTCGTCTTGAAAAAACGCTAAAAGACAACGGAATCAAAACAGTTCATTACGTTAGTCCATCGGTATGGGCGTGGCGTCCAAAGCGTATTTTTAAAATTGATGCGGCAACGGATCTAGTGTTGGCTTTTCTGCCATTTGAAAAAGCATTCTATGATAAATACAATGTGGCTTGTGAATTTATTGGTCATACCCTTGCTGATGCCATTCCAATGCACAGTGACAAAACAGCGGCAAGAGATCTTCTTGGGCTAGAGCAAGATCGCCAATGGCTTGCGGTTTTGCCGGGGAGCCGAGGTGGTGAAGTTGCATTAATTGCCAAACCATTTATTGAAACCTGCCAGCGTATCCATAAACAACACCCTAAAATGGGATTTGTTGTGGCAGCGGTAAATGAAAAACGCCGTGAGCAATTTGAGACAATTTGGAAAGAAACAGCGCCAGAATTAGAATTTACTATTATTCAAGATACCGCTCGTAACGTAATGACTGCAGCAGATGCAGTGTTACTTGCTTCAGGAACGGTTGCTCTTGAATGCATGCTCGTTAAACGCCCAATGGTGGTTGGCTATCAAGTAAATAAACTGACTGGCTGGATCGCGCAAAAGCTGTCGATTACAGAGTTTGTGTCATTACCGAATGTACTCGCAGGTAAAGAGCTAGTTCAGGAGTTTATTCAAGAAGAGTGTCATCCTGATTTTCTTTATCCAGCAATGGAAAAAGTATTATGCGGTGATAATCATGAACTGATTGAAAAGTTTACCGAGATGCATCAGTGGATTCAAAAAGATGCCGATAAACAGGCAGCTAATGCTGTTTTACGTTTAATTAATAAAGAAATTACAGAATAACCTCATGACAAAAAAAACAGACTCAAAAGAATTACCACCATTTGAATACCCTGAAGGATACCAGTTATTTGCCGGTGTTGATGAAGTCGGGCGTGGGCCATTAGTTGGTGCTGTTGTTACTGCGGCTGTAATTTTAGACCCGAATAATCCGATAGAAGGGTTAACAGATTCAAAGAAACTGACAGATAAAAAACGAGAACAACTGTTTCCCGAAATTCAAGAAAAAGCCTTAGCATGGTCACTAGGCCGTTGTGAGGCACATGAAATTGATGAGTTGAATATTCTGCAAGCGACAATGGTTGCGATGCAAAGGGCTATTGCTGGGTTGAAGATAACGCCTGATTTTGCCTTAATTGACGGCAATAAAGTCCCTGATTTACCAATGGCCGGTTTAGCGGTTGTTAAAGGCGATTTACGAGTTCAAGAGATCAGTGCTGCATCCATTATTGCAAAAGTAACTCGTGACAGAGAGATGGAAGAGTTAGATAAAGAATTCCCTCAATATGGATTTGCCAAGCACAAAGGTTATCCAACCAAAGCACACTTTGCTGCGATTGAAGAGCATGGTGTGATTGCTGAACATCGCCGCAGCTTTAAACCCGTTAAGCGTGTGTTAGGGATTGAATAATGTCTGAACCTAAATTCGTACACCTCAGAGTACACAGTGATTTCTCACTAGTGGATGGGCTTTCAAAAGTGCCACCATTAGTGAAAAAAGTCGCTGAGTTAGGAATGCCTGCAATGGCATTGACAGATTTCACCAATTTATGTGGCTTAGTTAAGTATTATTTTGCTGCACATGGTGCTGGTGTTAAACCTATTATTGGTGCCGATTTTAAAGTTCAGTCACCAGAGCTTGGTAAGGAACTGTTTAATTTAACCATCTTAGCTAAAAATAATGAAGGGTATAAAAACCTAACATTATTGATCTCCAAAGCGTATTTACGCGGACATGTTCAGCATACACCGGTAATAGATAAAGAGTGGTTAATCGAGCATAAAGAAGGCTTAATACTTCTCTCTGGTGGTAAAAGCGGTGATGTTGGAAAAGCCTTATTAAAGGGCAATAAAGATCTCGCTCGTGACTGTGTCGCGTTTTATCAAGAACACTTTTCAGAACATTACTATTTAGAGCTAACGCGAACAGGCCGACCTGACGAAGAGAGTTACTTGCACTTCGCTGTTGAGTTAGCCGAAAATGAAGGCCTACCAGTTGTTGCCACTAATGATGTTCGTTTTATTAAAGCCGATGACTTTGATGCGCATGAAATACGCGTGGCAATTCATGATGGTTTTACTTTAGAAGATCCTCGCCGCCCAAAACTCTACAGTGAACAACAATACCTGCGCTCAGAAGAAGAGATGTGTGAACTCTTTTCTGACATACCAGAAGCACTAGAAAACAGCGTTGAAATAGCAAAGCGCTGTAACGTAACGGTACGTCTGGGTGAATACTTTCTGCCTAACTTCCCAACAGAAGGGATGAAGATTGAAGATTTCCTCGTTAAGAAATCTCAAGAAGGTTTAGAAAGACGTTTGGCCTTTTTGTTTCCTGATGAGAAAGTGCGTTTAGAGCGTCGACCTGAATATGATGAACGTCTACAGATAGAGCTTGATGTTATTAACCAAATGGGATTCCCGGGTTACTTCTTGATCGTAATGGAATTTATCCAGTGGTCAAAAGATAACGATATTCCAGTTGGTCCTGGTCGTGGCTCAGGTGCGGGTTCTTTGGTTGCTTATGCTTTAGACATTACCGATCTTGATCCTCTTGAATACGACTTACTGTTCGAACGTTTCTTAAACCCTGAACGTGTATCCATGCCCGATTTTGATATCGATTTCTGTATGGATAAACGTGATCAAGTTATTGATCACGTAGCGGAAATGTATGGCCGTGATGCGGTATCTCAGATCATCACTTTTGGTACTATGGCTGCTAAAGCGGTAATTCGAGATGTAGGTCGAGTACTTGGTCATCCTTATGGTTTTGTTGACCGTATTTCTAAGTTAGTACCGCCAGATCCAGGAATGACGCTAGCCAAAGCGTTTGATGCTGAGCCACAACTGCCCGAACTCTATGAGGCGGATGAGGAAGTTAAAGCGCTGATCGATATGTGTCGTATCCTTGAAGGGTGTACACGAAATGCAGGTAAGCATGCGGGTGGCGTTGTTATTTCACCAACGACGATTACAGATTTTGCACCATTATATTGTGATGCCGATGGTAATTTCCCTGTAACGCAATTTGATAAAAATGACGTTGAAACAGCTGGATTAGTTAAGTTTGACTTCTTGGGTTTAAGAACGTTGACCATTATTGACTGGGCATTAGGCCTAGTTAACCCAAAGCTAGCAAAAGAAGGAAAAGATCCAATTCGAATCGAATCGATTCCTTTGGATGATCAGGCGTCATTTAATCTATTACAAAACTCGGAAACGACCGCGGTATTCCAACTAGAATCCCGTGGTATGAAAGATCTTATCAAACGTCTACAACCAGACTGTTTTGAAGATATTATCGCATTGGTGGCACTATTCCGTCCGGGGCCATTGCAATCAGGCATGGTAGATAACTTTATTGACCGTAAGCATGGTCGAGAAGAGGTTTCATATCCGGATGCAACGTGGCAGCACGAGTCGTTAAAAGAAACGTTAGAGCCAACTTACGGCATTATCTTGTATCAAGAGCAAGTAATGCAGATTGCACAGATCTTAGCGGGCTATACGCTAGGTGGCGCGGATATGCTTCGTCGTGCAATGGGTAAGAAAAAGCCAGAAGAGATGGCAAAACAACGTGGTACCTTTAAAGAAGGTGCAATTGCAAATGGCGTTGATGGCGAGTTGTCGATGAAAATCTTCGACTTGGTAGAGAAGTTTGCAGGTTATGGCTTTAACAAATCTCACTCTGCGGCTTATGCACTCGTTTCTTATCAAACCTTATGGTTAAAAACGCATTATCCAGCGGAATTTATGGCTGCAGTAATGACGGCTGATATGGATAATACGGAAAAAGTCATCGGCTTGGTTGATGAATGTTTCCGTATGAAGTTAAAAGTATTGCCACCAGATGTGAATGCGGGTTTATATCGTTTCAATGTCGATGAAGATGGTGCCATCGTTTATGGTATTGGTGCAATCAAAGGCGTTGGTGAGGGACCAATTGAAAATATCATCGAAGCACGAAATAAAGGCGGGCATTTCCGTGATTTATTCGATTTTTGTGCTCGCATTGATACAAAGAAAACCAATAAGCGTGTTGTTGAAAAATTGATCCGCTCAGGCGCATTAGATCGACTTGGACCGCATCGTGCAGCATTAATGGCTTCATTAGAGGATGCCATGAAAGCGGCAGGCCAGCATCATCAAGCCGAAGCTTTTGGTCAATCGGATATGTTCGGGGTGTTAACTCAAGCGCCAGAAGAAGTAGAGCAAGCGTATATTCATGTACCAAGATGGCCTGAAAAAGTATGGCTTGAGGGAGAGCGTGAAACATTAGGTCTTTATTTAACTGGACACCCAGTGAATGCCTATATTAAAGAGTTGTCTCGATATACGACTTGGCGATTGAATGATGCTCACGTTACGAGACGTGATCAAACAGTAACAGTTGCAGGTTTAGTGATTGCTGCTAGAGTAATGACCACTAAACGAGGTAATCGTATTGGTTTGATGACATTAGATGACAGATCTGGCCGAATGGAAGTGATGTTGTTCTCAGATGCGCTTGATCGATACGCTGATTTACTAGAAACTGATAAAATAGTGCTCGTTTCGGGACAGGTCAGCTTTGATGATTTCAATGGTGGGCTTAAAATGTCAGCCCGTGAAGTGATGTCATTGGGAGATGCACGAGAAAAATACGCTCGTGGGCTATCCGTTTCTGTTACCGATGCGCAAATTAACAACCAATTTTTTGAACGCTTTAGTCAAATACTAGAGCCGAACCGGGCAGGGACTGTTCCGGTAAATGTATATTATCAGCGAGCTGATGCTCGTGTTAAGTTGGTCTTAGGAACAGAATGGCGAGTGACGCCAACAGACCAACTGATGGATGATTTGAAATCGTTGCTTGGCGAACAGCAAGTCGAGCTTGAATTTAACTAGAATAAATAAGGCTACTAATTTGAGTAGCCTAGAACTAACAAGGATTCTTTAATGAGCCTAAATTTTCTTGAATTTGAAAAACCAATTGCAGAACTAGAAGCTAAGATTGAAGCGCTGCGTGATATTTCTCGTCGTGGTGGAGATAATACGCTTGATCTAGAAAAAGAAATTAAGCAATTAGAAGATAAATGTTTAGAGCTTAAAAAGAAAACATTTAGTGACCTAGGTGCATGGGAAGTTGCTCAACTTGCTCGTCATCCAGAGCGCCCATATGTATTAGATTACATCGAACATATGTTTACCGAGTTTGATGAATTAGCTGGCGATCGTGCTTTTGCTGATGATAAAGCGCTTGTCGGTGGTATTGCTCGTTTAGACGGTCGCCCAGTGATGGTTATTGGTCATCAAAAAGGTCGTGGAACAAAAGAAAAAGTATTACGCAATTTCGGTATGCCAAAACCAGAAGGCTACCGTAAAGCAAAACGCCTAATGCAAATGGCAGAGCGTTTTAAAATGCCTATCATTACTTTCATTGATACCGCTGGTGCTTATCCAGGTGTTGGCGCGGAAGAGCGTGGCCAATCTGAAGCGATTGCAATGAACTTAAAAATCATGTCTGAGCTAAGCGTTCCTGTTATTTGTAACGTGGTTGGTGAAGGTGGTTCAGGTGGAGCACTAGCAATTGGTGTGGGTGATTACGTGAACATGCTCCAGTATTCTACTTACTCTGTAATTTCTCCAGAAGGTTGTGCTTCAATCTTATGGCGTGATTCAGATAAAGCGCCACAAGCTGCTGAAGCGATGGGTCTTGTAGCTCCTCGTCTAAAAGAGTTAGAGTTGATTGATACGATTATCGATGAACCACTAGGCGGCGCGCACCGCGATCATAAAGCAACTGCTGCAAATATTAAGGCACGTTTGATTGAACAATTGAATGAGCTTGAAGGTTTTGACGCAGAAGCTCTGCTTGATCGTCGTTACCAACGCTTAATGAGTTACGGTTACTGCTGATAATTTTTGTCAGATAGAGTAAAGTGAAAGCGAGCCTGAGTGCTCGCTTTTTTATTATCTGGATATACTGTTTATGCTTTATTCTCAATTCTCATCTCAGTTAGCTTCTTATCCTGTCGCTACACCACATCTTGTTGTTGCCTTAAGTGGTGGTATTGATTCTATGGTACTTCTTCGGTTGGCGTCTATTTATGCTAAAGATAAGCAATTAGAATGCATTGCCGTCCATGTTAATCATGGTTTAAGTCAGCATGCATTTGATTGGGAAACCGTATGCCAAGCGCATTGTGATTCTTTATCAATCCCATTAAATATTGAGCGGGTTCAACTTGTTGTGAGCGCTCAAGATAGTTTGGAAGAGGTAGCAAGAAAAGCACGCTATAAAGCATTAGATAAGCATATGCAGGCCAATAGCTTATTACTTACGGGTCAACATCAAGATGACCAAGCCGAAACCTTTTTTTTGGCACTAAAAAGAGGCAGTGGACCGGCTGGATTATCCTCTATGCCATCAATTACGCCTTTATCTCAAGGTTATAAGTGTCGGCCATTACTTTCTGTTTCTCGAACTGAGATTGAGCAGTACGCACAAGAAAACCAACTTGAATGGGTTGAAGATGAAAGTAATAACGATACGCGGTTCGACCGTAATTTTTTACGTCATGATGTTGTGCCTAATTTAGTCCAACGTTGGCCAAGTTTTACTTCTGCGGTATCCCGTAGTGCTCAGTTGTGTGCCGAGCAAGAAAGTCTGCTAAATGAATTACTTTCCCCAAAGCTGGTAGAGTTTCAAAATGCGTATCAAGGTATTTATATTTTACGATTGATCCATGAATCGCCATTAGCTCGTAATATGTTATTAAGATTATGGTTAAAGCAGTTTGCTATTCCTTTGCCAAGCCAAGTACAACTTGGTGTGCTATGGAATGAAGTGGCGCAAGCAAAAGAAGATGCGAACCCTACATTAGCACTTGGCTCTGTTCAACTTAGACGCTCCCAAGGTTATTTATACTGTTTGCCTCATTATGAAGAACTGTCTGAGTGGAGAAGTGAGCTAAAGGATAAGTTACTACTACCAGACGCCCTTGGGAAACTGACCTTGTTACCAGTAGTGACAGAGGATAAAGCCGCTACCATTACTTCTTCAAATCAAGAGGCTTTGTTATTAAGAGCACCTTCAGAAAACGAGAAAGTTGAAGTACGTTTTAATGTGGTAGGTTTAACGCCTCATCCTGAAGCTCGTCAGCACAGTCGAAAAATGAAAAAGTTATATCAAGAGTATGAAGTACCCAGTTGGCAAAGAACTCGAATGCCAATGGTTTTTTATAATGATGAACTGGCTGCTGTTGCGGGCTTATTTGTTTGTCAAAAATTTTCAGGCGAAGAATGTGAGCTACACTGGCATAAAACTGAATTTGAATAGACATTGATAACTAACTTGGCAAAATAACCAAAAATAATAAGGAGCAATGGAATGAAAAAAATAATTGGATTGGCGTTTGTCGCTTTATTTGCATCAGCACCAACACTAGCGGCAGGGGATGCGGCAGCAGGGAAGGCAAAATCGGCGATATGTGCTTCTTGTCATGGCGCTGATGGTATTGCGGTTATTCCAGGTTATCCAAACCTGAAAGGTCAAAATGCTCAATATATTGAATCTTCATTGAAAGCGTATAAAAATAAGCAACGAAGTGGTGGTAATTCAGCAGTAATGCAACCAATGGCAGCAATGCTAAATGATGCAGATATGGCGAATTTAGCGGCGTATTACTCGACAATGAAGTAATGTAATTCCTTGGTTGTATGTTAGCTTTGGCTCAAGGATAATAGGTGGATACTATTTATTAATGTTAAGGGACTAATATGAAAAAGATCGAAGCCATTATTAAGCCATTTAAACTTGATGATGTGCGTGAAAGCCTTGCTGATGTCGGAATTACAGGTATGACTGTCTCTGAAGTTAAAGGTTTTGGTCGTCAAAAAGGTCATACAGAGTTGTACCGTGGCGCTGAATATATGGTTGATTTTTTACCTAAAGTGAAATTAGAAATCGTAGTGACTGATGACGTGGTTGATCAGTGTGTTGATGCGATTATTGAAACGGCGCAAACAGGTAAAATTGGTGATGGTAAAATCTTTATCACAGATGTGAGTCGAGTTATTCGTATCCGTACAGGTGAAGAAGACGAAGACGCAATTTAATACCCACATAAACATGAGTATCTGCTAATCTAGTTAGCATTATTACTATTTAAGGAAGGAGTGATGATTCACTCCTTTTTTTGTTTATGAAAATGAAAACCCGCTTATTATCATGTGCTGCGATTGCTGTTGGTTTAACGTTGACGGCAAAGGCATTTATTTTCACTGTACCTACAGATCCTGAATTTATTGAGATCTCCTCAACACCAGAGCAAGTTGTTCCTCAATATAAATCCGGTTGTGCTCAGTTTGATGTTTCTGCACCGATTGACCGTAATGGTCAATTGAATGTATTGGTGTGGAATATTTATAAACAACAGAAAGTGGATTGGGAAAAAGCATTAAAGGCATTATCTGAACCATCAGATTTAGTGTTGTTGCAAGAAGCCAGTCTAACGCCTGAGCTAAAGCAATTTGTGATTGATAGATCCTACTCAGCAGAATTAGTGCGTGCCTTTGATGTGTTTGATACTAGCGCAGGTGTATTAACGTTAGCAAAATCGCCGGCAACCAAAGTGTGTGCGCATACCGCAATAGAGCCTTGGCTTCGCTTGCCTAAATCGGCGCTGCTGTCTGAATATAGACTTTCGAATGGTGAAAACTTGATGGTTGTTAATCTTCATGCGATTAACTTTACCTTAGGTACTGAAGACTATAAAAAACAAATAGAGTCGCTCTCTAAGGAGGTCGAAGAACAGCAAGGTCCTTTAATTGTTGCAGGTGATTTTAATTCTTGGAGTGATGCAAGGTTAAGTGAATTAACCCAGCAAACTGAACGGTTGAATTTAAAAGAAGTGATCTTTACACCAGATGAAAGAATGCGTTTTATTACAGGCTTACCGTTAGACCATATTTTTTATCGTGGATTAAAAGTAAAAGAAGCGCACTCAATAAAGAGCAACGCTTCTGATCATAACCCTTTACAGGTAAGTTTTAGCCTGAAAACGCCGTAACAAAGCCCCACAATGTAAAGCAGCTAACCCAAGGTAGAATGGCAATGATAAGTGCCTTTGAGCGCTCTAAGTCTGTCCATGCGCCTAAAGCAGCATAGCTTAGCGCAATATACCAAGGCATTAGTAGTGGGAAAGAACTCGCATAAGCAGACCAGTGATCTGTCATTGGCAACTTCATTAAGCCATTTAAGCTGTTTAAATCGGCAGCGTAAGGCATGATATTCGCGTGATTAAGCAATAGGCTAGCGTAACTTGCGATATCACCAATTAATGCAGGGAACATCACAATGGTGCTGCCTGCTACCCATTTGAAGTAACCGTGCTGATATTGGCTCTGTTTTGTTGCCAGTTTGAACCACAATGCTAATAGCAGAATAGTCGCAGTTCGGCCCATAACATCGTTAATCACTTCGCCGGCCAGTAATATCTCTTTAGTTAACCATTCAGGTTGAACTTGCCCACCAATACTTTCTATTTGGGCGGTTAAGTTAGTGGTTACCCATTCGAAATTCACTAAATCGAAATAGGTTCCCCAAAACATGAATGGTGCGAAGACCAATAAAATATAAGGTAGCCATGCCCATTTGCCACGCTCGTATAGCGCGGCAAAACAGTCAGCAGGTGAGCGGAATATATCGACCAATAAGATCAATGGATTTGAAGACGGTGTCATACGTTTACCTTAGTAACATCAACGTAAAGTTTTAATTTTTGACCTGGCTTAATGTAAGAGCCTCGTTCGATGTTATTCCATTTCATAATATCTGTCACAGAGACACTGAATTTCTGTGCGATAGAGCTTAGGTTATCCCCTTGTCTGATTTGATAATGCACAGTTCGGATGATTGCGCCATCAGAGCTGTTTTTCCAAATCACTAAGTTCTGACCTACGCGTAATGAATCTTTTGGTGCCATGCCATTCCATTTTGCTAAATCACGGTATGAAATTGAGTTATCACGCGCGATGCTCCATAAGCTTTCACTGTCTTTTACTTTATGACTTAGTTTATATTTACCTTTGGCTTTTGCTTGTGTTTTCTTTAAGCGCTGAGGTGCACTTAATGCATAAGTTTTATTGCCTTGAGAAGCGGTTGGAATAAGTAAGTGTTGCCCAACACGAATACTAGAACCATTCAAATCATTGGTTTGTTCTATGATTTTTGTTGTTGTGTTGTGTTTTACTGCAAGCTGACTAATCGTATCACCAGGTTGTACTTTATAGCGTACAACTTTCATGGTTTTATCACCATTCTTCTTTAGGTTCGCATTAAATTGCGCTACATTTTCAATAGGTAGCAATAGGTGGTATGGGCCATCTGGAGAGGTTGCCCATTGGTTATAAGCTGGGTTATAACCTTGCAATTCGGTAATTGAAATACCAGCAAATTCTGCAGCAATGGCAAGATCTAATTGTTGCTTAGGATCAACCATTTCTAAAACAGGTTTGTTTGGAATAGGTAGCAGCTCTACGCCATATTTCTCATGGTTTTTAATGATATCTGCTAATGCTAATAGTTTTGGAACATAGCCACTGGTTTCTTTTGGTAAATCTAATGAGAAGAAATCGGTTGGTTTGCCTAATCTTTTATTTTTCTTAATGGCTCTTGATACGCGGCCTGCACCACTATTGTATGACGCGATAGATTGCTGCCAGTTACCATCAAAGCGACTGTCAAAATATTCCATATAGTCTAAAGCTGCGTTTGTGGCTGCTGGTACATCACGACGACCGTCATACCACCAATTACGTTCTAGCTTAAAGCGATCGGCAGTTCCGGGTACAAACTGCCATAAACCGGCCGCACTGCCGTGAGAATACGCAAATGGGTCAAACGAACTTTCAACTACAGGAAGCAAAACAAGCTCCATAGGTAAGTCACGTTTTTCAATTTCAACCGTGATCATATACAAGAAGGGCTTTGCTCGCTTTGCAACGGTACGCAAATGACTTGGGTGCTTGATGTACCAATTACGGTAATAATCAATCGATTCATGCTTTGGAATAGGCATGTCTAATTGCATAGCAATGCGTTGCCAAACATCTTCTTGTTCTTGTGGTGTTGGTGCTGGCTTCTCAACGGGTGTTGTTTTTACTGGTGTAGTATCTGGTTTTGAAGGCGCAACTATCGATGATGAAGTTCCTGAGGTGTTGTCAGTTTGATTTTCTTCAGGTGAGGGTACAGTTTGACAGCCTGCAAGTAATGCCAATCCAATCCAGTGGAGTTTAAATTTCATTGTGTATTGCCTTCAGTGTGTTGCGCCAACCTCTTTGACGAGATTGGCATTCATATTTTTTATTTGGAGACGGATAATACGTTGCAACCACACTTCAAACAAGTTTCCTACTTAAAACTCATCTTTCCATCTTCTTAATGCGGCAAAGGTCTCAACTTCTGTATTGTCGTTAACCTTGTTTGCTACGGCGTGTTTAACCGCAGGTTCATTGGTTCTTAAGAAGGGATTGATTAGCTTCTCACGTTGAAGTGTTGATGGAAGTGTCGACTTACCATGAGCTCTAAGTCGCAATACTTTTTCTCTGTATTGCTGTAGGTAATCATTATCTGGCTCAACAGCAAGGGCAAAAGCTAAGTTTGATGCAGTGTATTCATGAGCACAATACACTTCAGTTTCATCGGGTAGGGCAGCTAATTTTTGTAGTGAATTAAACATTTGCTCTGCGGTTCCTTCAAATAATCGTCCGCAGCCAGCAGAGAATAAGGTATCACCACAAAATAGTTTTTCATCACCGATATAAGCTATATGCCCTTTAGTGTGGCCTTCAACACCAAGTACCATGAACTTTTCATCAAATATTTCAACAAAGTCACCGTCGCTAACTGGGTGTGTTAATGTCGGAATCGGTTCATGTTCAGGGCCAACAACATTAACGCTTGGAAATTGTCGGACAAGTTCAGGTACACCACCAATATGGTCATGGTGGTGGTGAGTAATTAAAATAGCATCTAAAATAAAGCCATCAGCGTTGATTACTTCTAAAACAGGGGCTGCATCACCTGGGTCAACTACAACACAGTGATTATCATTGTTGTGAATTAACCAAATGTAATTATCATTAAATGCAGGTATGCTTTTGATAGTTAGCATTAACCTTTCTCCAAATTCGATGTCATAAAATAGTTATAGGTAACGATATTGATTAAGCCAGCACTGCTTGATAAAAAAATTGAGAAACCACATTCATGGTCAGATATTCCTCACGGTACATGGATAAGTGAGTTGATTCAGTCTCGTCTTGATGAATGGTGTCCGAAACTGTTTGGCTATCATATGCTTAAAATTGGTGGTTTGAGTGCTGAACTCGAGAGTCGCTTTTGTAATATTAAACACCAAGTAAACCTAGATAACAAAAATTCATTACGAAATATTACGTCTGATTTACCTCAACTTCCTTTTTTAGAAAAAAGTATTGATGCTTGCGTGCTTGCTCATCAGCTTGATTATTCATCAGATCCTCATCAATTATTGAGAGAGGTTGATCGGGTATTAATTAATGATGGCTATGTTATTTTAACTGGGTTTAACCCAATGAGTGCGATAGGGCTTGCTAGCTTATTCCCATGGAGAAAAAATAACCTACCGTGGAGTGGGCGAATGTTTACACCACATCGAATCAAAGATTGGCTTAGTGTGTTAAATTTTGAAGTAGTCTACAGTGACTGTTTTGCATTAGCGCCTTTAACTCGCTATCGCACAATATGGACTTGGTTTGAAAATTTAGGTGGGGATTCTGTTAAACCAATCAGTGGTATCTATTTTATCGTAGCAAGAAAGCGTACCTATCCATTGCGACCGATTAAATCTGCTTGGAAAAAGAAGCCGAAATTGGCTCCTATTTCAGTTGCTCAAACACATCAGAGTAAAGTTAAGTCAGATTAGCCAGGATAACCCGCATCATCTTTAGTCGGGTTTTCTGCTGCTGTTCTTGCTAGTTCATCACACATTTCATTTTCACGATGACCAGCGTGACCCTTAACCCAGCGCCAATCTATAGTGTGGCGCTCTGCTTCCGCATCTAATTGCTTCCAAAGATCTGCATTAACAACCGGTTTCTTATCCGCTTTTTTCCATCCACGTTTTTTCCAACCGTGAATCCATTGTGTGATCCCTTGGCGAACGTATTGGCTGTCTGTAGTTAGTACGACAGAGCATGGCTCTTTTAGATTACGTAGAGCAACCACGGCAGCAAGCATTTCCATACGATTATTAGTCGTTTGATTAAACCCCTCAGAAAACGTTTTTTCTGTACCTTTATAGCGCATTACAATACCGTATCCACCTGGACCTGGGTTACCTAAACAAGAACCATCTGTGAAAATTTCAACCTGCTTCATTATCTCTGTTATCATTAGAAGAATTTAGAAATAGTCTGACACAAATGAGCCTATGAATACTAGCGACAATTCCCCGAATCGAATTATTGTTCTCGATACAGAAACCACAGGTATGAATTTTTCCGGTGGCCCAGTTTATGAAGGTCACCGTATTGTTGAGATTGGTGCAGTCGAGATCATCAATCGAAAATTAACCGGTAATCACTTTCATGTATACATTAAGCCTGATCGATTAATTGATCTTGAGGCAATTGATGTTCATGGTATTACTGATGAGTTTTTGTATGACAAACCAGAATATAAAGATATTCATGATGAATTTTTAGCCTTCATAAAAGGTGCGGAGCTGGTTGCTCATAACGCGCCCTTTGATGTTGGCTTCATGGATTATGAATTCAGTAAATTAAACAAGCTTATCGGTACTACGGATCAGTATTGTAAGATTACCGATACCTTGGCCATGGCGAAGAAAATCTTCCCAGGTAAGCGTAATAACCTTGATATTCTTTGTGAGCGCTATGGAATTGATAACTCACATCGTACGCTTCACGGCGCTTTACTCGATGCCGAAATTCTAGCTGATGTTTACTTATTAATGACGGGTGGACAAACAAGCTTGAGTTTTAATGCTGGTAATCAATCCGATTCCTCAGAAGAAAGCATTAAAAGATTGAATTCAGGAAGAAAAGGATTAAAGGTTTTGCATGCTACGGCCGATGAAATAGAAGCGCATGAAAAGCGCTTAGATATCGTTGGTGATGCCTGTTTGTGGCGTAGTTAGGAGTGTAATATGTGGCGGTTATTGATCATTGTACTGTTTTTCCCAATGCTTTCTTGGGCAAAGAGTACTGAAATGTCGTGGCTGGATAACCGTTTTCGTGTTGATCCAACCATAAAGCAAGTCTCTTTTTTAGTTTATAGAGAAAAAGCATCACAAGCCGTAACGATCGTTCGTCCAGATGGCACTAAATACTACGCATGGGAACACCCAGAGCATGTAGCTTGGTATGAAGAAAATGGCATGGATATTATCTCTATCGAAAATCCAATGCCGGGGCCTTGGCAGGCGATAGGTAAGATCACACTTAAAAATAAAGTTAAGATATTATCTAACCTTACTTTGAATGTAGATTCGTTACCTAAAAAGCTATATCAATCAGAAAGTTTGAAGTTTACAGCCAGATTATTACAAGATGGTAAGCCATTAGTATTACGAGATTTTTTAAATCGTATCAAACTCAATGTGACGTTTACTCCTTATCTTGCCAATGAAAAAGAATTGGTGAAAGAAGCACGTCCATTAGCTGAAGTTCTAGGGACTTTTGAAGATGATGGACAAGATCTTGATGAAGTCGCAGCAGATGGCGTATTTACGGTAAATCTGCCTATTAATGTTAAACCTGGAAAATACTGGGTTCGAATTCAATCTCGCAATGGTGTATTTCTACGTACAGTAGAGCAAGACGTATTAGTTTACCCTGCGCCGATTCGGGCGAGTTTTACCCAAGCTCGTAATCAAAGCCTTTCTCACTCTATGAGTGTTGATACCGAAGGTGGCGTTATTAAGAGCGGCTCACTTGCGGCTCATATTGAGCAAATCGACCCAAATAAAGTGGTAACGATTACTCAATCTCAAGCTGAAAAAGAGGAGAGTAAACTGTATTTCGATTTACCTAATAGTTATCTTCCTGGCAAAAATACGTGGTCAGGATGGGTGTATGCCACCGATCTCGCGACTTCTCGTCCGCTTCAGTTTTATCTTGGTAAACACAACTATGGCGTTACTGAACCTATCGATTTAAAAGCAGCGTATGAAGCAAGACTGAAAGAAGAAGCTGCTCAGCGTAAGATTGAAGAACAGAAAAAACTAGAAGAAGATCGTGCAGAGGCGCGTAAGTGGTTTTGGATTTATATTGGGGTTGGTAACTTACTTATCATTGTTCTTATTTTTGGCGGTATTTTTGGTTGGAAAAAAATAAAATCAATTAAAGAGAAAAAAGCGGCAGCACCTAAGTCAGAAAAATTGTCGATGCCACCGCCGCCTAAAGTTTAAATTGCAGTATTAAATATAAGCAAAATCAATATAAGGCCGCAAAAATGCGGCTTTTTTATCGATTCTTTATTTTGTTACATTTTTTAATTAGATAACGTTTGCTTTTTTATAACATTTGTAATTTATATTTCGATTAAATATAATCCGCTCAATTATTGATAGGGGAACTATTTTGGATAAGTATAAGGTAACGTTAGAAGCGGCTTTTAAAGATCAATTAATAAAAAATAATAAAGTTACACTGAGTAATTTAATTGGTTGTGGCCTGCTAGGTGTTGATAACAACAGCGTTGATTATTTATCCATTGAAGAGATTATTTACTTAAAGTTAGTTGTTAACTTGAATAGTTCACTTACAGCTTAAAATTAAAATAGGTTAAAATAAAAAGGCCAGAGTAGTGACTCTGGCCTTTTGCTATCTATTAAGGTCAATCTATTACGCTATTTTACTGTGCTCAAATTCATTCGTTTGAGGTTTTACAATAAGTTCGCTTGGATCAAAGTCTTCAACACTAATTGTTGCTAAACGACTTTTCTCGGCTTTACGTAGTAAAAGCGCCTCTTTATCCGAGATAATGTTTAGTTCTAAACCGACTTTAGCAACACGGTCTAACTGCATAAATGGTAGGCGTTGTTTTGATTCTTTACATACTCGGTCATAAATGGGCTCAGCAGTTAAGATATCAATTAATGCTTCTTCCATTTTTCCTACTGGATTAAATCGGCTTGCTTCCAAGAATAACCCGCGACCAATTCGGCTACGTGCACCTGATGGTTCTTGAAGAATACGAGCCAGTTTATGGTCTAGTTTGTCACTTGGACGCTGACGACGTAACCCAGTCGGTAATAGGATAAAACGCATTGCACCTGCAACAAATCGGTTAGGGAAGTTAGACAGCAGCCCATCAATTGCTTGCTCTGCTTGGTGTAGTGAATCTTGAACACTCCAATGAACTAACGCTAAATCTTCTTTTTGACGGCCTTCATCATCAAAGCGTTTTAATGTTGATGTCGTTAAATAAAGTTGACTCAATACATCACCGAGACGAGCAGACATACGCTCACGACGTTTTAAACTACCACCTAGTACAGCCATTGAAATGTCTGATAATAAGGCAAGGTTAGTACTGTAGCGGTTTACTTGTTGATAATAACGCTTTGTTTCATCACTAAATGGGGCTTTAGAACCACGACCATCAGTTAAACCAAACCACAGTGAGCGAACAAAGTTGCTGATACCAAAACCAATATGGCCAAATACGGCAGCATCAAATTTTTCAAGAGAAGCTTGTTTATCTTCTAAATAAGCCGCACCCATTTCTTCGAGTACGTAAGGGTGACAGCGAATCGCGCCCTGACCATAAATGATCATTGAACGAGTCAGAATATTTGCACCTTCAACCGTAATTGCAATTGGAGATCCTTGGTAACCTCGAGCCAAAAAGTTTGAGTTACCTAAACAAATCCCTTTACCGCCAGCAATGTCCATTCCATCAATGGCAATACGTTGTGCACGATGAGTACAGTGGTATTTTACAATTGCAGAGATAACCGATGGTTTTTCACCTTGAACGATACCAGCTACCGTTAGGTTACTTGCAGCATCCATCATGTAAGCGTTACCCGCCATACGTGCCAATGGCTCTTCAATCCCTTCCATTTTACCAATCGGTAGTTTGAACTGACGACGAATTCGCGCATAAGCACCTGTTGCAAGGGCTGCTGTTTTTGCACCACCTGTTGCGTTTGATGGTAGCGTAATACCGCGGCCAACTGACAAGCATTCCACCAGCATACGCCAACCATGTCCTGCCATTTTTTCACCACCGATAATGTAATCCAATGGAACAAACAGATCATTACCTTGGGTTGGACCATTTTGGAATGGCACATTAAGAGGGAAATGACGACGACCAATCTTCACGCCTTCTAAATTTGTAGGGATAAGCGCACAGGTAATACCAAGGTTCTTTTTATTCCCTAATAAACCATCAGGATCTTGAAGCTTAAATGCTAGGCCTAATACCGTAGCTACAGGCGCAAGCGTGATGTAACGCTTATTCCAAGTAATGCGCATGCCGACAACTTCTTTGCCTTCCCACATTCCTTTGGTTACGATGCCAAAATCAGGAATAGATCCCGCATCAGAGCCCGCTTCAGGACTTGTTAACGCAAAACATGGGATCTCTTTGCCTTCAGCCAAGCGAGGTAAGTAATGGTTTTTCTGATCTTCTGTACCATAGTGTTGCAGTAGTTCTCCTGGCCCTAATGAGTTAGGCACACCAACGGTAATAGAAAGTACACCAGAGACACTGGTCAATTTTTGTAATACACAAGACTGTGCATACGCAGAAAACTCTAAACCGCCGTATTTTTTCTTAATGATCATGGCGAAGAACTTATGGTCTTTCAGATACTGCCAAACTTCAGGAGGTAAGTCGGCAAGTTCATGTGTTACTTCATAGTCGTTTACCATGCGACACACTTCAGTTACAGGACCATCCATAAAGGCTTGTTCTTCAGCTGATAAGGTATTTTTGGGAATATTATGTAGAAATTTCCAATCAGGGTTACCTTTAAATAGCTCAGCTTCCCACCAAACAGTTCCTGCTTCAATCGCATCTTTTTCCGTTTGTGACATTTCAGGCATTACGCCTTTAAACATAGCCAATGCTTTATTACTGAAGAGGGATTGCCTTATTGAAGGAATATTTAATGGTACCGAAATAGCTAAGAAAACAGCCCATGTAATAGGGCCGGCGTAACCTAGCCCTGAACTGACGGCAAGGATCCCTGCGGTTACTAAGGTTGCAGTTCGCAAAGATTGTCGATGGTAACTTAATGCAGCAAGTGCGATTACAGTTGCTAATAGTGTCAGGGCCATGTGATTCTCCTTTTCCGGCGCTGCTCTGTTTGTAGGAACAGAGGTGATTACGATACTCGGTCGTAATGTTATTGTTGGAATACTATCTGATAAGAGGTCTAACCAGTTAAGGTAAGTGTAGTGCTAATGTTAATAAAAAGTAAATAACAATAATGGTCAAAAAGTGATCCAGCTTGAGTAATTAATAAACAATCTGTTTTTTTCACTGCTTGATATCTAATTTTTTTAGAGAAATAGGGAGGAATTTATAGGCGAGTAGAAGAAATATAGGGAGGATCTCTTTTAAAGATTTCGTGGGATAGGTACACTGAGAACAACCCCAAATTAGGGAACATAATAAAAGAGAGTATCCTATGTCTTATCAAGATCTGATCCGTTCTGAATTAACAGAAGCCGCTCAAGTACTGAATGACTTTTTAGCTGATGATAAAAACCTTGCTCAAATTGAGTTAGCTGCCAAAACCATTGCCGATTCATTTAAACAAGGCGGTAAAGTATTGTCTTGTGGTAACGGTGGCTCTCACTGTGATGCAATGCATTTTGCTGAAGAGTTAACAGGGCGTTACCGTGAAAATCGTCCAGGTTACCCAGGGATTGCGATTTCAGATCCAAGCCATTTATCGTGTGTGAGTAATGATTTTGGTTATGACCATGTTTTTTCTCGCTACACTCAAGCAGTAGGCTCTAAAGGCGATGTTTTATTTGGTTTATCGACGTCAGGCAATTCAGGTAATATCTTAAAAGCCATCGAAGCGGCTAAAGAAAAAGGCATGAAAACCATTGCGCTTACTGGCAAAGATGGCGGAAAAATGGCTGGTTTAGCCGATGTGGAAATTCGCGTTCCTCACTTTGGCTATGCGGATCGTATCCAAGAAATCCACATTAAAATTATCCATATCGTGATTCAATTAATTGAAAAAGAAATGGAAAAATAATTCATCGAAAGCCAATGTCGAGCTTATAACTGTTTGATGTTGGCTTGATTGCGAATAAAGGAGTAGCGCAAATATGTGTGAATTACTCGGAATGAGTGCAAACGTACCAACCGATATTTGTTTTAGTTTTAAAGGTTTAGTTCAGCGTGGTGGCAATACCGGCCCGCATCGTGACGGTTGGGGAATTACTTTTTATGAAGGGAAAGGATTTCGCACATTTAAAGACCCAAAACCAAGCTGCCATTCAAAGATAGCGAAACTTGTTCAAGATTACCCTATCAAAAGTAAAGCGGTTATCAGTCATATTCGACAAGCAAATCGCGGTGACGTTAACCTAGAAAATACACACCCTTTTACGCGAGAGTTATGGGGGAAGTATTGGACGTTTGCTCATAATGGTCAGTTGACTGGGTTTGATGAGTTGTCGACAGGACGTTTTCGACCTGTGGGTGAAACAGACAGTGAGCGTGCTTTTTGCTGGTTATTAAATCAGTTAGAGGATAAATACCCAGAGCCGCCGCAAGATATGATGCTAATGTTTGAGTTTGTCTCTGAGTGCTGCGATCACCTTCGAGGATTAGGCGTATTTAATATGCTTTTGAGCGACGGTGAGTATTTAATGACTTATTGCTCGAATAACTTACATTGGATCACAAGACGTGCACCTTTTGGCCAAGCGTCCTTGATTGATGAAGATGTCACAATTGATTTTCATAAAGAAACGACCCCAAATGATGTGGTTTCTGTCGTTGTAACTCGTCCATTAACAGATAATGAAGAGTGGCACAAAATGAAAGTTGGCGAGTACGCGTTGTTTCATTTTGGAGAATTGATTGCAGGCAATCACGATACGGTACCAGAAATGGCGCCACCACCATCGGAATGCCCAATTAATGCGTAAACGTTATATAAAAAATACCATTGATAGATAATATCGATGGGCATTTTTATATTATTCTGTCTCTAATCCTGACGGTCCCAATACGTTCCCATCTAAGACAGCTTTACCATCTTGCATTATCAATCGTTCTTCAACTAACCACTTAGCCACCATTGGGTAGATTACATGCTCTTGAGCTTGTACGCGTGATGCCACCTCTTCTGCAGTATCATTTTCAAAGATTGGCACTTTCGCTTGTAGTATGACAGGGCCACCATCTAACTCAGGAGTAACAAAATGAACACTGGTGCCATGTTCTTTATCACCAGCATCAATTGCGCGTTGATGAGTGTGTAGCCCAGTGTATTTTGGTAAAAGAGAAGGGTGAATGTTCAGCATTTTCCCTTGATAGCGAAGCACAAAATCTTCACTTAAAATACGCATAAAACCGGCAAGAATAATCACATCAGGCTGATGAAGATCGATAAGAGTCGCTAAGGCTTGATCGTACTTCTCGCGATTCTCGTATCCTTTTGCACTTAATGAGTGAACATTAATACCAGCATTAATGGCTCTTTGTAATCCAAAAGCATCGCTTTTATTTGAAATGACGGCGCTAATATGAGCGTTTGGAATGTTGCCACCACAAGCATCGATAAATGCTTGTAGGTTGCTTCCACTTCCTGAGACTAATACAACAATATTTTTCATTATAATTATCTTATTCTGTTTAATATTAATATCGACCATTCGAGCACAAATGGCAGATATAAAAAAGGTGATCGAATAATTGATCACCTTTTATTTTTTGTTTATGAACGAGTTCAAAGTTTGTTGAAATCGATTAGCGGATCTCTACTTGCTCTTCGCCTTGTTCAGCTGCGGCAACTTCACCAATTACCCAAGCGTTTTCGCCTTCAGCATTCAGTAGAGCAACAGCTTGTTCTGCTTGATCTTTTGGAAGCGCGATAACCAGTCCAACACCACAGTTAAAGGTACGGTACATTTCGTAAGTATCAACGTTCCCTTTTTCTTGTAGCCAGTTGAAGATTGCAGGCCATTCCCAGCTGTTGCCATTAACAACGGCTTTTGTTCCTTTTGGAAGTACGCGTGGAATATTCTCCCAGAAACCACCACCGGTAATATGAGAGATGGCATGAATATCATGCTCAGCAATCATTTTTAGTGCTGATTTAATGTAGATTTTTGTTGGTTCGATTAGGTGAGCGGCAATAGTTTTACCATTCAGTTCTTCGTTAAGATCGGCATTTGATACTTCAAGGATCTTACGAATTAATGAGTAACCATTTGAGTGTGGACCGCTTGATCCTACTGCGATTAGAGCATCACCAGCCGCTACTTTTGTGCCGTCGATAACGTCTTCTTTTTCAACAACACCAACACAGAATCCAGCAACATCGTAATCTTCGCCTTCATACATGCCTGGCATTTCAGCGGTTTCGCCACCGATTAATGCACAACCTGCTTGAATACAGCCTTCACCGATACCGGTGACTACTTCAGCTGCTACATCAATATCAAGTTTACCTGTTGCATAATAATCAAGGAAGAACAGTGGTTCTGCACCTTGAACAATCAGGTCATTAACACACATAGCAACTAAGTCGATACCGATAGTATCATGCTTGTTTAAATCTAATGCTAAACGCAACTTAGTACCAACACCGTCAGTACCAGAAACAAGAAGAGGTTGCTTGTATTTAGTCGGAAGTTCACATAACGCACCAAAACCACCAATGCCGCCCATTACTTCTGGGCGACGAGTGCGTTTCACTACGCCTTTAATTCGATCAACAAGTGCATTACCAGCATCAATGTCTACGCCAGCATCTTTGTAGCTAAGAGAAGTTTTGTTGTCGCTCACGGAGGTGTCCTCGCCATAGGTTGGATTTCAAAAATCCGCGCCATTCTAACAGCACAATGTAAAAAGGGAAACGTTTGCGTAAGGAAAATTGCATAAATTTTGTAATAAAAAATAATAAGTTCGGTAAATGCTTTTACGAGGTATAAAATATTTTCTTATAACGTCATTTTTCAATTCAAAATTATGTATAATTAGAAGGTTTGATTAATGTATCAGTATCTGGAGTCAGAAATGAAAGTTGTTGAAGTAAAACATCCGCTAATAAAACACAAAATTGGTTTAATGCGTGAAGGCGAAATCAGCACTAAGCGTTTTCGTGAATTAGCAACAGAAGTAGGTAGCCTACTAACGTATGAAGCAACATCAGATTTTGAAACAGAAAAAGTAACTATCAATGGCTGGAATGGCCCTGTTGAAGTTGACCAAATTAAAGGCAAAAAAGTAACAGTAGTACCAATTCTTCGTGCAGGTCTTGGCATGATGGATGGTGTTTTAGAGCACATTCCAAGCGCACGTATCAGTGTTGTAGGTATCTACCGTGATGAAGAAACATTAGAACCAGTACCGTACTTTAATAAATTGGCTTCTAACATCGATGAGCGTATTGCTCTTGTTGTCGACCCAATGTTAGCAACTGGCGGTTCTATGATTGCTACGCTAGATCTTTTAAAAGAGAAAGGTTGTAAGCACTTTAAAGTTCTTGTACTTGTTGCTGCTCCAGAAGGTATTGAAGCGCTAGAAAAAGCACACCCAGACGTAGAGCTTTACACTGCGGCTATCGATGAAAAGCTAAATGATAAAGGTTACATCGTACCTGGTCTTGGCGATGCTGGTGATAAGATCTTCGGTACTAAATAATTTAGTTTAGAAACTAGAAATGAAGAATTAAAAAAAGGCTTGATGAATTAATCATCAAGCCTTTTCTTTACCTAGAATTATTTATCTTCTTCCATTTGTGCGTTATCAACAACATGGCTTTCGCCTAAATCATTAGGAAGAATTAAATTAAGCGCAATCGCAACGATACCACACAGACTTACGCCTTGAAGGTTAAAGTCACCAATACCTACCGCCATACCACCGATACCAAACACAAGCGTTACACCAACAATGGTAAGATTGCGTGCTTTATGCAGGTCGACTTGGTTTTTAATAAGAGTATTTAAACCAACAGTAGCAATCGAGCCAAACAGTAAAATCATAATCCCGCCCATAACGGGTACTGGAATAGTTTGGAGCATTGCGCCTAATTTACCAACCAGAGCAAGAACAATGGCACATACCGCCGCCCACGTCATTATTACTGGATTAAACGCTTTAGTTAGCATAACCGCACCAGTTACTTCACTGTAAGTTGTATTTGGTGGAGCACCAATTAATGATGCGGCCATTGTTGCTACGCCATCACCAGTGATTGTGCGATGTAATCCTGGTTTTTTAAGATAATCTTTTCCGGTTACATTTGAGATAGCTAACATATCACCAACGTGTTCAACGGCTGGTGCAATTGCTACCGGGATCATGAACAGAATGGCATTAATATTAAATTCAGGAAACGTGAAATTAGGCAGTGCAAACCAAGCGGCTTGATGAACTGGAGTGAAATCGACTACGCCAAAAATAAGACTTAAAGAATAACCAACAATAATGCCAGAGAGGATTGGCAGCAGTTTGAAAAAACCTTTAGAGAAAACACTCACTGCAATAGTGGTAAATAATGAAGCCGCCGCAATCCAGAAAGCAAGTTGCCCATCAACTAATTGAAATGCACCATCGCCCGTTTTACCTAAAGCCATATTTACAGCTGTTGGCGCAAGCCCTAAACCAATAACCATGATGACCGGACCAACAACCACTGGAGGCAGTAATTTATGAATAAAAGCAACGCCTCTCACTTTAATCACGGCGCCTAAAATGACATAAACAAATCCAGCAACCATTAAGCCACCCATAGTCGCAGGAATGCCCCATGTTTGGGTGCCATAAATAATTGGAGCGATAAAGGCAAAGGAGGAGGCAAGGAAGATAGGGACAGATCGACGAGTAACTAATTGGAAGAGAAGGGTACCAACACCAGCACCGAACAGAGCAACATTAGGGTCTAAGCCAGTAAGAAGGGGAACAAGAACGAGTGCACCAAATGCAACGAACAGCATTTGAAAACCTTGGAACAAATTGTATAGCATTTCCATTTCCAGTAATGAATTTGAGGGATTCTATCACTATTCCATTAATAAATATCTTGATTTAGCTCGTGAAAAAATAAAACTTTTCTGCCTTGTATCACTCTAATAGCTTGAAAGTTAGATCTGAGTCAATTCGAATCCTTGCTGAATAAGGGGATAGCCCTTATTATCAGCAGTAAATTATAAAAGTAATTATAGGTTGTTTGATGTTACGTATTTTGTGTTTATTAATTTGTATGATTACAGGGCCTGTTTTTGCTCAACAGCAAAACGATCTCTATCATACAGAAGTGCAATTAACAGGAGCAGAAAAAGCAGAAAGTATTGCTAAACAAGATGGTTTAGTTAATGTTCTGATCAAAGTGTCAGGAAAAACTGATATTGCTCAAAATGAAGTAATAAAGAAAGCGCTAACACAGAGTGATCGCTATGTAACACAAATGAGTTTTGTTGAATACGATGACGCACCTCGAGCAATGAAGTTAGGCTATAACTCAAAGATGGTGTTGAGCTTATTAACTCAAGCAGAGCAAAGTATTTGGGAAACACCGCGTAAATCAGTCTTGGTTTGGGTGGTGAATGAATATAATTACCAAAGAAGCATTATTTGGGAACAGTCAAACAACAGCCTAATTACGCGAATTAAAGATGCCGCGAATGAGAGAGGCTTACCTGTCATGTTCCCTGTTGGGGATTTTGACGATGTAACTTCAATCGAGATCCCTGATTTATGGGGTAACTTTAAAAAACCAATTGCAGATGCGAGTGAGCGTTATAACCCACAAGCCATATTGGTGGTAAAAGTGCGTGGCAATAGTTCAACATGGACTTTATTTGATACAACGCCTCAATATTTAGTTACTGCATCAAAAAAACCGATTGAAGGTCGTGTATCTGGCTCTGTTCAATTGGCTGATATGGTTAATGAGGTGAGTGATTACTTTGCTAAAACCTACACTAAAAACTTAGGGGCAGTGGCGAGTGATTCAGAAACGGTTTCTATTCAAGGCATTCACACAACACGTGCTTTTTTCAGTATTGAGAAGCAATTAAAGCAAATGAATTCAGTGGCAAGTGTGCAAGTAAATACCATTCAAGGGGACAAAGTGACCTATACATTAAGCTTGTTGGGGGATTACCAACAGTTTAATGATGAGCTTTTGAGTAAAAACGCTCGTATTTCACTTATTCCAGAAGAGCCTGTTGTAAATGATGGGACTGAAAAAAGTGCTATCACTGAGGGTGTTACTCAGAATGTAGCGCAAGAGGCTGATAAGTCAGTAGACAACGAGATCTCAGTTGAATCAGAAGAACCAATAAAACCTGTTGTCCATGAGTACCAACTCAGCGCAAGTTAATAGATTTGAACTATCGATAATTATAAATAAAAAAGGTGACTATATAATGTAGTCACCTTTTTTGTATTTGTAAGCTCACTATTTCTCGGTATATTTGGCTTTTTCTATTTTTTCGACTTCAGACAGACGTTTGAGTTTTAACCCTAATTCCTTGCCTCGTAAGCGAGCATAATAAATATTACCAACAAAAGCACCAGAGGTAATGATAACTTCAATTAAAGCGAGATAACGCTCTCCCTCATCAAGCCAAAGAATGGTTAAACCATGCAAGAAGTAAAACATTAAAATAAAGTTTGCCCATGCATGAGTATAAGGTTTCCCTTGGATAATCCCTTTAAGTGGAAAAAGCATTGGTATTATCCACGCTACCATAATGCCATAAGGGTTTATTAGTGGATGAGGTGAAAGGGTACTGTGCCAAAGTGCAACAAAACCTAACAGTGCTAAATTACAAAATAGTGCAAGAAAACGATAGCGCTTTGTTTCTGCGCTCATTTCAACTGAATCCATGTTAGCTTCCTGCTTCCTATCTATAAAATCTCTAGAACTTGCTCAGGCGGACGACCAATTTTTGCTTGATTACCATGAACGACTATTGGGCGTTCAATCAACTTTGGTGTTTGTACCATTGCTTCAAAAAGTTGCTCGTCGCTTACCGAGCTATCTTCTAGGTTTTGTTCTTTATATTCAGCTTCTTTTGTTCTCATCATGTCACGAACTGAAGTAAACCCTAGCTGAGAAAACAAGGTTTTTAATGTCGCTACACTTGGTGCTTCTTCTAAATATTTCACAATTTCAGGGGTAACGCCCTGTGCTTCTACGAGTGCTAACGTTTCACGGCTTTTTGAGCAACGAGGGTTATGATAAATAACAACAGACATACTATTTCCTTATTGATTATAAAGCGCTAAAACGCTCTCTTGATAGACGAAGCTGATCGATTCTTGCGTCGTATCTTGCTTGATCTAAACTTCCATACTCAACCAATTGGCTTGCTTGAGTATAATTACTTAATGCTTTATTCCACATTCCTTTAAGCGCGTAAACTTCAGCTCTTGCTGCTAATTCACCATCAGAGCTGCCATTATCATGATACGCCTTAGCTAATAATTGCCATCCCGTTGGATCGCTAGGATTATCGTGGGTGTAGCGCTGTAATACTCGAACGGCTTCTGCTGGTTTATTGGATTCAGAGAGGGCGTGAGCATAATTAATAGTTAACACCGCATTATTTGGCAGTTGAACTAACCCATTTTTTAGACGTGTAATGGCTTGTTCATTCTTTTTTGTGTACAGATCTAAGTCTGTTGCTGCATCAATATAAAACGTATTAAGGGGATCGTTCTTTAATAAGTTATCGATCAATGGCTGCGCTTTATCGTATTGCTTTGAATCGATATAAACTAACGCTTTACCATAATTTAGAGCATTTTTTATATCGACATTATGAGTTTTTGATTTACGAGAAAACCAATCAAGTGCGGCATTACTATCAATACCTGCAAAACGAGCCACAATGCGTGAGCGAGCCAGATGGTAACGCAGAGAAGTATTGACTCTACGCATTGGGTATTGTTGTGCTCTTTCTCGACTGTCAGTAATACGAGATGTCGGTAATGGGTGAGTTAACAGCATAGGTGGTGGTGTACTTGCGTAGCGGTATTGATCTGCTAAGCGAGAGAAAAAACGAGGCATAGCAGAGACATCAAACCCTGATTTTGCGAGCGTATCAATACCAAATCGGTCAGCTTCTTTTTCATTACTGCGGGTGTAGTTAATAGAGCTTTGCATTGTACCTGCAGTGGTTGCTGTAATCGCTGCAATACCTGCCTCTGGTGCTGCAATGGCTAATAATAATGAACCAACAAGTGCTGCCATTGTTGCAGGTGAACGTCTTGCTTGTTCTTCCATACTTCGAGCAAGGTGTCGTTGAGTAATGTGTGCGATTTCGTGAGCGACAACCGAGGCTAATTCACTTTCTGATTGTGCGTATAAAAATAAACCAGAGTGCAGAGCAACATAACCACCAAAGAAAGCGAAGGCGTTAATGTCTCTGTTATTAATCAGAAAGAAATGGAATGGGGTTTTTACATCACTGGCGTTAGCGACAAGGCGATGACCAAGATCTTGAACATATTCGGCTAAAACAGGATCATTAATCACAGGTTGGCTAGCTCTAAGCATACGCATGTAGGCATCACCGTAGATTAACTCTTGATCAATCGTCAGGGTTGAAGCCGCTGTTGTCCCTATATCAGGCAAGTCTAAATCGTTCTTTGCCATTGCAGAGAAAGGGCTCGTTAGTAATGAAGTGATCAGTAAACAACTGGCCAGTTTTTTTAGTTTGAACATGTCGTATTTACAAATCCTTTTTATAGCACTCAGTTATGTTTATTAAAGAGATAATAACTCAATATACAGCGAATAAGAGCACCAAAACTTAAATTGGTTTCTTTTTTGTAGAAATTATGTGATTTATACTTATTCAAATCCATCATATCTATAGAGATGAAGAATGGAAACCCGAACCTTAGATTTATCACAACAACGTTGCCCAATGTCGCTACTGTTGGCCAAGCGAGCAGCGCAACGCTTAGATAAAAATGGAAAATTAGAGATCAAAGTCGTCGACAAAACATCGTTAGCCGATATCATGAAGTATTTTGAGCTCAATGCATTTGCGATTAACGTAGAGCATGAAGCGTCATACGCATTTTTAACCGTCACTAGGAAGTAGAATATAATATGTTAGATATGGTAACAAAGTGGTATAAGCGCCGCTTTTCAGATCCACACGCGGTGAGCTTAGTTGCGATTCTTATTGTCGGCTTTATTACTATTTATTTCTTTGGTCACCTTATTGCCCCCCTGTTAGTTGCCATCGTGTTAGCGTATTTACTTGAATGGCCGGTAGTAAAATTGACTCGATTAGGGGTACCAAGAACACTTTCGGTTATTTTAGTGATCATTTTATTTATCAGTTTGATGTTGATGGCTGTTTTTGGTCTTGTACCGACTATTTGGACTCAAGTTGGGAACTTAATTAATGATCTTCCTTCGATGTTTAATGGTTTGCATAACTTCTTGTCTAGCTTACCTGAGCGCTATCCTGAGTTTATTCAACCTCAATCGATTGAAACCTTATTAGATACCATTCGTGACAAGGTCTTAGGGATGGGAGAGAGTTTAGTGAAAGGCTCATTATCTTCGTTAGTTAGCCTTGCTGCATTAGGTGTGTATTTGATTCTTGTGCCTTTGCTTGTGTTCTTCTTGCTAAAAGATAAAGACGAAATGGTAGCAACAATGAGCCATATCCTGCCTCAAAACCGCCGTTTAGCGACGAAAGTATGGGTAGAGATGAATGAACAGATAAGTAATTACATTCGCGGCAAAGTGGTTGAAATCATTATTGTCGGAGGCGTGAGTTACATTACGTTCTTTATTATGGATCTTCGATATGCATTGTTATTAGCTGTGATGGTTGGTTTTTCTGTATTGATTCCATATATTGGTGCAGCAGCAGTAACGGTGCCAATTGCAATTGTTGCTTTGTTTCAGTGGGGATTAACGCCAGATTTTTATTGGTTGGTATTCTCTTATGCGATTATTCAAGCGCTAGATGGTAACGTATTAGTGCCTGTTCTGTTCTCTGAAGCGGTCAACCTACACCCGGTTGCCATCATAGTGTCAGTATTAGTTTTTGGCGGTTTATGGGGTTTTTGGGGCGTGTTCTTCGCTATTCCACTTGCGACTCTAGTGAAAGCTGTATGGAAAGCATTACCTGCAACAGATGAGACATTTAATAAGCAGGCGTAATATGATCAATTGCGCTGGTAGTCTTTAAAATTAGAAAGGCGATGCTATGTTATGAGCATCGCCTTTTATAAATGATTCAACGGTTATTTCTCGTTTAATTATTTATTATTTAAATAGTCCAATACCACTTCATGGTGCGTTTTCGTTTTAAATTTATTGAATACATGTTCAATCACACCTTCTTCATTAATTAGAAAGCTAATACGGTGCAACCCATCGTAAACTTTCCCCATGAATTTTTTCTCGCCCCACACACCGAATGCGTCTGCTGCTGCATGGTCTTCATCTGATAATAAGGTGAAGTTTAAGCTGTCACGCTCAATGAATTTACCTAAGCGTTTCACAGGATCAATACTGACGCCTAGTGTTACGACATTATGCGCATCTAATTCTGCTTTAATATCACGTAGACCTTGAGCTTGAACCGTACAGCCAGGTGTCATCGCTTTAGGGTAAAAATAAAATAAGACTTTTTTGCCTTTTAAATCAGATAGAGAAATTGACTCTCCATCTTGATCAAAAAGTGATACGTCTGGTGCAGGAGAGCCTGCGTCTAATGGCGTGATCATGATATTTCCTTTTAGCTGTGTTTTTCTAATTGGTTTTATAAAAATTTATTTTCCCGCTGACGCCTAATGAGTCACAAAGTGCTTCAAATTGCTCTTGAATCTCAATGATGTGACATTCTTGAAAGATTTCAGCGGTGATTTGAATTTGAAACGTATTTTGGTTTTCGCCCTTTTTAAGCGTTTGAGCACTAAGCGTTTTTAAATCAATATCACGATTGGCTAAGAAATCTGTGAATTTTTCGGTTAATCCAGGACGATCTTCTGATTCAACAAAGGCATCAATAGTATAAAAAATATCTTTCTCTTGATGAGGTGATGTTCGCTTCATCATGGTGATTAAATCGTGCTGTTGCCCAAGTAAAGGCAAGGTATTTTCAATACGAGAAATCGCATTTGCAGTACCAGAGAGCAGCATGATAAGCGTAAATTCATTACCAAATGACGCTATACGGCTATCAACAATATTGCAGCTTGATTCGGTGACAAGACGAGTCACCTTATTAGAGATACCCGGTCTGTCTGTACCAACCGCGGTAATTACAAGGTACTGAGGCATAAAAAACTCGATATTGAAAAAGATACCCCATACTAACACGCAAGTGATTGTGTGATAAGCAAGCAATAGTAGACAATCGTCAAAAAAAAGACTCTACAACAGAGGCTTTTATGTAATATCCTTGAGGTATATTGATTGAATGATTCTGCTCATAACATAGAAGACGAAAACCATAGTGTGTTTACTGTGGTCAAGGACGATGACTCTTTGTTGTGAAATTAATGAATAACAGAATCAATTCGTACATTCAGGCTAAGAAAAAAGGGAGAAGGATATGTTCTCAGGTAGCATTGTCGCATTAGTTACACCATTAGATACCGATGGTGAAGTAGATTACAACAGCTTAAAAAACCTAGTAGATTATCATATTAATGCCGGTACTAATGGTATTGTTGCTGTTGGTACAACCGGTGAATCTGCGACATTAAGTGTAGAAGAGCATGTCAAGCTAGTGATGAAAACACTAGAGTTTGCTGATGGACGAATTCCTGTTATTGCTGGCACTGGTGCTAATGCCACTCATGAAGCGGTAACATTTAGTAAGCTTTTCCACGACTCAGGTGTTGCAGGCTGTCTAAGTGTGACGCCTTACTATAATAAGCCAACCCAAGAAGGTTTATTCCAACATTATAAAGCGATCTCAGAAGCGACGGATATTCCGCAAATTCTTTATAATGTACCTGGCCGTACTGCGGTAGATTTATTACCTGAAACAGTGGCTCGTTTGTCAGAGTTTGACAACATTGTTGCACTAAAAGATGCAACAGGTGATTTAGAGAGGGTTGCACTTACTCGTGAACTTTGTGGCGAAAAGTTTATCCAACTTAGTGGTGATGATGCAACGGCGCTTGATTTTGTTAAGTTAGGCGGTCACGGTGTTATTTCGGTAACGTCAAATGTTGCAGCAAAAGAGATGGCAACCATGTTCGCATTAGCGGCTCAAGGTAAATTTGAAGAAGCGGAAGTGATTAACCAACGCTTAATGCCACTACATAACGATTTATTCGTTGAAGCAAACCCAATTCCAGTGAAATGGGCTGCGCATCGTTTAGGTATGATTACTCACTCAGACATTCGTTTACCATTGACGGAATTAAGCTCATCATTACAGCCTGTGGTTGAACAAGCCTTAATTAGTGCTGGTGTGCTGAAGTAATAGGATTAAAAATGAAAGTGAAGACTCGCTTTGTTGTTGGATCATTGATGATTGCTGTGCTATCAGCGTGTTCAAGCAGTCCAACAGAGCGTCGCCAAGCCAAACAAGATTTTAAATACTTGGATACTCCACCGTTAGAAGAGTGGAAGCAGCCTGCAGAGGCAAGACCCGAGTTCTACCCTCAGTATGATATTCCACAAGGTGAGTACAGTGGTGGAATTGGGAAAGACGTGGATATTCGTCCTCCTCAACAAGTGCTTGAATTGATCCCTGGTGCTCGTATTGAAGAGCAAAAGGGTGAAGTGACCGTGTGGCTTGTGAAAGAAGAAGACGTCGATAAACTATGGCAAACGGTATTAACGCTAATTGAAAAACGCGATATTGGTATTGTGTCGCAAAGTGACGATAAGATAGAAACAGATTGGCTTAAATGGAATTCAGAAGATGAAGACCATGAGTTTGGTGCGCGCTACAATATTGAGAAATTGAGTGAAAATAATCGCTCAGGCTTTCAAATTACGTTAATTGATTGGCAAGTTGATGGTAAGCAAACTGAAGTAACGCAAGCGAATAAAGCACGTTACAACATTTTGATGACCAATTTAGTGACGTCAGCTTATGATGAACAACTGCGTGAAGAAGCGCGCATACGTGCTGAAGAGTTAGTTAAGCGTATACCAATATCTATGGGCCAAGATAGAAGTGGCTTGCCGGTTATTATTGCTCGTGCGCCGTATAATATCTTTTGGGAGCGCCTGGGTGAGTTACTGCCTATGATGGGATTAACCATTGAAGACAGAAATCGCTCTCAAGGTACGATTGAAGTGAAATACAAAGAGCCTGATGATGAGTTCTGGGAAGAAATTGGTACCAAACCACTTTCTTTTGAAGGCAGTACATACAATCTACTGTTAGGTGATTTAGGTAACCGTACTTCAATTAACGTAACAGATGCAGCAGGTAAACCTGTTAATGAAGCGACATTAGATTCTGTGGTTCCTGTTCTTGCCGCTATGATTGAAAAATCAAATAAGATGCCGAAAGAAGAAAAGCCTGAAGAGTAAAATTACAGGTTAATTTATCAGCAAAAGACGCTCATTTTACTGAGCGTCTTTTTTTTCATCTTCTTTGTGCTGAATTGTTGTTTCTTGCTCTGATTTTTCCTCTTTTTCTTGAGGAGTAACTGTTTTTTTTGTGTGCTTAAATTTCATATTTGCCGTTGCTTTTAAAGCAGCAAGATTACCAATGACCACACTCAAAACAATCACGATGATAACCCAAGGGTTCATTAACCATTCCATATTTAATCCTTACTAATATTAGTAACGTAACGTACAAACAGTGTATCAATATGTTTAATGATAGTGCCTTTTCCGGCTAAGTCGACGCCTTTCCATGCTTGCAACAGAATATCGGGCGTTAACATTGCCATTAATTCAGCCCCTTTTTCTTTATGGCTAATATGCCAAGGTTCGACAGCTACGCCTTTTCTATCTGCGTTATAAGGGAAAAAGAACCCATGTTGTGAGGCGTTCTCTTGTAACCATTCACTAAATTGAGTTTGGTGACCGGTATTGTATTCCCAAGGCTCAAGTTGAAGATTGACACCTTCTGGAAGCGTATTTTCAGCATAGACATCAAGGTCGGTTCCCCAGTGGTGGCGGCTAGAGCCGGGAAGGGCAGACCAACGCATAATCGCGTGAACTTTCTCTATATCACTCATGTGGCTAGTATCTAGTGGCTGTCCATCATTACCAGAAATAGGGCGAATACCATTAAATTTATTATTCCAAATCATAAGTTGGCGTTCAAAATCACGAAAGCTACTGGCAATAGTCAGAGCAAACCCTGCGTCCTGTGCTGCTTTTTCTAATGATTTAAATGAAGAGACACAATCATGATGAAGTTGACGATAAGGGGTAACAAAAGAAAGGTGTTGGCTTGATAAGCCTGTCAGTTCTTGATAAGTCATAAAGTACCAATGCAATGATGAGAGGAGCTTCCTCCCATCATAACGCCAATCGATGATTACGCGAGTAGATTATTTAAGACTTCTTGATACATATCAGTTAGTTTTTCTAAATCATCAACATTTACACACTCATTTACTTTATGGATAGTGGCATTAACAGGACCAAGTTCAATAACTTGCGAACCCATTTGAGCAATAAAACGGCCATCCGATGTTCCACCTGTGGTGAGCAATTGCGGTTTTTGTTGGTTAACCGTATCAACAGCATCGACCACAGCGGTGAGAAGAGCACCTGTATCGGTTAAGAAAGGAAGGCCATTGATAATCCAATCTAAGTCATACTCTAAATCGTGTTTATTCAATGTATCAATAACCCGTTGTTGTAAGCTTTCAACGGTTGATTCTGTGCTGAAGCGGAAGTTAAACATGACTTCAACATCTCCAGGGATCACATTAGATGCTCCCGTACCGCCATTCATATTTGGAATTTGAAAACTGGTTGGAGGGAAGTAATCATTGCCTTTATCCCACTCAGTCATTACCAAGTCAGTTAATGCAGGCATTGCTTGATGAATTGGGTTTCGAGCAATATGAGGATAAGCAACGTGGCCCTGAATACCTTTAACGGTTAAGTTACCAGTAAGAGAGCCACGACGACCATTTTTAACCACATCACCCACATAATCAGTACTGGATGGTTCTCCAACAATACACATATCAATGATTTCATTACGCTCTTGTAGTGTATCTACTACCCGAGTGGTTCCATTAATGAATGGGCCTTCTTCATCGGATGTGATCAGAAAAGAAATCGAACCTTTATGATCTGGATGTTCAGCAACAAAACGCTCAACGGCAACAACCATACAAGCCAGTGAGCCCTTCATGTCTGCTGCTCCACGAGCGTACAACATGCCATCAATAATGGTTGGTTCAAATGGGTTGGTATTCCAATGATCTAGCGAACCGGTTGGTACGACATCGGTATGGCCTGCGAAAGTAAACAGTGGTGCTTCTGTACCACGGCGAGCCCAAAAGTTAGTGGTGTCTTCAAAAACCATGATTTCAATGCTAAAACCAAGTGCTTCTAAGCGTTTAATCATTAGTTCTTGGCAGCCAGCATCTTCAGGGGTAATGGATTGACGGCTCAATAGATCTTTTGCAAGCGTTAGTGTTGGGGTATCTGACATTATGTATTCCTTTACTTCATTCTAAACGGTCACTGTAATAATACAGTAAATTAAACGTTAAACAGGGTTTCGTATTGAGCGGGTTTAAAACCTAAATGGTATTCATTATTATGAATAAGAACAGGGCGTTTGATCATTGCTGGCATTTCTAGCAATAATTCAATTGCGGCTTCTTCATTGAGGGATGCTTTTTGCTCGTCACTCAACTGGCGGTAAGTCGTGCCTCGTTTGTTTACCACGTTTTCCCATCCTAATTGTTGAACAAACGTAGTAACCATTTCTTTATCAATGCCATCAGAACGGTAATCGTGATAAGTAAAGGTGATTTCGTTGGCGTCTAACCATTTTTTACACTTCTTAATGGTATCGCAGTTTTTAATTCCGTAAATTGTAGTCATGACTTTCTTCATTATGTTATTAATTATGGTCTATTTATAACGAGATTTGAGCAAATACGCCAGAGCTGCGCGTTATTTAGTATTCTATTGATTATAATTTGAAGTGACTCGTCTTTTTCTTTGCCATAATTCTTATCTTTGTTGAGAAAATATACAATTTTTAATCAATATCAAAAATGGAATGAATGATGGGAAATGCAGTAAAAGTAGGTGACATAGGCAGTGATCATGATGGGTTTCATCCAACTCCAGTACTTGCGGGGTCGGGAACAGTAAAAGTTGATGGTGTACCAGCGGCTCGTGAAGGGGATCCATTAGCAGCACACTCAAAACCCAAGCATCCACCTCATCCAAGAGCAATATCAGCAGGGTCTAGTTCTGTATTTATAGATGGAAAAGCGGCAGCAAGAAGTGGTGATGCAGTCGGCTGTGGCGGGACAGTTGAAGGGGGAGGGACTGTTAACATTGGGTGATTATTGGTATGTATAATGGAATGGTTATGAAAACTAATTACAGAAAATGCATTTTTATGTGTTTTTTAATGGAATTGTACAATTATTTTCGTAATTAGTTGATCAATCTCAACATCATAAATATTGAATGATTAATAATTGATCTTATTAAATCAGGAGGTATCAATGGAGTTGAATCCAGTGTTTGCCAGACGCTTATATTTAGCGTTATTGGTACATAATTTAGAAAGGCCGAATGTGCCTAAGCTTGTTGAGCTAACCGGTTGGCCTCGTCGTACGATTCAAGATGTATTGAAAGCCCTGCCTGGTATTGGTATAGAGTTAATGTTTATTCAAGATGGTCGACGTCACAACGACGGATATTATCGCCTTTCAGATTGGGGGCCGTATGATCCTGACTGGGTATGTTCACGCGAAGATGAAATTGCATCAACCTTATACCATTAGTCTGCTATTTTTAGGCTTACTAAAGAGTGAATAAAACGCCAACATTATTGTTGGCGTTTTTGTTTGCGTAAGATTTTGTTTTGGTATTATTATTTACTACGATGGTATAAGCATTATGGACAAATATAAGCAGAACCAAGCATGGTCACTGATGTGTTAAATGCCATTGGATCTTGAAGTACAATAGTATTTGCGTTTAATGCTTGAGCTTCATTTTTAATATCATTAACTGCTGCGATCATAAGATCCTTGTTTGATATAAAAAAGAACGTGTACCAATGGCCTTCACTTCCTGTCACCGTTCCCACTTCAGTACATTTTTGATCTTGAATAATGCTGTCATTATAATGCAAAGTAATAGCTTCAGACTCAGTATCTATTGGTTGTGTTGTGATAGCGCAGCCACTGAGTAAAGTCAGGCTTAAAAGAGCAGAAAGAAATAATTTCATATTAAGAATCCAAGTAGAGTAGAGTTGCCGCTACTCGTGATTTCACATTCAACTTTTTCAATAAACTTTTCATGTGTACCTTTACGGTAGCCTCAGAAATAAACAGTTTATCGGCCACTTGCTTATTACGCATACCTTTGGCGACATTTTGTAAGATCTCAAGCTCACGAGCGGTTAAACTTTCCAGTTTATCATCACCGTTAGTTTCTTGTTCTAAGCACGCTTTTACTTGCTCTGAGTAAGCCTTTCCACCTTTCATTGCTTCTTTTAATAAAGCAATTAATTCATCTGGTTCACTGTCTTTTAATAGGTAACCGTCGGCACCGGCCTTCACTAAAGTTTTAATGTCTTGTTTATTATCAGATACCGTTAAGATAACAATAGGGCAAGTTACGCCTTCGTTACGTAGAGCATGGAGGGTGTCTAAACCAGACATCCCTTTCATGTTGAGATCTAATAACACTAAGTCAGGCTCATCTTTAGAGATTAGTGCAACTGCATCTGTACCGTTACTGGCCTCACCTGTGAGTGTAAATTCTTCATCAAATGAAAGTAATTGCCCAATACCACGACGCATTAACGGATGATCATCAACGATAACAACATTCCACATAGTTTGTACCTCTATTATTTATTGGTTAAGTGGAAACGTTACGTTCACTGTACAACCGTGTTCTAGTTCGGAGTTTATGGATAGGTGGCCACGAACGCAATGTGCTCGTTCTTGCATTATCCTTAATCCATAATGATTAATTTTTTCTTCTGCAGGATTAAATCCTACGCCGTCGTCTTCAATGTTAATATAGCCTTGCTCACCTTCTTGAAAACAAGTAATGATAATATTATCAGCTTTTGAGTGTTTGATGGCATTTAATGTTGCTTCTCTAATTAATTGCAATAAATGAACGTGCTGTTGTGCATTTATGGGCAAAGAAGGTAGCTCATTATTCAAATGAATTCGTATCTTTGTTTGTGAAGCTAATGTGGTGGTAATTTCTTGTAATGCCTCACCAAAGTGCGCTTTATTAATGGTTAGTCTAAAGGTATTAAGTAATTCTCTTAATTGAGTATAGGCACTTTTAAGACCCTCATCTAATTCAGTCAGTGTTGTATTGGTACTTTGGCAATTACACTTGGCCAATTGTCGCTTTAATAATGTAGTTTGTATTTTTAAGTATGAGAGTGATTGAGCAAGTGAATCATGTAACTCTCTAGCAATCGCTGATCGTTCTTCTAAGAGAATTAATTGGTGAGTTTGTTTTTGAGCTTGATTATAAAATACGCCACGCGCAAGAATATTCGCAATGTTTATGATTAATTTTTGATCTGGGCAAGGCAAAGTAAATTGCCACATTAAATAGCCGAGTTGTTCTCCATCAATACTGAGTTCTTGTAAACTCCAAGGTGAGTTATTTGACTCCCCACTGGTTATCTCCCAATCCCCACCGGATTCTTCTTCTACAATTAACCTTGCACTTATGATGCCTTCAATATTTACAAAAGTATCTAGGATATTTTTAAACGCTTGTTCATCTAATTGAGACGCAGAAAGCTGTTGAGAGCATTGATAGAGAGTGGTGAGCGAGCGGTTCGCTTGGCTTAACTTCTTCGTTTTATCTTCAACTCGGTTTTCAAGTTCTCTGTAACTGAGATCAATTTGTTTTGCCATATGGTTAAACGAATCGCTTAATTGTCCTAATTCGTTATCACTTTTTAGATCTACTTGAACTGAATAGTTTCCTTTCGTCATGGCTTTACTTGCTGCAACAAGATGATGCAGTGGGCTTACAATTTTGCGTTGAGTAAAAAAGATAATGAAAATACTCAAAGAGACAATTAAAGATAAACCTAAACCGCCAATAAGAGAAAGTAGTTGTAATTTACGTTCTGAGAATTCTTGCAGTCGAAAAACAAAATGGTCAATTTGATCAACAAAAATGGAGACTTTATTTAAGTAGATCTGTTTGTTGTCACTGAGTAGTGAGGGTTGTAAAGATTGCCACTGCAAGAGAATATCTTGATAAGAAAGCTCAATATCGTCTGGTACAAACCATTGCTCTAACGCTTTAAAAGAGGGCGATTTTATAGATTGAGATAGCTTACTGAGGTGTTCTACAAGCTCTGGAGAATTGGTTTCAATATCATAGGCCAAACGATAACTTTGCATACGCAATGAGCCTGCAATATTAACGGCTTCGGCATCTTTCAAGCTAGAAGATAAAGTTATTAATGCCAAGCTAGTTGTAACTACTGAGATTAATACAATCAGTAACATTACTTGCGCAATGGTTTTTGTTAAAATTGAGGTTTTATTGTGTTTCATCTTTGTTAATTGTGGCCTATGATTAGTTAAAGGCAAATGAGCTCTATTTTGTTGTTTTTATTTATTTTAAAAATTGATCTAGAACAAGAATGCCCCTTGTTTAACCATTATGGGGTATATCAATAAATATGACAAAATTTAAAATTCACCATATAGAAATGTTAATGGAACTCTGGAGTTATGAATAGATGAGTCAGAATAATATGATTGATCACTCTAAGCGAGGTATTTTTCGTCGCTTCTCCACAAAGAAAACAGAGAGTCCATTAACACAACAGCGCCTACCTTGGGTTAAGAATGAGGTTGATTTCGTATCTCAATGTACTCGTTGTGAAAAATGTATTACAGCTTGTGAAGAGCAAATAATTGTTAAAGGTGATGGTGGTTTTCCTATTGTGGATTTTACCAAGGGAGAATGCACCTTTTGTGAAGCTTGTGCAACTCAATGCCCAGAGCATTTATTTGATTTACGCATTACCCCTGCTTTCACTCATCAAATATCTATAAATAAAGAGTGTCTGGCAAAACAGTCGGTAGAGTGTCGTAGTTGTAGTGATATGTGTGAGACACAAGCCATTCGCTTTCAGCTGGTATTGGGTAGCGTAGCTCAGCCTCAAATTAATTTTGATGCTTGTAATGGATGTGGTGGTTGCGTAGCCGCTTGCCCTACTTCTGCTATTAGCATGACACTGGAAGAAACAAAATAATGTTAGAAAATTTACCTGAAAATGAAGTTCATATTTCAAGTTTAGTGGTTCATGTACGCCCTGAATTATTAGAAGTGACAAAAGAAAAAATATTAGCGTTACCGAATACGGAAATCCACGGTGAAAGTGAAGAGGGCAAGTTAATTGTTGTGCTTGAAACTGAAAATCAGGGATATATCACCGATTCAATCGATAAAATAAATGACTTCGAAGGAATACTAAATGTCGCTTTAGTTTTCCACCAAATCGAGCACTTTGATTCGCAATGTGAGGATGAATCATGAAAATGACAAGACGTGCGTTTGTTAAAGCAAACGCCGCAGCATCAGCTGCAGCCGTAGCAGGAATTACTTTACCTGCATCGGCAACTAATTTAATCGTTAGTTCTGACCAAACAAAAATTAAATGGGATAAAGCGCCTTGTCGTTTTTGTGGTACTGGTTGCTCTGTACTTGTGGGTACTCAAAATGGTCGCGTTGTTGCGACTCAAGGCGATCCAGAAGCGCCAGTAAACAAAGGTCTTAACTGTATAAAAGGCTACTTCCTATCTAAAATTATGTACGGCAAAGATCGTCTACAAACGCCAATGTTGCGTATGACAGATGGTCAATACGATAAGAACGGTGATTTTGCCCCTGTTTCTTGGGATGTCGCGTTTGATACGATGGCTGAGAAGTGGAAAGCCGCTCTGAAAAAACACGGTCCAACCGGTGTTGGGATGTTTGGTTCAGGTCAGTGGACTGTAATGGAAGGCTACGCAGCTGTTAAATTGATGAAAGCGGGCTTCCGTTCAAATAACATCGATCCAAATGCTCGTCACTGTATGGCTTCAGCAGTGGGTGCGTTTATGCGTACGTTCGGTATTGATGAACCAATGGGTTGTTATGATGACTTTGAACACGCAGACTCTTTTGTTCTGTGGGGCTCAAACATGGCAGAAATGCACCCAGTACTATGGACTCGCATTTCAGACCGTCGTTTAAGTAACCCACACGTTAAAGTGAACGTATTATCTACTTACTACCACCGTTCATTTGAGTTAGCAGATAAAGGGTATATTTTTGAACCTCAATCTGACCTTGCGATTGCTAACTTCATCGCTAACTACATCATTCAAAACGATGCAGTAAACTGGGACTTCGTAAATAAACACACGAACTTCAAGCAAGCAACAACAGACATTGGTTATGGTCTTCGTGATACTGATCCACTACAAATGAAAGCGGAAAATCCTAACTCTGGAGCGATGAGCTCAATCAGTTTTGAGGAATATAAAGCATCAGTTGCACCATACACAGCGAAAAAAGCCTCTGAAATGTCAGGTGTATCAGAAGACGATCTGATCACTCTCGCTAAGCAGTATGCGGATCCAAAAACAAAAGTAATGTCTTTATGGACAATGGGTATGAACCAACACACTCGTGGTGTTTGGATGAACAGCCTTGTTTATAACATTCACTTGTTAACGGGTAAAATTTCAACGCCGGGTAATAGCCCATTCTCATTGACTGGTCAACCTTCAGCATGTGGTACCGCTCGTGAAGTAGGTACATTCTCACATCGTCTACCAGCTGACATGGTTGTTGCTAATCCTAAGCACCGTGCAATTTCAGAAAAAATCTGGAAACTACCTGAAGGTACATTGAACGGCAAGCCTGGCGCACACGCCGTTGTTCAAGACCGCATGCTTAAAGACGGCAAGATTAACGCTTATTGGGTAATGTGTAATAACAACATGCAAGCGGGCCCAAACATTAACACGGAACGTTTACCTGGTTACCGTAACCCAGAAAACTTCATTGTATGTTCTGACCCATACCCAACTGCAACAGCTCAAGCATCGGATCTTATTCTTCCAACAGCAATGTGGGTAGAAAAAGAAGGTGCTTACGGCAATGCAGAGCGTCGTACTCAAGCTTGGTATCAACAAGTACAAGCGAAAGGCGAAGCTAAATCTGATTTATGGCAAATCATGGAATTCTCAAAACGCTTCACAGTAGAAGAAGTGTGGGGCGAAGAGCTGCTTGCAAAAGCGCCTGAATTCCGTGGTAAAACTATGTATGACGTACTTTACAAAAATGGCAACGTAGATGCTTTCCCATTATCTGAAGCTCAAGAGTTGAATGATGACGCGAAAGCTCAAGGTTTCTATGTTCAAAAAGGCCTGTTTGAAGAGTATGCCGCATTTGGTCGTGGCCACGGCCATGATTTAGCACCATACGATACATACCATAATGTACGTGGTTTGCGTTGGCCTGTTGTTGATGGCAAAGAAACATTATGGCGCTTTAAAGAAGGTTCAGATCCATACGCTAAGAAAGGATCGGATTGGGACTTCTACGGCAAGCCTGATGGTAAAGCGTTGATTATCTCTGCCCCATATGAAGCGCCACCAGAAGTTCCTGGTGATGAGTTTGATATGTGGTTATGTACGGGTCGTGTTCTTGAGCATTGGCATACAGGTACTATGACGCGTCGTGTTCCTGAGCTGTATAAAGCCGTTCCTGATGCGCTTTGTTATATTCACCCTGCGGATGCGAAGAAACGTAACCTGCGCCGTGGTGATGAAGTGTTAATTTCTAACAAACGTGGCGAAGTACGTGTTCGTGTTGAAACTCGTGGTCGTAACCGTCCGCCTGAAGGATTAGTATTTGTTCCATTCTTTGATGCTCGCATCTTAATTAACAAATTGATTTTGGATGCAACGGATCCTCTGTCTAAACAGACAGATTATAAGAAGTGTCCAGTTAAGATCACTAAAATTGCTTAATTAATAATAGATAGGTTACTGGCCAAGATGTGAGTAACCTATTTCAAAGAGTTTGCCTTAAGGCGGAGAAATTAGAATGAAAAAATTCATTATAGCGCTTATGTCAGCAGGACTTTTGTTTGCTGGTGCAGTACAAGCAGAAACCGAACAATCTGCAGAATTGAATAATCCAGGAGGCATTGGTGGTGTTGAATCATTACGTGGTGCATCGGAATTAGAAACAACGCGTCCAGCGGATGATTTTAAACGTTTTCCACGTGATCACGCATTAGACAGTGATTACGTATACCAACCACCATTAGTACCTCATACTATTCGTAACTATGAAGTGTCATTAAACGCAAATAAGTGTTTATCATGTCATAGCTGGAAAAACGCAAAAGAAATGGGTGCGACAAAGATCAGTGTAACTCACTACGTGAACCGTGAAGATGCTGTACTTTCAGATGTATCACCTCGTCGTTACTTCTGTCTACAATGTCACGTCCCTCAAGCTGATGCTAAACCATTAGTTGAGAATGAATTTGAACGTGTGGACTCATTGCGCTAGTTGATAGCCAATACCGTTAAGAGAGGCTATACATGAAATTTTTAAAAGCATTTTGGAAGCGTTTTTCATCACCAAGTAAAGCAGCGGTAGGTGTTGTCCTATTTATGGGCTTTATTGGTGGTTTGCTTTTCTGGGGCGCATTTAACACGGGTATGGAAGCAACCAACACAGAAGAATTCTGTTCTGGTTGTCATGCTCCAATCGTTAAAGAAATCCAAGAAACGATTCACTACTCTAACCGTTCGGGCGTACGTGCTATCTGTTCAGATTGTCACGTTCCTCATAATTGGACAGATAAAATTGTACGTAAAGTTCAAGCATCTAAAGAGTTATATGCGCACTTTATTGCTAAAACTATTGATACAGAAGAGAAATTTAAAGAGCGTCGTGCGCATTTAGCTGAACGTGAATGGCATCGAATGAAAGAGAATAATTCTCAAGAATGTCGTAATTGTCATGAATTCGACTTTATGGATTTCTCTGAGCAAGGTCCGCGTAGTGCGAAACAACATTCAACGGCATTAGCATCAGGTGAAAAAACCTGTGTAGATTGCCATAAAGGTATTGCACATAAGCTGCCTGATATGTCTGGCATTGAAGGTTGGTAAGGAGATAGTATGAGTACATTAGAGTCTGTTATTTGGCATACGTTGGGTTACATCGCAATGCCGAGCATTATTCTTGGTGGTTTTGCTGCGGTTGCAGTGCTATCAATTTGGATACTGTCATTAAAAGCAGATAAAGAATAAATAATTTAGCTTAATCTAAGTAGATAACAAAAAGAGATGGGTATTTATAACTCATCTCTTTTTTGTATCTGCTTGTTTGTAGTGTTCAAGTTAAAATCACTTTTCCTACGCAATTATCTGAACAACGACTGATCCAGAATGGTATTACATACCTAAAAATGTGTAGTAAATAAAGGCAGCCCAGCTTACCGCAAGTAAAATCCATGGTAAATTTTTGCTTGATTCTTTATTAATGTGATCTTGTTGAGCTTGTTTATCTTCTACATCAGAGTGGTTATGTTTACTCTGCTTTTGACGCTGTGTCTTTTTCTTCAGCTTATCTGCTTCTCGTGATTTTTCTTTTTGCTGTTTCTTGTAAAGCGCAATGCCTTTTTCTATACCTTGCGCAATCAATTTAGTTTGTTCTTTTGTTTGTGCTGGTTTTTGTGTAGCTTTAGCAATTGCCATTGCTTCTTGTTGAGATTCTATTGATATCTGTGCTTTATTGTTATTTTTCATACGGTATTCTTAATTCTTCATATTTGATTTTATCTTTATACATCGTTGAAATGTAAACGATACAAAGTGTGACGGCAATATAGATTTTGAATTTAAAGGTGTATCTAGCTCAAAGTTTTTATTTTATTCAATCGTTATTTTTAATCATTTCAGTAATCTGGACAAGTCTACTGAGAAGATTGTTAGTTAATTCTTTCGTCTGTTTAATGTTCAAAGGTAGATAAATGCTGTACTCGTTTGATGCATACGACCAACATGGATGGTTAAAACCACCTATTTGGCTATGGTTTGGTTGGGCTATTTTAATTCGCTCCGTTGTCGTTTTTGTTATGGCCGGTGCTAGCCGTGAGCAAGGTACTGATTTATTGGCCCTGTTTTACCCAAGTCATGCGCATTTATATACTAGTTTATGTTTGAGCTTACCCATTGTATTTTATATGTGGTTAAGTAGTTTTAAAAAGCCCACACGCCCTTTTATGCTGACTCTTTGGAAGCAAGGACGGTGGCTAACCATTATGATGGTTTTGATCGATCTCATGATGTTAATTCAATCGGTTATTGTTAATCGAGGAGAGTTTCAGCCAGGAAGTGCAATGATTATCTTACTTCTTAGTTGGTTTCTTATATTTTTATGTCGCAGTAAACGAGTGAAAATATGTTTTAGTCTGACTTAATGAGAGGGGGCAGACAATGGATTTATCAACAGGTGCATTATTATTTAGTGCGTTATTAAGCCCGCTAGCAATGGCGGATTGGCAGTTAGATTTAGGATTAGAGATTAATCGTCCTAACTTGCAACACATTACTAATTCATCAGCGTCGTTAGTGCTGGGTGAAGAAACATTAGTGTTTAATTCATTCGATAAGAAATCTCAGGTACAAGCTTGGGCGGAGTTAAAAAACATTGATGCTGAGAATGTTGAAATTGCTTTTCGAGTAACAGAGGAGGAAGGGGAAGGTAAAGTAAGAACATTATGTGCGCCAACCATTATCACCAAGTTGAATAATTTAGAATCTTACATGGTGTCTGATTCATCAGCGAATGAAACCGTAAAGCTTTCAGTGGAAGTTATTTCTTCATAAACTCTTATCTTTTATCAAACAATCTTATGTTTTATTGCATATAATGAGCTCAGTTAATTCAAAATAGAAAGGAACTGAGTTCATGTCTTACACTCCTCAAACGGCATTACTGCCAGAACCAGATCGATTTGCATTATACGTTACCTTAAATATCAAAAGTAACCCTCAGCTTGTTTTAGAGCAGCTACAGACACTTCCTGCATTAATTGTCGAATTAAATGAGAATCAGCCAGACGCTAACTTAAGCAGTGCCGTTTCTTTTGGTGCTGATTTCTGGACTACATTGTCTGCACCTATGCCGCCAGAATTGGCAAACTTTAAGCAATTAGGTAAAGGTGACATCATTGCACCAGCGACGCATGGTGATGTGCTAATTCATATTCATTCAAATCGCCATGACTTACATTTTTATATCTTACGTAAGCTAATGAATGTGATTTCTGAACACGTTGAAATTAAAGAAGAAGTATCAGGTTACCGCTTTTTAGATTCGCGCGATATGACAGATTTCGTTGATGGAACAGAAAACCCTAAAAATGAAGCGCGCGCTGAAGTTGCATTGATTGCTGATGGTGAATTTGCTGGCGGCAGTTACATGATGTGCCAACGCTTTGTTCACAAACTACCTGCGTGGAACCGTTTGTCCGTTTCAGCTCAAGAAAAAGTGATTGGTCGTACTAAACCTGATTCAATAGAGCTAGAAGACGTTCCAGCTGCTTCACACGTAGGCCGTGTTGATATTAAAGAAGATGGTAAAGGGGTTAAGATCCTACGCCACAGCTTGCCGTATGGCTCGGTTTCTGGTGATCATGGTTTATTGTTTATTGCTTATTGTCACTCTGTACATAATTTCCAAGTGATGTTGGATAGCATGTATGGCGAAGTCGATGGAAAAACTGATCAATTATTGCGTTTTACTGATGCAGTAACTGGTGGTTATTTCTTTGCTCCATCACAAGAGATGCTTGCTGAACTGACCGTTAAATAGATACAAAAAAGCCGCTGTTATCTAAAAGAAAACAGCGGCTTTTTTATGTCTTAGATAAACTAAAATCTGTCAGTAAGAGAGATTACTTAGTTACTTTAAGAACTGGAGATTCACCAACAGTAACAGCACCAGAAAGCTTAGTAAGCTCTTTGATTTCGTCCATGTTAGAGATTACAACTGGAGTAAGCGTTGATTTAGCGTGCTCTTCTAGGTACGCAAGATCGAATTCGATTACTGTGTCGCCAGCTTTAACTTCTTGGCCTTCTTCAGCGATACGAGTAAAGCCTTGACCTTTAAGTTCAACGGTATCGATACCAAAGTGAACGAAAAGCTCGATGCCGTCGTTAGATTCGATAGAGAAAGCGTGGTTAGTTTCAAAGATTTTGCCGATTGTACCGTTTACTGGAGCAACCATTTTGTTGCCAGCAGGTTTGATAGCAATACCGTCACCAACGATTTTTTCAGCGAACACTACGTCTGGCACATCTTCGATGTTTACAATTTCACCAGAAAGAGGTGCGATGATGTCGATTGCACCAGCTGCAGTGCTTTCAGAAGAAAATGCGCTTTTAATTTTGTCAAACAGACCCATTGTGTAGCTCCCTAAAGTTATATTAAATAGCCACTAAACTTAGTGGCTATATTTAATTCTTTGCAACTATACTATTACTTAGTATTTTCTGCGATAAATTTTTCAACGTGCGCTTCAATTTCTGCTGCTGTAGGCATTTGAAGAGCTTCATCTGCCATTGCTTTTACTGCTGCAAAGTTTGAGTTACGAACAATTTTCTTAACAAGAGGGATAGAGATACCGCTCATGCTGAACTCGTCTAAGCCCATACCTAGAAGAAGTAGACTAGCACGCTCATCACCAGCTAGCTCACCACACATACCTGTCCATTTACCTTCTTTATGAGAAGCGTCGATTACTTGCTTGATTACAAGCAGAACCGCTGGAGATAGTGGGTTATATAGGTGAGAAATCATTTCGTTACCACGGTCAACCGCAAGAGTATATTGCGTTAAATCGTTAGTACCGATAGAGAAGAAGCTCACTTCTTTCGCTAAATGGTGTGCAATTGCAGCGGCTGCTGGCGTTTCAACCATAACACCGATTTCGATGCTTTCATCAAACGCATGGCCTTCAGCACGAAGTTCTACTTTGTATTCTTCGATTGCATTTTTCAGCTCACGGATTTCTTCAACAGAAATGATCATTGGGAACATGATACGCAGTTTACCGTGTGCAGATGCACGTAAAATGCCACGTAATTGGTCACGTAGGATTTCACGACGGTCTAAACTGATACGGATTGCACGCCATCCTAAGAATGGGTTCATTTCTTCTGGAAGATCCATGTATGGTAGATCTTTATCACCACCGATATCCATAGTACGGATGATCACTGGCTCACCATGCATCGCTTCAGCTACTTCTTTATAAGCAACATATTGCTCTTCTTCAGTAGGAAGTGCATCACGATCCATGAATAGGAATTCTGTACGATACAGACCAACACCTTCGCCGCCGTTACGGATGATACCGTCACAGTCTTTAACTGTACCGATGTTACCGCAAACTTCAACTTGGTGGCCATCAAGAGTGATAGCTGGTAGGTCTTTTAGTTTTGCTAGCTCTTCTTTTTCTGCAATTTGTGCATCACGAATTTGCTTAGCTTCTGCTAGTTCTGCTTCTGATGGGTTGATAACAATCTTGTTGTTAACCGCATCAAGAATTAGCATATCACCGTTCTTCACTTGCTTAGTGATATCGTTAGTACCAACGATAGCAGGTAGTTCAAGAGAACGAGCCATGATAGAAGTATGAGAAGTACGACCGCCGATGTCACAAGCAAAACCAAGAACGTAGTCTAGGTTGATTTGTGCTGTTTCAGAAGGTGTTAGGTCGTTAGCAACTAGGATAACTTTTTCATTGATAGCACTTAGTGAAACAATGCTGATACCTAATGCATTTTTAACAAAGCGGCTACCGATATCACGGATATCTGTAGCACGCTCTTTTAGATAATCATCATCTAATGACTCTAGTGCACACGCTTGCTCTTCAATTACAGAGTAAATAGCAAAGTCTGCAGCCATTTTATCATCTTTGATAAGGGCTAAGATTTCTTCTTCTAGCTCTTCATCTTCAAGAAGCATAATGTGCCCCTCAAAAATAGCTTCTTTTTCTTCGCCAAAAGTAGCTAGCGCTTTTGCTTTAATAGCTTCTAATTGCTCAGAAGACTTATTACGAGCATCAAAGAAGCGTTGAACTTCTGCTTCTACTTGAGAATCAGAGATTGGAGTTTTGTTTAGGACAATTTCATCTTCCTGAAGTAATAGTGCTTTACCAAAAGCAATACCTGGAGATGCTAGAATGCCAGAAATCATAGCTTTACCTTAAAATTGATCAAATTAGAGAATGAGAATAATAAAGAAAAAGCTGATTAGTGCAGCTCATCCATTAGTTTAACTAGGTGGTCTACTGCTTCTTTCTCTTGAGCGCCTTCAGCAGAGATAGTTACGTTAGTACCTTTAGTTAGACCTAAAGTTTGAAGTTTGAAAAGGCTAGTAGCACTTGCACTTTTACCATTAGAAGTAACAGTGATTTTTGCATCAAAACCTTTAGCTTCTTTAACGAACTGAGCCGCTGGACGAGTGTGAAGGCCGTTTTCTGCAGTGATTACTACGTCTTGTGAATACATTGTGTATACCCCGATTTATATTTTATGTTGAATTAATGTCGTTAACCAATTCGGTTTGCGAATGTACTTTCGCATATCATAGACTCAGAAACAATCTATCTTCAATCAAATAAGTTAACGGCAGTAATTTATACATTCTTTCTTATTTTGTCATATTAAGTTGCCTTAATACTGATACTTTATACTGGATTGTAATTATTTTACACCTAAAAATAAAGTGGTTTGATTATTACTAAGGAGGGAAATGAAATCAACAAAAAAACCCCAGAAGGGGCTTTTTTGGCGTAAAAATTGATTTGAACACATAGATATTACAAAATTATTGCTCATTTTCCTGTTCTGTAAACAATCCTGCAAAGAGTGCTGTACTTAAATAACGTTCACCTGAACTTGGTAAAACAACAACAATTTGCTTATTTTTAAACTCAGGAAGTTCTGCAATACGGTTAGCTGCTACAACAGCAGCACCTGAAGATATGCCAGCTAAAATACCTTCTTCTTCCATTAAACGACGAGCCATGGCAATTGCGTCATCCGAGGTAACCGCTTCAACACGGTCAATCAGCGTAAGATCTAAGTTACCAGGAATAAAGCCAGCACCAATCCCTTGTATTTTGTGAGGCGCAGGTTTGATCTCTTCACCAGCAAGGGCTTGAGCGATAACTGGAGACTCTGCAGGCTCTACAGCAACAGACAGAACGGCTTTATTTTGAGTGTGCTTTAGGTAACGACTTGTGCCTGTTAGTGTACCACCAGTACCTACACCAGCAACGAATACGTCTACATTACCTTCTGTTGCTTCCCAGATCTCTGGCCCTGTTGTTTTTTCATGAATCGCAGGGTTGGCTGGGTTATTGAATTGCTGAAGAAGTAGGTACTTACTTGGGTCGCTTGCTACAATTTCTTCTGCTTTGGCTATTGCACCACCCATACCTTTAGGCGCTTCGGTTAATACAAGGTTAGCACCTAGAGCTTTGAGTAGTTTACGGCGTTCAAGGCTCATTGAAGCAGGCATTGTTAGTGTTAATTTATAACCACGAGCAGCAGCAACAAAAGCCAGAGCAACACCTGTATTACCTGATGTCGGTTCAACTAACTCAATCCCTTCTTTTAGCGTGCCCGCTTTTTCTGCTTCCCAAATCATATTTGCGCCAATACGACACTTCACGCTAAAGCTAGGGTTACGAGCTTCTACTTTTGCTAATACGTTGCCGTTACTAACACGGTTAAGACGTACAAGAGGTGTGTTGCCAATAGTTTGAGAATTATCTTCGTAAATCTTTGTCATGATCTGTTCCTTCATTTCACGTAACGCGTGATTCAATATGGACTAAATTTTTGGTGACTCATTTGAGTAACTCGACCTACTTAGAATACGAAGAGTTTCTTAAATGAGAAAGGATCAAAAGGTTATAAGTTATGGATTAATAGCTTTATGTGTATCACGGTAAACATCAACCCACATAGCGGTTGCGCCACAAACTGCGATAGGCATAACAAATAGGTTTAAGATCGGAGTCATCGTAAAGAGAGTAACGAGTGAACCAAAAGATAAGCATTTACCACGTTTGGTTTTTAGTTCATCACGCATGGTTTCAAAAGGGACTTTATGGTTATCAAACGGATAATCACAATATTGAATTGCCATCATCCAAGCGGTAAATAAAAACCATAAAATAGGCGCTATACTTTGACCAATAGCAGGGATAAAGAAAAGAATAAACAAGCCAAGCGCCTTCGGGATATAGTACTTTAGTTTTTGCCATTCGCGCTTAAAGATCCGTGGTAAATCTTTTAATGCGTCGAAAACACCACCACTTGGCGCAGGTTGTCCGGTTAACTTTGCTTCAAGATGTTCGGAAAGTAAACCATTAAAAGGCGCCGCTATCCAGTTAGCGATAGTACTAAAAAAGTACGAGAAAACAGCAAGAATACTAATAACAATTAATGGCCACAATAAATAGGAGAGCCAATCAAGCCAACTTGGAATTTGAGCTAGGATCTGTTCAATCCATCCGCCAATTTGATTAAATAGATAAAAAAATGACCCACCTAATAACGCAATATTGATTAAAAGAGGGATAAAAACAAAGCGTCGAATACCTGGCGTCATCGCCAAAGATATCCCCTTTAAAAAATATTGTACGCCTGATTGAGTTTGCTTATATGTATTCATTATCCGAATTTATACTTATGTATCATGTCTTCACTATACTCAAAAATGGGCATAAATAAATGCTGTTATTGCAGTTTATGCCATTCTAAATAGTTCAAATGTAAGATTTATGTCACCACTTTCATTTTGTTATTCAAAAATAGGGGTATTATTTGGTACATTACCAATAAGTAGTGGTAGATTATCGTTTATGGATAAACTACCTTAATAGTAGTTGAGAGTAGATTTCCCTTTTTATGTTCCTTTTATGGGATAAAAAACACTAGGGAAGTTCAATAAAGCAGAAGAGCAGAGAGTTAGCGATGCAAGAATTGCGATTAGTGTTGATACTTGTTGGGGCATTAGCCATTGCGGCGTTATTGTTTCATGGCTTATGGACAAGTCGAAAGGAAACAAACTCAAAATTTGGGAAAAAAGTAGACATAGATTTTGATATTGATGAAGAGCAACCTACACCAGAACGTAGCTTTGCTAAATCTAAAGATGACATTGCTGCGCCAAAAGAAAGAAAAGAACCTGCATTTGCTCGTGAGGAGCCTGCTTTTTCAAATGATCCTCTTTTCGATTATGAAGAACAAATTATTGAATCCAATAAACCAGAACCAATAAGCGAGCCGTTTATTGAGGAACCTGTAGTTCAAACCAGTAATAAAGTTATTGATGAACCTACTGTTACTGTTAAAGAGGAACCAACGATTTCATTCTCAGCGATTGATGATGCGGTTGTTGCGCCAAAAGAAGAACCTCAAAGTATTTCTCAACCAGAAGAGGTTACGGTTGTAGTACCTGAACCTATTATTGAGCCAATTCAAGAACCAGAGCCGGAACCTGAAGTTAAAGAAGACGCAATTATTATTAATGTACACGGAATGGGAAGTGAGCGCTTTAATGGTAGTCGATTATTTAATAGTTTAGAGCAAAACGGCTTAGTATTTGGTGATATGGCTATTTACCATCGTCATTCAGATCTCTCAGGAGCGGGTAAAGTATTATTTAGTGTGGCGAATATGGTTTCTCCTGGTCACTTTCAAGTACCAGAAGGCGAAGAGTTTTCTACTCCGGGCATTTCCTTTTTCTTACCTTTGCCTTGTCATGGCGAAGCTGAGCACAATTTTAAACTGATGCTACAAACAGCACAGCTAGTGAGTTCAGAGTTAGGTGGTAATATTCTTGATGAGAAGCGAGATATGTTGACACCAAATAAGATTGATGAATATAAGCAGCGAGTAAAAGTTTTCTGCGCTAAATAGATCGTCTATCATAGTATTATTGTGAATTGAGAAAGGCTCTTTATGAGCCTTTTTTTATTTTTAGAAAGACAGAACAAGAAGTTGATGAATCATGACTATTGAACAGACCTTAGATCAGCTAAGACAGCAATTGAATTACCACGCTTATCGATATTATGTAGAAGATAGCCCAGAGCTGCCTGATGCAGAGTATGATCGTATGATGCAGCAATTGCTTTCTATTGAATCTGAACACCCAGAACTTGTTACTGTCGACTCTCCAAGTCAACGCGTTGGTGGTGAAGCTCTTGATGGCTTTACCCAAGTTCAACATGAAATTCCAATGCTTTCTTTAGATAATGCTTTTAATGATGAAGAATTAGCAGCATTTGAGAAAAGAATGAATGATCGCCTTATCTCTAAACCCGTTTCTCTTTTTTGTTGTGAGCCTAAGCTAGATGGTCTTGCAGTAAGTCTACTCTATGTAAATGGTAAATTAGTACAAGCAGGAACTCGTGGTGATGGTGCTACAGGAGAGAATATAACCGAAAACGTAAGAACGATTCGTTGTATACCATTAACACTGCAAGGCGAAGGCTGGCCAACGCGATTAGAAGTTCGTGGTGAAGTCTTTATGCCAAAAGCAGGGTTTGACGCGTTAAACGAGCGAGCATTAAAGCGTGGTGAAAAACCGTTTGCAAACCCACGTAATGCAGCTGCAGGTAGCTTACGTCAATTAGATTCAAAGATAACAGCAACACGTCCATTGAGTTTTTATGCTTATAGTGTCGGTGTTATTGATGGCGGCGAATTAGAAAAAAGTCACTATCAACGTTTTGTTCAGCTTAAAGGCTGGGGCCTACCTATGTGTGAAGAGACAAAACAATGTCACTCTTTAACAGAAGTAAAAGCCTACTATAAAGACATTCTAGAACGTCGAGATGCATTGAAATATGAAATCGACGGGGTTGTAATTAAAGTTGATGACATTGAACTTCAAGTGCAACTAGGCTTTGTTGCTAGAGCACCTCGCTGGGCAATCGCTTATAAATTTCCAGCTCAAGAAGAATTAACGGTTTTAAATGATGTGGAATTCCAAGTCGGCCGTACAGGGGCTATAACCCCAGTGGCAAAACTGGAGCCGGTTTTTGTTGGTGGGGTTACGGTAAGTAATGCTACGTTACATAATGCTGATGAAATTGCACGTTTAGGTGTTCATATCGGTGATACGGTTATTATTCGTCGTGCGGGTGATGTTATTCCGCAAATAGTATCAGTCGTCGAAGCTCGTCGCCCTGTGGACAGTAGAGCCATTGTTTACCCAACTAATTGCCCCGTTTGTGATTCTAATCTTGAAAGAATCGAAGGTGAGGCGGTGACTCGTTGTGGAGCTGGGTTAGTCTGCCAAGCACAGCGTAAAGAAGCACTAAAGCATTTTGTTTCTCGTAAAGCACTCGATGTTGATGGTTTAGGCGATAAAGTAGTAGAGCAATTAGTTGATAAAGAAATGGTGGAGACTCCTGCGGATTTATTTAAGCTTTCAGCGGGTGTCATCACAGTATTAGAACGAATGGGGCCAAAATCAGCTCAAAATGTGGTGGATGCATTAAACAAAGCCAAAGCAACGACCTTACCTCGATTTTTATATTCGTTAGGCATTCGAGAGGTTGGTGAGGCAACCGCTGCAAACTTGGCCGCTCATTTCTATACATTAGAAGCGGTTCAAGCGGCTACGTTTGAGCAATTAATAGAAGTGAGTGATGTAGGTGATATTGTTGCTAAACATGTTTTAAACTTCTTTTCAGAACCACATAACCAAGCGGTAATTGAAGACTTGCAAGTAATGGGAATTCATTGGCCTGAAATTAAAGCGCTTGATGAATCAGTGCCGCAACCATTAGCGGGAAAAGTGGTTGTTCTTACTGGTACACTTCATAAACTAAAACGTAATGAAGCTAAAGCGGCTCTACAGGAACTTGGTGCAAAAGTGACAGGCAGTGTTTCTAAAAAAACCGACATTCTTTTTGCAGGTGAAGCTGCTGGCTCTAAATTAGCAAAAGCTGAAGAGCTTGGTATTGAAGTGATGAATGAAGAACAGTTAATTGAGTTATTAAATTAACAATAAAACAGCCATTCATTAAATAAAAGGAGCTTAGAGCTCCTTTTTTTATATCTGAAATTAATGGTTTTCATTGTTTGGTATAACTTAAATTTTTTGTATCGACACTTGTTGTAACTAATTATATGGTTCGATCAACTGTTTTCAAAATAAGGTGATACTCGTCGCATTGAGTATTTTTTTATATTTATAACCTACTGTTTTAGCTTTGAAAGCTGTTTTTTGATGTTTTTTGATCTATTTAATTTGATCTTAATCACTAATGCGAAAGAAGTTTGCACTCGCTCATATTTTTTTTATGAAAAATTAAGTTTTTGTTTTATGTTTTTTTAGCTGGGTTTAGTCTTAATTACATGGATGCACAGTGTGTATGCAGGAAAAAATATAAGGTAATTACGATTTTTAAATTTTCCTTTTCTTATTTAAAAATTGTGTGAATTAGGAGAGTTATTTATTGCTTTCGGCGGCCAACTTAAAGCCAGTAGATAACGAACACAGCTATATCCATTTTTAGGAGTTTTATTCCATGGAAAACAAATTTTTTAAAGTATCAGCAATTGCAGCTGCACTTACAGGAGCTTTAGTTGCCCCACAAGCGATGGCTAATGTAGAAAGTGCAGCTGGTGGTGAATACGTCGAAGTAATTAATGAATTTATCGAAGGTTCAACATTATCTGGATTAATGGTTGTTGATACACGTTACCGTTCTAAAGATACAGGTGATGGTTATAAAGCAGGCCAAGATTATTCAGATTATAACGCAGTTTTAGATTTTAAATCTGGTTACCATGATGGTTGGTTAGGTGCAGATGTTGCAGGTTATTTCTCAGGTTCATTATACAATAACACAGGTTGTAGCGAGATTACGCTTTGTGATGGTTGGGATCGTAGTCAAGACTCACTTAAACTAACTACTGCAGCTTTAAAGTTTAAAACTGGTGAAGTTATTACTAAGGTTGGTTATATCCAGTCACATGGTATAGGTACCGTTGGTAATGTATGGTCATTTGTTCCTGGCACATATCGTGGTGCAAGTGTAGTTGCTCCAATTGGTGATTGGACATTAGGTTATATATTTGCAGATGACCATAGTGCACCATGGTGGGAAAATACATCAGAATCAAGTGTTGATCCTGTAACTGGTAAGTTTAATGGTGAAAATGCATTTAATAGCCTTCAGTCTATTGGTTTAAATGGTCAAGTTGGCCCTGTTGCACTTAATATGGGTTTAGGCTACTCAAGTTTAGGTCATGGTGAAGATAGTACATCATATAAATTTGCAGCTAAGTATGCCATTACAGATACTGCATCGATTGCATATGATATTTATGGGATTCAAGATGATACTCGTTTCGATGGGGCAGGTATAACGCAGGGTGTTTCCTATGCTCAAAGTTTTGGCTCATTGACGTTTAACTCTGAAGCTCGTTACGTAACATCGGATAATGATGCAGCGGTTGCTCCTAGAACAGCAGGCGCTTATGGGTCGAATAATGGTACATTTAGTCAATATTGGAATGCATTATCAGATTGGGATCAATCAAATCAATTATCTTGGTATAACAAAGCGTCATATAACTTTGGTAATGGTTGGTTTGCAGGTGCAGGTGTAGCTGTAAGTACTATTGATAATGACGTTTCTGGTTATGATGGTGAATATGCTGTTAATGGTGATATTGGTTATTCTGTGCAATCAGGTAGTTTGAAAGGTTCAACTCTTAAACTACACGTAACACAATTAACGCGTGATATGACTGATGGTTCTGATTACGATTGGAGTGATGTTCGTCTGCAAGTATTTATTCCATATAACTTTATGTAATAACATTATAAGACAAGAGATAAAGCGAACTTAAGTGTTCGCTTTTTTTGTTTATTAAAAAAGTGAAAGAAGGAGAGAGTATTTTCCTTCAAAGAAGATAAACGAGTGCGACTTAGTTCGCACTTTTTTTTTATTTAAAATAAATAGTTATAATTTTAGCTAAATTCAATGTGATCTAGATCGACTAAAATTGCATAAATGTGTGCTTTTTTTGAGATTTTTGTCTCTTTTGTTTTATTTTCAATCAGTGAGTTATATTTTTGAGGGATATTAAGCTATTGATATTTAAGTGTTATATTTTTTTATAAATATTGATATTTGAGGTGCGTCACTCAAAAAACGTAACTATATTTTCTTTGTGAAAAAACATTGTCATAGTCCACTCCAGACAACAAATCTAGTGCATGGTTCATTTCGGCGACCAAGTTAAATGACTGTGCATTACTTAATTAGTTAAATGAAGGAATTATGACTATGTTCAAGAAAACACTTTTAGGTGCTGCAATTACTGCTGCTACATTAGTTTCTGGCTCTGCAAATGCAGCGATTCAACTGGCTGGCGATGCGGTTCAAGTATACGGCCAAGCTGCTGGTTTTATGACTGTTATTAACGATAGTGACTCTGAAAATAGTGCAGGCGCAGTTATTGAGTCTCGTATCGGTTTCCGTGGTACGGTTGAGTTTGAAGATTTTGCGCCAAACTTAATTTGGCAAGTTGAAAGTGGTGATGCTAACAACAATGGTGCTGGTGCATTCGGTGTGCGTGATACGTTCGTAGGTTTAGATTTTGACGGTGTTGGTTCATTCAAATTCGGTCGTCAATTAGTAGCTGCTTATAACTATGTTGATTATCCTCACACTAACCCTGGTTTGGGAAATGTATTTGACTGGAACAACGACCTTGGCGTTACGTTTGAAGACCGTGCTGATAATAACTTAAGATTTGATTCTGCTAACTTCGGTGGTTTTAACTTCCAAGCGACATTAAGTGGAATGTCAACAACGACAGATGCAATGGTTGCGAGTATTGCAACATCTTATACTCAAGATTTATTTAGCGTTCATGCTGCTTACTATACTCGTGGTGAATATACATCTTTAGCAAGTGAAGAACCAAAATATATAATTAATGATCAAGGTCAAGTAGTAGGTAATCCAAAGTATGTAAAAGGTGGGGCTACAACAACTCATTATGCTAATAATTATGCGATTGTTGGTGGTAGCATGTTCTTAGGTGATGTGACATTAACCGCTGCATACAAAATGATGGAAACAGATACAGCTACAGGCACTAATGGTCAAGATGCTGTATCGGCAACAGCTCAGTATGTACTTAACAATCAGTGGGTATTTAAAGCTGGTTACTCTATGACTACTGATGCTGATAAGGATGTTTTGAAAGGTGACGGCACAGTAGCTACTAAAAAAGAAGATACGGGTGATACAGCAATCACTGCTCGTTTAGGTTATTTACTACCAAGCACATATTTATACATCGACTCTCGTAACTATAAGATAGATAACAAAGATTGGACTAATTCAATCTTAGTTGGTGCTGAATACTACTTCTAGTCAGTACATGGATTAAATAATTTATTGGCGGGCTTCATATCATGATGCCCGCTTTTTTCATTTAAGGAGTACTTCAAGATGAAAAAAATAGCTCAAATATTAGCAATTACTTCTCTGTTTAGTTGTTCAGCTGCAATGGCAGAAGTGAATGTGGAGTTAGATAATGATATTCATATCGTTGCAATAAATGGGGAATCTCTAGGTTTTACTCTTTTGAAGGATAGTGATTTAGAACTACAAAATGGAGTGAACCAACTTGTTGTAAGAATTGAAAAATTGATTACTTCTGAATATGGAGAAAAAGAAAAATATAACTCAGTACCAGTTGTTATGACATTTGATGCAAGTGATTTGAACCTTCAGTTATCTGCATCGAAGAATATTAAAAATGTTAAAGAATCGATAGTATTTAATAAGAACCCTATATTTATCTTAAAAGAGCCACAAGCGAAAACTGGATTGCTTGTAGAGCAAAGTATTTTACCTAGTGCGGGAGGCTTTACTCGTGATTATGAATTAGAAATTGCTCGTTATAATGTGAAAAATAATATAGCGCTATCTGATATATCTGCTGCTGTGTTGGAAGTAGAGAATAAAGATAAAATTCAAACGGTAGAGAACGAAAATAGTATTAATACCATAGCAATGGTTGAGCACTGGTATTCAAAAGCATCAGGAAAAGAGAAGGAAGAATTTACCGAATTAGCTTTCCAATCACGTAAAAACAACATTAATTTAGACGAAGAAAATAACTCTAAAGCATTAGATATGATGGTACATTGGTATAATGAATCTACCACAGAGCAAAAGAAGAATGTTATCTCTTGGCTTTTTGAGCAATAAATAATGAAATCATTGCTAAGGCGTTAATTTAGATAATACGGAACTTAAAGTAACTCAATCATTGTAGAATTACCTTATAGTGCTAAAATAGCGCATAAATTATGTGGTGCTGACAGATTCAGCTCAACCTCTTCAAAAAGGTAATAACAATGACGGTTAAAACTCGTTTTGCTCCAAGCCCAACAGGCTATCTTCACGTTGGCGGTGCACGTACTGCACTTTACTCATGGCTTTTTGCTAAAAACCAAGGTGGCGAATTTGTTCTACGTATTGAAGATACGGATCTAGAGCGTAACTCTCAAGAAGCGGTAGACGCAATCATTGAAGGTATGCACTGGATGGGTATGGAATGGGATGAAGGTCCTTATTACCAATCTAAGCGTTTTGACCGTTACAACGAAGTTGTTGACCAACTGCTTGCTGCAGACAAAGCATACAAGTGTTATGCATCAAAAGAACTGCTAGATGAAATTCGTGCAGAGCAAGAAGCAAATAAAGAAATGGCTCGCTACGATGCAAACCACCCTAAAATTGTTGAAGCTAATGCTGCGGCAAAAGAAGGCGATGCGTGTGTTATCCGCTTCCGTAACCCTAAAGAAGGTTCGGTAGTATTTGATGACCAAATCCGTGGTCGTATCGAAATCTCAAATAGCCAATTAGATGATTTGATCATCCGTCGTACTGATGGTGCACCAACCTACAATTTCGTAGTAGTGGTTGATGACTGGGATATGGGTATTACTCAAGTTATCCGTGGTGAAGATCATATCAATAACACACCTCGTCAAATTAACATCTATGAAGCATTAGGTGCTCCAGTACCTAAATTTGCACACTGTGCAATGATCTTAGGTGATGATGGTGCAAAACTGTCTAAGCGCCATGGTGCGGTTTCAGTAATGCAATACCGTGATGAAGGTTACCTACCAAATGCACTAAATAACTACCTAGTACGTTTAGGTTGGTCTCATGGTGACCAAGAGATCTTCTCACAAGAAGAGATGATTAACTTATTCAGTTTAAATGCAGTAAGTAAATCAGCATCAGCGTTCAATACTGATAAGCTTCTATGGTTAAACAACCATTACATTAAAACATCAGAGCCTGAGTACGTTGCAAAATACTTACAATGGCACCTAGATCAAAAAGAGATCTCTTTAGAGAATGGTCCAGCAATTACTGATGTAATTAAACTGGTCGGTGAGCGTTGTAATACGCTGATTGAATTAGCAGAACAATCTCGCTACTTCTACCAAGACTTTGAAGAATTCGAAGCTGGTGCTGCGAAGAAACACCTACGTGGCGTAGCAAAAGAGCCGCTAGAGTTAGCATTAGCAAAAGTTGAAGCTCTAGAAGAGTGGACAACTGAAAATCTTCACAATGTGATTGAAGAAGTATGTGCTGAGCTAGAAATTGGCATGGGTAAAATAGGTATGCCATTACGTGTTGCAGTTACAGGTGGCGGTCAATCTCCATCGGTTGATGCGGTAATGCAATTGATTGGTAAAGAGCGCGTAGTTGCTCGTATCAAAATGGCATTAGCGTTTATTGCTGAGCGTGAAGCTAACGCACAGTAAAAATAAATGATTACATAAATAAACAAAGCCGTTGGACTAACCGTTCAGCGGCTTTTTTATTTACCACTACAAATAATGTGATATTTTAACAAGCAAGAATGATCAAATACTTATGTAGATTGGTATTACCTACAGTGGTTGCTATTATCAGTTAGTGGCTTAACTGCCGTACTTTTGTTCTTTAGCCAATGACTAGAGCGTAGAGTTATTGCAAGAAAAACCATAGCAATGATAATTAGGATTAGAACGAATAAGTATTTATTTTGATTGAAATTTAGTTGTTGATTAGTTTGTTTTTGTAAAGTTTCAATCAATGCCCCTTCTGTTTTAATTACACTATTTCGAAATTCAAGTGCTTCGTAGGCTTTTCGAGTGTTTTTAGCGTAAATTAGATCTAGAGTTTCTCGATACTTTTTTTGAGCTTCTAGCGCATCTTTGTAGTCCTGAGTAAGTTCTTGAATTTTCGATTGAAATAAATAGGAGTTAGCGAGCTCTATTTGGTTTTGTGCCGTTTTTGATTTTTCTATAGCGATTTCTATGTACTCTAACGCTTTATTTGGATTTTGATACTCTAAATAGATCTGACTAAGAGATTGATGGATATTAATTGTTAGAGTGGCATTCGATTTTCTTTCTTGTGCTTTTAAAGCAAGTAGTAGGAACTCAATAGCTTCATCACTTAATTCTTTTTTATGAAGGATACTCCCCAGAGTATAATAAGCCAGGGAAGTAGAGTAAGTATGTGTTGATTCTTGTAAGCCCTCTAACGCAGAGCGAACAAGGCTTTCTGCTTTATCATATTTAGCCAATGTTAAATTAATTTTGGCTAATAAGATCTTTGATTGAGCTATTTTTTGAGGAATATTCCGTTTTATTCGAATATCCAGCGCTTTTTTTCCGTACTCTTCAGCCCTGCTTAAATGACCCATATTTAGCAATAAAGTTGCAATATTTGAATAACTGGTATCATTAATATCATAAGGCTTACTAAAACTGAGGGCTTTTTCATTAGCCGTGAGTGCCGCTTCTAGGTTACTACTGCCTTGATAACTTAACGCGAGTAAGCGATAGGCCCATTTGATATCAATATAATGGCTGCTGGTTTTTTCTAACTGCTTGATACTTGATTGGCAATAAAATTCAGAAATAAAATAATTACCGAGAGCAAGATTAGTTTTGCACTGTTTTAACAAGAGTAATGCATCTAAATCAGGATCATTGAGTGTTGCTGCCGTGATTTGTGCTAGCTTAATGGTAGCTAGGGTCTTTTCTTGCTCTCCTTTATCATCAAGATCCATTGATTTTAGAATTAACCATTCAAGCTTTTCATAAGGATTTTTACTGTGCTCAGAGGTTTGATGGGTATAACTATCCCCACGGCGCGTGACAAAACCATGAATGCGGGTCGCGACATAAATACGTTCAGCACTGGGAGATATCGTTAAATATACCTCTTTAAGCATAGCTAGTGCGCTGTGTGGAGAGGCGACTCTATTGTGATGATATTGTTTCTGCCACTCTTCATCCTCCATTTGTGTTTTAGCGGATAAAGAAAAGTTTATTAGCAGTAAGCCACTAATAAGCAAGCCAAATTTTCTTAGCATAATATATAATTAGTATTTTGTTCTGATTGTATGGAAAGAATATCGCAAGAGAAGTGGAAAAACGAGGGACGCATAACTCAAAAAGAAAAGAAACCACATAAAGCTGTGGTTT
>NZ_JARACR010000039.1:0-24193 GCF_028765505.1 Aliivibrio sp. A6 | reverse complement strand
CACTTAGCGTTATCGCTTCGTCGTTTCAGGCTGCGTATAATATCGAGCCAGACAGTTAAGTCAAGCGTTATTTAAAATAATTTTAAACAACTCAAAACTAAATTCTCACTAGATGCTTAACTTCAGCTTTCCCTTGAGAACGGATGCGCATTATAGGGAGGTAGAACACTTACGCAAGTACTTTTTAATAATTCCTTTCTAAGTGATTATTTTCTACACAGATCACTTTTTTTCACACAAAAGGCCTACAAGAAATGAACAATGACTTAATTAATTGGCAATTGATAAATAATATAAGTAGTATCGATGTGATTTTATTGTTAATTCATCATTTTCCATTTATTTACTAGACCTTACTTATCATGAAATCTACTAATTCAAATATTATTATCATTGCTATTGCTGCACTAGGTGCAGGTGCAATTTCTTTATTACCAATCGCTGTATCTCCGGCTTTTGCTTTCGCTTTTGGCGCAGTAATTACAGGTTTTACATTATTAACTATTAATAAGTCTCCAACTAAATCAAGTACCACGATTTCTTCTGATGAAGATCAGAATACAGATCAAGCAAGTACTACCCTTTATGTTGGTAATTTACCTTATCGTGCTAATGAGTCAGACGTAAAAGATCTGTTTGCTGAGTTCGGTGACGTATTTGCAGTTCGTCTGATGAAAGACAAACGAACAGGTAAAAGAAGAGGCTTTGGTTTTGTTGTTGTTGCAAGTAAAGATGCGGATAACGTTATCGAAAACTTAAACAATAACGAATTTGATCAGCGTACGCTAAAAGTTCGTATTGCTAATGATCCTAAAACCTCGGGTAATCCAAATATTGAAGAGAATTAAACCCTAATTCTCGAAATGTTTTATTTAGTGCCTCTTCATTCTTTGTTGGGGCACTACAATAAACTTCTCCTTTTATCATCTCTCTCCTATCCTCTTCGTGTTCTCCTAGTAACTGCTTTACTCTTCTTGCTATCGCTTCACCTGAATCAATAAGTAACACATTACCATTAAGTACTTTTTTTATTTCATTTCTCAAAAATGGAAAATGAGTACAGCCAAGAACAATCGTATCTACCTTATTTTGCCAAGGAGATAAAATATCTTTTAACTCTTTGAGATCAACATCCACCCCAATCATCTTTTCTTCCGCCATTTCTACCAATCTAGTTGAACCTAATAGTTGAACATCAGAAATCGGAGCAAATGACTTAATTAACTCATACGTATAAGTTCGCTTAACCGTTGCCGGAGTAGCAAGAAGCCCTATTTTAGTTGATACAAGAGCTGCAGGCTTTATAGCAGGAACAACACCAACCACTGGAATGGTTAACTTACCTCTAAGTGTTGGTAGCACAATAGTGCTGGCGGTATTACAAGCGATCACCACTATATCTATGGCAAATTTCGTACAAAGCTGAGAAATAATATGTGTTGTTCTTTCTATTAGCACTGATTCAGTAAGTTCACCATATGGAAACGCAGCATTATCAAAAGCATAAATATACTTTGCTAAAGGTAATTGATATTGGATCTCTTTATATACAGATAATCCGCCGATACCTGAATCAAAAATCAAAATATGTTTTGGCATAACTGAAACCACAGACTCTTTAAGTCGATATGAAGATTAGGCCCTAATCATACCGTTAATGCTATTTTTGTAAAACAGAAGCCTGATATCGCAAATAAGTAAATCGCTCTTGTTCATCAACTCTTATATCAGATAACGCTATAGAGCCACGAAAACAAGGTGCCTCAATTACTAACGTATGAAACTCCCCATCTTCTCCGCATGGATCAACTTGCCCTGGTAACTCAGAAAGTAGCTGCATTGTGTATTCTTGGCCACAGAATTGATTATCTAACTGAGTTCCATCCGTTGTAACAAGGATGGTTTTAATTCCACAGCTGATGATCTCTTCTGCTAGCTCACGACTTGATTGTCCTACCAATGGAAAAACACACTCCCAACCGGCGGCTTCTATATAGCTTTTACGGTATTCGACAATGCCATTACAAAACATATCGCCAAAGGCTATTACATCAAACTCAATTCCACATTCCTTTAAACCAGTTACAACTAAACTTTGATATTCATTATTAGCTGGGAATACGGTCGGCAATTCAATAGCGATTAATGGTAAACCTGCTAGATCAGCCTGCATTTGGACAACAGAAATAGGTGTGACTTGAAAAGGTACTTCATTTGCGACATGGGTTGTATATAAAGCAACAACCTCATAATCAGGGTTTTGAAGTAGACGAATAAGAGTGAGTGTGGAGTCTTTACCTGATGACCAACTGATGATGACTTTCTTTTTCATATAAACCTCAGAAAAGAAAAAAACCGCCGATTACAGGCGGTTTAGATGAATATATAGTTTAGAATTTATATGTTGCTGTTCCGTAATAACTACGTTCTTGGGTATTATAACCACCAGCAGTTTCATACTCTTCATTAAACATATTAGCAATTCGAGCACTTACAGAAAAAGAGTCAGTTATAAAATAAGTCCCTGCAAGATCAAAAAGTGAATACGAATCAAGCATATCACCACCTGAATAATTCAAACGCTCATCTTGATAAAGGTAACTTAAATCAAATAAGAAATCGTTAACAATATAAGAGCTATTCCACTTTCCACTTCTTTTAGCTCGTCTAGCTAAAACTTCTCCAGTATCTTCATTTTTAGGGTCCATCCAATCAAAACTGACTTGGTGACTTATTGGCCCCGTCTCAAAGCTTGTAGATAATTCAATTCCTTCAATTGTTGCTTTACCCACATTCTCTTTGATGCTTCCTGATATTAGATTTGTAATATTATTGCGGTAAGCTGCTACTCTAACAAATGCAAAAGTATATGCCCCCTCGATAGCAACTTCATAATTCTCTGATTCTTCCGGTTTTAAATTAGGGTTACCTGAATAACATGTCCCATATGAACAATCTAAAGGAGAGTATAAATCATTAAAAGTCGGAGCCTTAAATGCAGTACCTGAATTTGCAGTTAAACGAATATTCTCAATAACTTCATACCCTGCACCAAATTGCCATGTACTATTATTTCCATAACGCTGATTATCGTCATTTCGAAGACTAGCTTCTACTTGGAGCTTATCTCCCTGGTAAAGTCCTGTAATAAAACCAGCCATATTAGTTCTGGTTGTCTCATCAAAGTTCACCACATCGGTTGAATCTGAAACGTCATCTTTATACCAATCTAGGCCTGCACCAAAAATGATCTTTTCTGTCACCGAATAAAAAGTATTTAAATAAACAGTATCTCGCTTAGTTTCAAAAATCACTTTGTCATAATTATCGTAATACGAGAAATTATCATTATTATCTTGGTTTGTTGCTATAACAAAAGTCGAGTGCCATTTACTTGTTTTATATTCATTACTTAAAGCTAGATTATAATTTTTATAATCTTTGTATGACTTAGCAGGATCATATTCAACACTCCCCTCACTATAATCAAAATTAACTCTACTTAGAAAAGCTTCCGAAAACTGATACATTGCTTCTAATGATATATTCGTATTCTCAAACCCATCATCATCTAAATCTGTTGGGTTACTAGATACAGAGAAACCATCTTCTTTCTCTTGGCTTACAGCTGCCTTGATATATAAGTTTTCATTCACCTTTCGACTTGTTACTGCACCAAGCTGCTTATAGTTATTAGATCCAAGACCACCAGTTACAGAAGTATATTCTTCGGTTGTCGAAGTAATTATATTAATAACCCCCCCAATAGCATCTGCACCATAAACCGCTGTTCTTGGTCCTCGAATATACTCAACTCTCTCTACTCCATTCAATGAAATAAGATTAATCGCAGCATTGCCTGCAGTCGCGCTACCGATTCGAATACCATTCATCAATATAAGAATATGATCCGACTCCGTTCCTCGAACAAATAAGCTTGTTTGTTGTCCATAACCACCGCTTTTTCCAACTTGGATACCAGGCAATCGACGTAGCACTTCATCAAGAGATTTAGCTTGCATCGCTTCAATATCTTCTTTGGTAACCACTTCAACAGGCGCAATGACATCTTTAGCTGACTGCTCAAATCGATTGGCAGTAACAACCATAGTCTCATCAGTTTCAGTTGTGGTGTTTTGAGCAAATACAGGGGAAGTATAGGCGTGAGAAAGCAGCGACACTATTGCAGTCGCAAGGGCAGTTTTTTTCATTTCCGTTGTTTCCTAAAATCGCGTTAAGTCCATATAGCAATACCTTATGTATCGCATATTGCTGGCAGGTCTTCGGACTTGAGAGCAGTTAACCTACAGTACTCACTTCCCATTACTCTTCCCTACAGATAAAGAAAAATAACAGTGTGGATTAATATGTGTACCTTCGTTCTCTCTTACCGCTGCGCGTCAGTTCTGGATTCTCACCAGATTCCCTTTTCAGGCTATTATCGAATATAAAAATAGCGCACCAACATGGCCGAAATAGTAATGGCGTACGCTATACTTGTCTAGGCTTAGCTAATGAGTATTCCCTCTTTTACTCAATTAGTTTCGATCAATCACACACAAATACTGGACAACAGATCTCTATCGCATAAAATCGGCGCTCTTATTTTGAGCAGCGTGAGGCAAGACAATGACCCAACCCGTCATGAACCCAGAAAATTATCAAGTACAATTAGATGAAAAAGCAGAAGCACTGTCTGCAATGTTTTCTGAATTTGACGTTCCTGAATTGGAAGTCTTTTCTTCTCCTGCTGAAAACTACCGTATGCGAGCAGAGTTTCGAGTTTGGCATGAAGATGACGAAATGTATTACGTTATGTTCAACCAAGAAACCAAAGAAAAATACCGTGTCGATTACTTTTTGCCAGCCAGTCGTATCATTAATGATTTAATGCCATTACTGACTGAAGCGGTAAAAGAAAGCAAAATTTTGCGTCATAAGATGTTTCAAGTAGACTTTTTATCCACTCTAAGCGGTGAAATCTTAGTTTCAATGCTTTATCACCGCCAATTAGATGATGCTTGGAAAGAAGAAGCAAAAGCACTAAAACAACGCTTAAATGATGAAGGTTTTAATCTGAATCTTATTGGTCGTGCTCGTAAAATGAAGATTGTACTGGACCAAGAGTTTGTTATTGAAAAACTAAAAGTTAACGACGATATTTTAACTTACAAGCAGGTTGAAAATAGCTTCACCCAACCAAACGGTGTTGTTGCACAAAAAATGCTAGAGTGGGCGGTAGACTGTACTCAAAACAGCCAAGGTGATTTATTAGAACTTTACTGCGGTAATGGTAACTTCTCATTAGCTTTAGCTAAAAACTTTGATCGCGTTTTAGCGACTGAATTAGCAAAACCTTCAGTAGAGTCAGCACAATACAATATTGCAGCAAACAATATTGATAATGTTCAAATCATCCGTATGTCAGCAGAAGACTTTACCGATGCGATGGAAGGTAAACGTGAATTTAGACGCTTAAAAGATCAAAACGTAGATTTAAAAAGCTATAACTGCAATACCATTTTTGTCGATCCACCACGCTCAGGTATGGATGAAGGCACTTGTAAAATGGTTCAGGGTTATGAACGTATTATGTATATCTCTTGCAACCCTGAGACACTAAAAGAAAACTTAGAAATTTTAGGCAAAACACATAACATTACTCGCTTTGCTCTATTTGACCAATTCCCATATACACATCATATGGAAGCGGGTGTTTTCTTAGAACGAAAATAATAAATAGAAAAAAGGCTCAGAACACTACATTCTGAGCCTTTTCTTTTATTAACTAATTAAGCATCTACGGGTTCATCTTTCTTTTTTAAAAAACCCATTTTTACCGCAATCCAAAGTAATAAGCTTAATGCAACAAGAATAGAGAAGAAGTTACCTCCCATTTCTGGGTATTGCGCCTTCACAAAAGCAGAATGACCAAATAAACCGACAAAGAAACAAGCGACAGCAATCAACGAAGTATCTTCACTTTCAGGTTGACGTAAGTATTCTTGGTACAAGCCTTGAGCAGCTAAAACCAATGCTATGATTGGAAAAATTGAAAAAGCCACTTCTGTTACTGTAAATCCAACCCAAACAGCATTCAGAGAAAGACCAGTTATCACTGATAGCACTAATGTTTTTCGTTCATTTCTACTATTTTCATTTGTCATGCTTTATTACCTCTTATAAACATTGATTCACTGCGATCAATGTAACTGTATTCTATTGATCATTTTCTTTACGATACCAATAGGCGCCTTTAGAAAGCATTCGTAACTGAAAAATCAACCTTTCTGATAATTCTTTTCTATGCACAGCATCCAGATCTAATGCCTCAGCACCAGAGCTAAATACTAACGTTACTGAAGCCTCAGACTGCACTAATGCATCTTCACGAGGCACTCCTGTTGTGGCAACTAAATATTCGCTTAGTTCCGCGACAAAATGTTGGATCTCTCTTGCTACTGCGGCACGAAAGGCCGGTGAAGTTCCAGAGCGTTCTCGTAATAACAAACGAAATACGTTGGGGCTACTTTCAATAAACTCCATAAACGTATCAACCGATGTTCGGATCACGCTTCCTTCAACCACAATTCGCTGACGAGCTTGGCGCATTAGTTGGCGTAAAATCAAGCCACCTTCATCAACCAGGGTGAGCCCTAATTCGTCCATATCTTTAAAATGACGATAGAAAGACGTTGGGGCTATTCCTGCTTCTCTTGTTACTTCACGTAAACTTAAGCTCGTAAAGCCTCTTTCAGCACATAGTAGACAAAAAGCTGCATCGATAATGGTTCGACGAGTTCTTTCTTTCTGTTGTGCTCTCACACCTTTTGCCGTTACTGGTCGCTTCACTTCTGATGCTACATTGAGATCATCAGCTTCAAATTCAGGATACATATATTTTACCGTATATTGCACAATTTAATTTAATGGGTATCACAAACTTTTCGCTAGTTCACATTATCGATTTCTATTTATCTATGTAAATAATGAAATCCATAAACCTGTCTATTTCCATAAACAACGTGATCCTCTCCACTCTATCTTACTCACTTGATTTACCAAACGAATGAAAAGGTTAAAATAGTTCACTAGCAATGTTGCGAGATTGATAATAATAAGGCACTAATAATGACTAACTCGACCCCTACACATTCAACCCATTTTGATGCCATTGTAATTGGAAGTGGCCCAGGGGGAGAAGGCGCCGCTATGGGGCTGACAAAAGCAAACCTAAACGTTGCTATTATTGAAAGAGAACCAAGTGTTGGTGGCGGTTGTACTCACTGGGGAACCATACCATCCAAAGCACTGCGTCATGCCGTTAGCCGTATTCTTGAATTTAATTCAAACCCTCTTTATTGTAAGAATAATACCAGTCTTCACTCTACTTTTTCGGATATTTTAGGCCATGCGAAAAGTGTTATTGATAAACAGACGAGAATGCGACAAGGGTTTTACGACCGCAATCAGTGCTCACTTATCTTCGGTGAAGCCAGTTTTGTCGAAAAAAATACCATCGCCGTAACCGCAAAAGACGGCTCTATCGAAACTTATACCGCAGATAAATTCATTATCGCAACGGGTTCACGCCCATACCGCCCGGCAGGAGTTAACTTCAACCACAGCCGAGTCTATGACAGTGATTCCATTTTATCTCTGCAGCATGATCCTAGACATATTATTATTTACGGTGCAGGCGTTATTGGCAGTGAATATGCCTCTATCTTTCGAGGTTTAGGAGTCAAAGTCGACCTGGTTAATACTCGAGACCGCTTACTTTCCTTTTTAGATAACGAAATGTCTGATGCTCTTTCGTATCACTTCTGGAACAGTGGCATTGTTACTCGCAATGATGAAAGCTTTGAAAGCATTGAAGCTAACGATGATGGTATCGTGATGCATCTTGAGTCTGGTAAAAAAATGAAAGCCGATTGCATTCTATTTGCTAATGGCAGAACCGGGAACACGGACAAACTTAATTTATCAGCGGTAGGGCTAGAAGCGGATTCTCGTGGGCAACTCAAAGTAAATGGAAGTTATCAAACTATTGTTGATCATATCTATGCGGTTGGTGACGTCATTGGCTATCCAAGCCTAGCAAGCGCCGCTTATGACCAAGGCCGATTTACTGCCCAAGCAATCACAAAAGGCAAAGCAGAAGCACAACTGATTGATCATATCCCTACAGGTATTTACACCATTCCCGAAATTAGCTCAGTTGGTAAAACGGAACAAGAGTTAACTGCTGCAAAAGTCCCATACGAAGTAGGGAGAGCGTCTTTTAAACATTTAGCTCGCGCTCAAATTGCAGGAATGGATATTGGCAGTCTGAAAATTCTCTTCCATCGTGAAACTAAAGAAATATTAGGAATACATTGCTTTGGTGAGCGTGCCGCTGAGATCATTCATATCGGCCAAGCCATTATGGAACAAAAAGGCGACGCCAATACTATTGAGTACTTTGTAAATACAACATTTAACTATCCAACAATGGCCGAAGCTTATCGTGTTGCTGCTCTTAATGGATTAAATAGACTTTTCTAACCATCATCAGCAGCACAGAACGAAAATGGGATAAGCCTTAACTTACCCCATTTTCTATTTAACTATCAATACAATAAACTATTTGGCCTATCATAGGAAAATTGCTTTTCTCCATTGTATAAAAAAGGTAATTGCTAAGCTGATACCACGCATAGCCATAAAAGATAACATCGCAGCCCACAATGCATGGTTACCGTAATCTTGCATTAACCACCACATAGTAAAAAAGGTTAACATCGCAATAAACATGGAATTTCTCATCTCAGAACCTTTAGTTGCTCCAACAAAAATCCCATCCAATAAGAAACACCACATCGACACTAATGGCATAGCAACAAGCCAAGGAAGGTAAATAAGCGCCGTTTGTTGTACCGTTCCAATAGAAGAAATCATTGAAATTAATTGATAACCTCCAAGCCCAAAGGCTAAGCTAAGTATCAAACTAATAATGAAACTCCAAAAAGTCGTGCCGATTAAAGAATCAGATAACTGAGATTTACTCTTCGCTCCGATGGCTTTTCCTACCATGGCTTCCATTGCATAAGCAAAACCGTCCATACCATATGAAATCATCATCAAAAAGCTCATCAATACCGCATTAGCTGCCACAATATCAACACCAAGCGATGCCCCTTGAAACGTCATAAAAGTAAAGCACGCTTGTAGGCATAATGAGCGTAAGAAAATATCTCGATTCAATTTAAATAAACGCTTAAAACCAGAAAGAAGATCTGCAATTGGCATAATGAAACGAGGTAACGCTAATTTTTTACTTTGCTTAAAGACAAAGAACAAGCCTATTACCAAAGCCGAATAGTCCGCAATGACCGAGGCAAATGCAGCCCCCTCTACTTTCCAATCAAAGCCAACCACAAATAATAAATCAAGTACGATATTTATAACGTTAGTAATGATCACAAGCCACATAGGGTAACGAGCGTTTTGCGTTCCTAGTAACCAGCCCATGATAACCAAATTACTCAACGCTGCCGGGGCACTCCATATACGGATAGAGAAATACTGCTCGGCATACAACTTAACTTCAGGTGCTGCGTCACTAAAAGAAAAAATAGCGTAAGAAAGAGGTTGATGAAAAAGAAGAAGAATAAAAGAAAAACAGAGCGCTAAAAAAATACCCTGAGAAAATGTTTGGCTCAGTAACATTTTATTTTCAGCGCCATACGCCTGTGCAGATAAACCAGTGGTTGCCATGCGTAAAAAACCCAACAACCAAAACGTCACGCTGATCATGGTGCCGCCTACTGCAACCCCTCCTAAATACCATGCGTGTTCGAGATGGCCAATGACAGCAGCATCAATTAACCCTAATAACGGAATAGTGATATTTGAAAGCACCATAGGAATAGCTAACGCTAATACCTGTCGGTGTAGAGAAAGGTTTTTTAGTGCCTGTAGCATAAGCTCTACCAAGATTGAAAAGTAATCGTATTATTACTTACTTCTTTTTGAACCTAAACCTTTGCTACTTTAATTTGTTTCACACATTCACCAATTCATATGAATTAGCAATGGCGTTACTCTGTGCTTAAAAAGTGGAAATTTAGACAACCAGCGCTGCCATACTTTCCATCGTGTACAATCATGCTCAAGAGGCGATGTCACAGATAATTTTTCTATCCACGGTAGCCACCCCGTAAAATGTTGCTTTGGTTGATATAAACCATGTTGATATTCAATACTGCCGAGCTTTTTGCCTATCATGGTATTACAGCGATCCCCCGCCACCACAAACAACGCCTCTGCATGATGAAAACGACGACCCAATAACTGGACAAATTTCGCTAACTGTTTTTCATTACATTCTAATAATGCATGCTCACAGACAATCATGACTGGTACATCGTGTGGCACGGGAAGGTTATCTACCCAGCTTTCTTCTGTTGCAGAGCCGCAGCGCAAATAATAACGCTCATTGGTATGAAACAGCTTTTGTCGCCAGAGAAGATTTTCATTGATATCAAGTTCCAGCCAATGACACCGACCGTTATCTAATCGATAAAAACGCGTATCTAGACCAGCACCGACATTCACCACCCACCCCGATGGATTAGATTTTAGAAATCGAGAAACGTATTGATCACATTGAACGGTAAGAGTGGCATGGAGTAATTGCTTTTGATCGATATCTCCAGAGAGACAGTCAGAAGAGAGGTGACAATGTCGACATGCAGCAGCTGCAATAGGATCGTAAATTAATCCGTTATCGATCATACTTTCACGGCTTCTTAACCACAGAGGTTGCAGTAGGCGAGAAGGAATTTTATGGCCGAGCTGTGTCATTATCATCTCCTATGAAAGAAACTAGATGATAATAACTATCATTACCACTTGTAAAGTTCTATTTCAGAAAAACAAGCGATAATGACAATTTAATAATATTCATTCCTAAGATTATCTAAATGAATAGTAATTATACGTAAGTATTACATCCAAGTTGTACTGCGGATAACACCAACAGCAAGACCTTCAATACTTAAACTCTGTGATGTTAAATCTACTTCAATTGGAGCAAATTCTTCATTTTCTGCATGAAGGAAAACCATGGACCCTTTACGCTCTAAACGTTTAACGGTTACGTCATCATCCACTCGTGCGACAACCACTTGTCCATCACGAACATCTTGCGTCTTATGAACCGCTAGCAAATCGCCATCCATAATTCCGATGTCTTTCATGCTCTCCCCATTCACTCGCAATAGAAAATCAGCTTGTGGTTTAAACATGCCAGGATCAACCTGATAGTGACTCTCTACATGCTCTTGAGCAAGAATTGGCTCTCCTGCTGCCACTTGACCAATTAAAGGAACACCAAGCTCTTCATTCTCTGCATCTTGTAAAAGAATTCGAATACCTCGAGAAGCGCCAGGAATAATCTCGATAACCTGTTTACGAGCAAGGGCTTTTAAGTGCTCTTCTGCCGCATTCGCTGAACGAAATCCCAACTCACGAGCGATCTCTGCTCGTGTCGGTGGCATGCCAGTATCATCAATTTTTGCTTTGATTAACTCAAAGACTTCTTGCTGTCTTGCCGTTAGCGGCTTCATAAATCACCTGTCTGTTTATACAGTTAACTGTGAGTATATACAGCTGTGCTATGCTTTGAAAGACCTATTGATTAAAAAGGCGGCAAAATTAACGACTTTTATGTCATATTACTCGTACTATTGTGGATAATCTGTTCATTTCTATTAAAAGGTTTGACCAGTTCTGCTATTCTTGCCGTGAAATTGTAAGCAACTATATAAACCGACCGATCGGTACATAACTAAGGCGTTATTGTCATTATGTCTACAGGACACACTATTTATCACTCTTTGCTAAAATTGCCATTATCAGTAATGGTGAAGAGTACTTCGATTCCATCGAACCCAATTGAAGACCTTAAGATCGATCTTGAGCGTCCAATCATCTATGCCCTGCCATTTCGCTCGCATGTTGATTTACTGACATTACAAAAAAGTGCATTAGAACTAGGGCTACCAGACCCTCTTTCTCCGATCACAATTGATGATGTGGAATACCCACGCTACGTGTTCACATCTATCGGACCTAAAATGTTCGATACTGATGACGACCTACCACAAGAGTCTCTAGATCTATTTAAAATAGTTCTAAAGCATCACGAAGAAAACAAAGACGCAGACTTCCAACTGATCCCAACCTCTATTTTATGGGGAAGAAGACCAGGAAAAGAAGGAACGAGTAAACCTCATCTGATGCCTCTGAATGGCCCTCAAAAATTTGTAACCTTAATTAAATCAGGGCGTGATTCAACCGTTCGTATCAGCCCAGTGGTGTCTTTACGCTATATGGCAGATAACCACGGTGCAGATGAAGCAATTGCTCATAAACTGGCACGAGTGGCTAAGATTCACTTCTCTCGTCAAAAATTGGCGGCCTCTGGTCCTAACCTACCTAATCGCCAAGCGCTATTTAATCGTTTATTAAAATCACAAGCGATTGAAAAGGTCATTCTTGAAGAAGCTAAAACGCGTAACGTCGATATAGAAAAAGTGCGTAAAGAAGCCATGAACATCATGGAAGAGATCGCAACAAACTTCTCTTACTCACTGATAAAAAACGGTAACCGTATTCTTAAATGGCTATGGAATCGTTTATATCAAGGTTTAAACATTAATAACGCGTCTACTGTGCGTAAGCTAGCACAAGAAGGCCATGAAATTGTGTACGTTCCTTGTCACCGTAGCCACATGGATTACTTGTTGCTTTCCTATGTGCTTTATCATGAAGGGTTAGTACCACCACATATTGCAGCTGGCATTAACTTAAATTTCTTCCCTGCGGGTCCTATCTTCCGTCGTGGCGGAGCTTTCTTTATTCGTCGTAGTTTTAAAGGTAATCGTCTTTACTCAACTATCTTCCGTGAATACTTAGCAGAACTTTTTGCAAAAGGTTATTCAGTTGAGTATTTCAGTGAAGGTGGACGCTCACGTACTGGCCGTTTATTGGAAGCAAAAACCGGAATGTTAGCAATGACCGTTCAAGCTATGCTGCGAGGGTTAAACCGCCCAGTAACGCTTGTGCCAGTCTATATTGGCTATGAACACGTAATGGAAGTCACCACTTACGCTAAAGAGCTGCAAGGTAAGCGTAAAGAAAAAGAAAATGCAGGACAGGTATTACGTACGCTACGTAAACTGCGTAATTTCGGTAAAGGATACGTCAACTTTGGTGAGCCTATTTCACTAAACCATTATTTAAATGAACACGCACCAAATTGGTCTGAATCAATTAACCCGATTGAGCCACAAAGACCAGAGTGGATGGTTCCCGTGGTGAATGGCATTGCCAATAAGATGATGACACATATTAATGATGCGGCGGCTGCCAATGCATTAACGCTATGTGCAACAGCATTACTTGCAGCTCGTCAGCGCGCATTAAGTAAAGAAGATCTAACTGAGCAGTTAGATTGTTACTTACAGCTGCTACGAAACATTCCTTACTCAAGCACTGCCACCGTACCAATGGAAAGTGCTGAAGAGCTGTTAGAACATGCGATTGCTCTTGATAAGTTCGTTATTGAAAAAGACACACTCGGTGAAATTGTTTCATTAGACAGAAACCAGTCAATTCTAATGACGTACTACCGTAATAACATTATTCACCTATTTGCATTACCATCATTAATTGCAAAATTAGTTGTGCAGTCTCGTTCAATTTCTGTTGATGGTATCCAACAACAGATTCAAAAGATCTACCCATTCCTTAAAGCTGAGTTATTTTTGCATTATGGCGACGAAGGTTTGAGCGATGTGGTTAACCAACATATTGATGAATTAATTCGTCAAAAGTTAATCGTACTCGAAAATGGGCTTTTACAACTTAACCCAACCAATATTCGTAAACTTCACTTATTGGCTCATACTATTTCAGAAACACTACAACGCTATGCAATTGCTCTTACGCATTTACAAGCATCGCCTGAATTAGATAAGAGTGAATTAGAAGAGCAAAGCCAAATAATGGCTCAACGTTTAAGCCGTCTGCATGGAATTAATGCCCCAGAGTTCTTCGATAAAGGGGTTTTTGGTATCTTGTTTAATAGTTTAAAAACCGAAGGTTATTTAGACAGCGATGGAAATGCAGTACTTGAAAAAGTTACGCCTTTTGCTCATGACATCTCAAAACTATTAACACCAGAGATAAAACTCACTATCCAAGCGGTAATGAACAAAGAAGATTAATTTTCTTTAAGATACAAAAAAAGCCAGTATGAGATTTCTTATTGAAAGTATCATACTGGCTTTTCTTTTATCAGTAAGTCGAAAACTTAAATTAACACGCTCATGCTAATCGCAATAAAGACTAAACCACCGACATAATTATTATTTAAAAAGGCTTTAAAACATGCTTCTCTTTCGCGACCTTTAATCAACCATTGCTGATAAACAAAAAATCCTGCTGCAGCTAACACTCCCCAATAGTACACACTCGAAAGAGCTAACTGAGAACCAAGAATAATCAATAACGTCAGTACACTTAACTGCAGTAGGCCTATGATGAGCTTATCGAAACGACCAAACAAAATCGCCGTTGATTTAATGCCAATCTTTAAATCATCATCTCTATCTACCATTGCATATTGCGTATCGTAGGCAATTGTCCATAGCGCGTTAATCACAAATAACAACCACGCTTCAGGTGGCACTTGATTTGATTCTGCCGCATACGCCATTGGGATAGCCCAGCTAAATGCTAAACCTAGTACAAATTGAGGTAAATAGGTAACACGTTTCATGAATGGGTAAGCGATGGCAAGCACTATCCCTATTCCTGATAGCAGGATCGTTAACGTATTCATGGTTAACACTAATAAAAATGAACACACCACCAAAACAGCAAATAACGTAAGTGCCTCTTTAGAAGAAACAAGTCCAGAAGGTAACGGACGATTAGCGGTACGCTTTACATGACCATCGACTTTACGATCAGCAAAGTCATTAATCACACAACCCGCAGAACGCATAAATAAAACACCGAGTACAAATACAACCAGAACATGCCAATCAGGGAGTCCATCCGCGGCTAAAAACAGTGCCCACAATGTTGGCCATAAAAGCAACAACGAACCGATAGGTCGATTCATTCGAGTTAATTGCCAAAACGCCTGTGCTTTTGACATGGTCATGATTCCATTTCCTTTGAGTAAATAGGTGCATTTGGTAAAAACAACTCTGCAACCAACATTGGTTTTTCATTCATCCATAAACGAGAACGACGAGCAAATAACTCCCCTTTATCCGTCATGACTTTTGCGACTTGTAGCTTGTCCCTATGGACACTCTTAGCGCTAAAGACCGTAATACCTAATGGTACATGACCTTGACGTGTTAAGTCGTGTGGTTGGTCTTGAAGCGATGATAATGGGATTAACGTGCGACCATACACCCAGGAAGTCTGATCGCCCTTTAAGATCACCTTTCTTCGCAGACAAACCTCTTTGCTAAGAAGGTTAGTTTCTTCTTCGGTTAATGAACTCGGATTAATATGAGTATTATCTAAAACCGATACAGACAGCACTTGGCAATGCTGCTCTAAACGGCGAGATAATGAGTCCAGCCCAAGCAACCAATATTGCTGCCATTCGTTACGACACTTAAAGCTATCGGCTTCTTGCCACTGCACTTTTTTCAGTACAGAAGCACACCAAGAATTGATATCTGACATATTCTCTATAAGATCTCTCACATATATCGATTATATTGAGAGATAACGGTTAATTTTTTCTCACAACTGCCGACTATTGTAACAAGTAATAAAATAAATTGACTGACGAATGGATTAGAAAATGACAAAGAAATCATTATTTGCAGGGTTACTGCTAATAATTAGCCAACTTTTTGCCCCTGCAGCTTTTGCAGAAGACGGTGTTGCCCCACAAATGGGCTACTTTACACTAGCACCAGACCTAACAACCAACTTTGTTACCCAAGGGAAAAGGCTCGGTTATATCCAGATCCGAGTTGATATCCTAGTGGCTGACAATCGAGAACTGCCTAACTTAGAGCATCACAATCCACAAATTAGAAATGCCTTAGTTGAGGTTCTAGGTCAACAACCAGAGCAACGAATTAAATCATTGGCTGGTAGGGAAGAAATTAGAAAAGAATGCTTAACGGCAATCAATGAACTTTTACTGGCCGAGACAGGAAAAACGCTCGCGGTAGATTTACTGTTTACTAAATATATTTATCAGTAACAGCGATACTATCGTAATCTTTATATCAAAATAAAAATGAACAAGGCACCAAGTGTCTTGCTCATTTCTTTATTCTCTTTATTTCTTTCTATGCGTTTTTCAGCTTACTGTCTATTGCGGCTATCACACAGCCAGTAACCAAGCCAGCAAGGTGCGCCGTATTCGCAATGGCCATAAAAGGTTGAGCATAACCTAGAATTATCCATGCCAACATAAAGCCAACAATCGGTTTAGAGACAGAAATCCCTCTCTCTGGAGCTAACCAACCAATAAACCAAGAATAGCCTAGCAATGCGTATACTACGCCTGATAACCCACCAAAGTTTGCCCCTTCTATCCAATACTGCCCTAATCCTGAAAATAAGGCGGAGAATAAAAACAGTTGAACTAACTTGGCTCGCCCCAAACGTAATTCAATGTCTCCACCCAACTGCCACCACCACAGTAAATTAAAGATGATATGCATTGCAGAGAAATGCAGTAATGCATGAGAAAACCAGCGCCATACTTCCATGCTTTGCTCCTGACTTGCAGGAAAATGCAGCGCTTGAAAAATCGAATTATTCCAACCTAGCTGCTGCAGTGCAAAAATAACAATACAAACCGCCATGATGAATAAAGTAAAGAATCCCGCTTTTGCTTTAATCATCTTCATGAGATCTGGCGAACCATAAGCAAACTTTGCTGTTCGTGTATCAGCCATATCCCAAGAGGCAGACTGATATTTCGTATTGTTAGGATCACTTAAAAAAGCCTGAAGTTCCGACTCAACTTCCAGTAGATAAGCATCATCAGATACCACCCATAACGCAAACTGACCATCTCCTTCTGGCATCATACGAATATCGATATGCCTTGATGCCATATAATCAATAAACGCCTGCCCTGCTCTTGGATTGGATAATGCGATTAATCTCTGCATATAATTTTATTTCTCCACAGGTAACCCTGCTTTATGCCAGCCTTCAAAACCACCATCAACACTATAAACCTCATCATAACCTTGGTTTAGTAAGTATTGAGCAGCACCTTGACTGCTGTGTCCGTGATAACACATCACTAATACTGGTTGTTCAAAATCCACTGTATTCATTAACTCAACAATTGTGTCATTAGTTAAATGAAATGCGCCATCGACGTGCGAGCGGGAAAAAGATTGGGGATCTCGAATATCGACGATCACCGCATTAAGATCTTTATTTTGTAGTTTATGTTGAGCATCGACTACTGAGATATGTTGAAACTGTTCCATTTTGACTTCCACTCTCTATTTTTTCTTTATTGTACCTCTGATTAACCACAAGAAAAACACAGAGTACGTAAGGATAAAAACAACTTATACACAAAGTTATTATCCACATATTTTTATGACCAAACAAAAGCTGCTCACTTTTCGCTCACCTGTGGAAAACCTTGTGGATTGCGTTGATAAAGTGGTTTAAATAAAATAGATCCACTACATGTAGTAAGGATCCTTTTTAATGTGTGGATAGTAGTTCTTATCTTAATCCTTTATTTTATCTCGCTTTCTAAACCATATTGCAAGATCTAAACAGCTAACTCCCTAGTTATACACAAGATAAATAATCAGCTTAAACTATAAAAACAGCTCAAACTCACAGGGATTAAAAACAAAAAAGGCTGATCCCCAAAGAGATCAGCCTTCTATTTGATTCTTATTCTATGCTTATTAACTAAAGAACATCACCAACCGCGTCTTTTAGTTTTTTCATCGCATTTTTTTCAAGTTGACGGATACGTTCAGCAGAAACTTGGTAAGTATCAGCCAATTCTTGTAATGTCACTTTCTCATCAGCTAACCAACGAGATTGCACGATATGTTGACTGCGATCGTCTAATGTTGCAATGGCATTTGCTAAACGATTATTGGTGTAATCTTCCCAATTATCTTCTTCTAAAGAATAAGCCACGTCAGATTGTTTATCTTCTAAGTAATAAACAGGTGCCGTGAAAGCCATATCACGGTCATCATCTTCTGCTGGTGCCTCAAACGTTGAATCTTGCGCTGCAAGTCGAGACTCCATTTCTCTCACTTCAGAAGGAGATACTCCAAGATCTTTTGCAACCGCTTCAACTTCACCGTTATTAAACCAGCCAAGGCGTTTTTTATTCTTTCTTAAGTTAAAAAACAGTTTACGCTGCGCTTTAGTCGTTGCTACTTTCACAATACGCCAGTTTCTTAGTACGTATTCATGAATTTCAGCTTTAATCCAATGCACTGCAAAGGAAACCAAACGAACACCCACTTCAGGGTTGAAACGTTTTACTGCTTTCATAAGACCGACATTACCTTCTTGGATAAGATCCGCTAAAGGCAAGCCATAACCAGAATAACCACGAGCAACATGCACGACGAAACGAAGATGAGATAAAATAAGCTCTTTCGCTGCTTCTATTTCTTCTTTGTAGTGTAAACGCTCGGCCAGTTCACGCTCTTCTGTCACTGTTAGCATCGGATAACTATTAACAGAACGCAGATAACTATCAATGCTATCTTGTGAAACGGCTGCCATTGAATACATCTCTTTCGACATTCAAATCCCCATTTATTTCTTGGTATTACTTAACTTAACCTTGCAATAATGTACTTAAAATAAGCAGACTGCAAGTGAAAGGCGGAGAATTATCCACACTTTATGGACTCACTTCTGTTAACTAAGTTCACTTTTTAACAAAAAAAACACAAAAAAACCGCTAATTCAAAGAATTAACGGTTTCGTAAGATCGTGATCAGATAAATGATCGTTCTAGGCTATTTCTGCATATAAACGCTATACCGGCTCAATTTCTTTTAAATGACGTAATACTGAAATACGCGCAGCAAATAAACCTAAAAAGGACGATAACATCAGTAATAACAAACTTTCATCCCATGTCAGTCCAACTAATCTAAATACACTTTCATATAATACCGCAACATTATCTACGGCCCCATTCAGCGTAACGGTAATGATGGCAGTAAATAACCAAGCAATAAATCCACCCAATAATCCAAACCACATACCCGTATATAAATATGGACGTAAGATAAAAGTATTGGTAGCACCAACCAATTTCATTACTTGGATTTCATCTTTCTGCTCTAGCACATTAAAACGTAGCGTATTACCCACAATCAAGAAAACAGCGACAAACATAAGGATAGCGAGTGTTGTTGCAACGACTACAGCGACATGCTTAATCGCCTCTAATCGAACTAGCCAATCATCATCTAAACGTACTTCATTCACATACGACTGTTGCTTAAGGCGATTCACCAATTGATTTACTTTATCCTTATCTTGCCAATCACTCTTAGGAGAGACAATTAACACTGCAGGAAGCGGATTGCTATCAAGTAAAGTAAGTGCTTGCTCGAAGCCAGATTGCTCACTGAGTTCTTTTAATCCCTCTTGTGGAGAGATATAGTTAACCGCCTCAACTTCTTTCCAGCCTTCAAGTTCACTTTTTAAATCTTGAACTTTAGACTCAGCAACTTCTTGTTGTAGGTACAAACTGATTTGTGAAGGCGCTTGCCATTTAGAAGCGACTATCGTTAAGTTTTTACCGACTAAATACATGCTGGATGGTAACGTCAATGACATTGCTATCACAGCAAGCGTTAATAAATTACCTAAAGGGCGACGTAATAACTCTTGAAAAGAAAGTTTAGCTTGTTTTTTATGTGTCGCCCAAAAACCATCATTAGATGCTCCTTGGGTGTTTTTAGGTTTATGTTTAGCCATGATCTGCTACCTCACGCAAACAACCTTGATGTAAATCGAAGCGACGATATTTATTACCACCAATAAGAGATAAATCGTGAGATGCCATTAATACGCTGACACCAACACGGTTAAACTCTGCAAACAAGTTAAATACTTGACGAGACAACTGAGGATCTAAATTACCTGTTGGCTCATCGGCCAAAAGTAGCATTGGTTTATTTACCACGGCTCTAGCGATACCTACGCGTTGCTGCTCACCACCCGACAATTGCATCGGGTAACTTTTGGCTTTATCTAACAGGCCTGTTTTATCCAACGCTGCAGAAACTCGGCGTTTAATGTCATTTTCACGCACTGACTCCACGCGCATTGGTAATGCTACGTTGTCAAAGATCGTTCTATTCATCAATAATTTATGGTCTTGGAATACAATACCAATATTACGACGTAAAAAAGGAATGTCTTGATTTGAAATTTTAGTAATGTCATGGCCATTAAATAAAATTTTGCCATCACTTGGACGCTCAATAGCACAGATCAATTTCAGCAAGGTACTTTTACCCGCACCAGAATGACCACTTAAAAAAGCCATTTCACCTCGATTAAGATGAAAGTTTACTTTTTGTAATGCTGGACGACCGCCACGGTAGGCTTTCGACACTTGCTGAAATCGAATCACGCGTTATTCCTCACGACTAAATAATGCATCAATAAAATCTTGCGCCACAAATGGACGTAAATCATCAATTCCTTCACCAACACCGATATAACGAATTGGAATTTGAAATTGGTCGGCAATAGAGAAGATAACCCCACCTTTTGCTGTGCCATCTAATTTCGTCAATGTAATCCCCGTTACTGGAGCAACATCACTGAATAGTTTTGCTTGGCTAATGGCATTTTGTCCAGTACCGGCATCAAGCGTTAACATCACTTCATGTGGTGCCGTTGGGTCTATCTTCTGCATTACTCTCACAATTTTACGCAATTCTTCCATTAAATTGCTCTTATTTTGGAGACGGCCTGCAGTATCAGCAATCACCACATCCACCTTACGTGCTTTTGCTGCTTCAATCGCATCATAAATCACTGACGCACTATCCGCTCCAGTGTGTTGTGCGATTACAGGCACATCGTTACGTTGGCCCCATACTTGAAGTTGTTCAACCGCCGCAGCACGGAACGTATCACCAGCGGCTAAAATCACTGACTTACCTTCACTTTGGAACTGTTTTGCTAACTTACCAATGGTCGTTGTTTTACCAACACCATTTACACCCACCATTAAAATAACGTGTGGCATATTTTTCTCATTAATTTCTAACGGTTGTTCCACTTTCGCTAGAATTTCTGACATTTCTTCTTTTAATAAGCCATATAGCGCTTCACCATCTTTCAGGTCTCGCTTACTGGCTTTCTCAGTTAAACTGTCAATGATCTTAACTGTTGTATCCATTCCTACATCAGCAATCAGTAGCTGTTCTTCTAACTCTTCAAACAGCTCTTCATCTATTTTTTTACCGCTGAATAACCCAAAGAAACCCGCACCAATATTCTCTTTTGTACGTTGTAAGCTACGCTTTAAACGAGCAAAGAAACTTTCTGTTGGTTTTTCTTGAACTTCCTCCACGGTCACTTCAACTGCAGGCTCTGGATTTACCAGCTCCATTTCTGTAATTAGTGACTCTGTTGCACTCTTTTCGCTTTCTTCAACTGAAGCTTTATTTTCTTCTTTATTTTCTTCAACTGAAAGCGCTTCAGTCTCTTTAGACTGTTCAAGTTGTGCGTCTTCCACTACACTCTCAACAATACTGTCTTCTTGAGACGGTGTTTGAGATAAAGTATCAGTGCCTTCTTCTGCTGATTGTTGCTCTACTGTTGGTTGTTCGGCTTTTTCTTCATCACCAAAACCTAACCAAGACAATAATCCGCGTTTCTTTTTGCCTGTCATTGGGAAATCCTAGAATTAAATTGGTACAATTTTCTCGTATACTATCACTTTCTGAGCGGTCACAATATCTATGCTTAAACGTAAACAACACTCATCTCGCACTTCTGGCACAAATGGTCGCTCTGGAAGCATTCGTATTATCAGCGGACGCTGGCGTGGACGCAAACTTCCTGTGCATGATGCTGAAGGATTAAGACCAACAACAGACCGAATAAAAGAGACGGTTTTTAATTGGTTAGCGCCAGATATTCCTCGCGCTCGTTGTTTAGACCTATTTTCTGGCAGTGGCGGTTTAGGCTTTGAAGCGGCTTCTCGTGGTGCAGAAGCTGTCGTCATGCTTGAACTAAATAAACAAGCTTACTCCCAATTAAAACAAAACGCGGAAAGTTTGAAAGCCGATAATATCGAGATTCATCATACCGATGCTCTCACTTTTTTAGATAAAACGGCAACCCCCTTTGATGTGGTTTTTATCGATCCTCCTTTTAGAAAAGATTTATTAGAAACAACGTTAACAAAATTAGAAAATAATGGATGGTTAGCGAAAAACGCCATGATATATATTGAAGCAGAAAAAGAACTCAGTGCCTTGCCGGTTCCTGCTCATTGGCATTTACATCGTGATAAAACCGCAGGGCAAGTTACCTTTAAATTGTATGAGAGAGAAGAATAGATGAAAGGATTGATCATTCTAGCCAAAATCGCTATTGGGTTTGTTTGGCTAATGCTATTACTTAACTTATTTATGCCCTTTCCAGGAACTGGAGCGATTGCGCTTTATATTCTGACTGCGTTTTTATTTATAATGCACGGATTACAAATGCTAATTTTCATTGGCGCATTTGGGGATAAAATATCAATGAGTCGATGGGAGAAGTGGTCCATTCTTATCTTTGGTGTTTTTGCCTTACTGGATATCAGAAAAAAACACATGATGGATAAATAATTTATCATTCATTAAAGGAGCACATGTTGCTCCTTTTTTACGCATTAATGTCACGCTTCTCCCCCATCTCAAATAAATATATATGTTATGATCTTACCCTACTTTTTATGATTTAAATTTTGGTACTCATTTATGGAAACTCTTTCCGCAGCCGTCATGCTTTTTCTGATCATGGATCCAATGGGTAACTTACCTGTCTTTACCTCTATTCTTAAACACGTAGAAAAGAAAAGAAGACGTATTATTTTAATTCGAGAGCTTCTTATTGCTCTTGCGATCATGATGTCTTTTCTCTACATGGGAGAGCAGATCTTAAATTTTCTAAGCTTAAAAAAAGAAGCAGTATCTATCTCTGGAGCGATTATTTTATTCTTAATCGGTTTAAAAATGATCTTTCCACCAGAGGGAGGGTTAGGCGCTAGCTTAGGGGCGGGGGATGAACCACTAATTGTGCCATTAGCCATTCCTATGATTGCAGGGCCATCAATTCTAGCCACATTATTATTACTTGCTCATCAAGAACCTGATCGAATGCTTGATTGGAGCTTGGCATTATTAGGCGCTTGGTCCTTAACTACCGTTATTTTAATGTTCTCAGAGCTATTCCAACGTATCGTCGGCGAAAAAGGCCTAGCTGCCATTGAAAGACTAATGGGAATGCTATTACTGATGATTTCAGTACAAATGTTCTTAGATGGCATTACAAGCTATTTTACTCATATCTAGAGACGCTATTTACTTATAAAAAAGGTCGCATTTATATGCGACCTTTTTTTATCAATATACATTTGTTTTTATACCATTCTGGATAAGTCTTTGTTCAGATAATTGCGTAGGAAAAATCGATTAGAACAAGGCATAAATTACAGTAACTAGTGGATCTAATTACAAAATTTATAACGCAGATATAATCGATTTTAACAAGCAAGAATGATCAAATACTTATGTAGATTGGTATTATACACTAATGATTACAGATACGTTCTGGATTTGCCGTTAACCCAGAATCCAACTCTACAACTTTCTTTTTAGATAAAAGAAAATCAAGCAACTCAGTTAATGTTAGTCCTTGCTGACTGCACGTATGAAAACACACCTCACTACCAAACTCACTTTCAATCATCCCCTCTAACTGCAAACGAGAAAGCGGTTTTTCCGCACTCAATAAGAGGTTTAGTACTGTATGACCGTGAATATCTTGTTTCATGATTAACCTTAATACGTTAGATACAAATAATAGAATAGCAAAAACAGAAAAAGACTACCATTTACCCAGG
>NZ_JARACR010000038.1:0-27635 GCF_028765505.1 Aliivibrio sp. A6 | reverse complement strand
CCTGGGCGTGATGGTGTATGACGTAACAGAACCAAAATCTTCTCGCTTTGTTACGTATGTGAATAATCGTAATTTTGATGTAGGTGTATGTACTCAGGTTGATGAAGAAGGGGAGTGTAAAAATGGGAGTTATAACCCTAATGCAGGCGATCTTGGCCCTGAGTCGATAAAATATTTCACTCGTCTAAACCAACATTTTATTGCTGTTGCAAATGAGGTCAGTGGGACGACATCAGTATATCGTATTGATTTTTAATTAACTTCAAATTCAAGGTAGCTCCAAGGGTAAACAACCCATCTTAATTAAAATCCTCTTTAGTAATTAAAATTAAAGGGGATTTTTTGTCTCTTATCTTAAGTATTAATTTCGATAATTAGAAGAATCTCCATTCAACTGCTACCTTTTAATAAGAGAATCAATTCAGTAGGGCGTATTTAGGGTTCACGGGAGAGTGGTATGTATGATGAGAAAAGGGCTTTCCGTTATTGTGTTATTTCAATGGTTATTTTTGTGGTAACAATACTTATAGGGATAGAAAAAACTGAAGCGAATACCGAGCTTAAAGTTGGAACCTATCATTGCCCACCGTTTATCTTTCATGACAAAAGCCAAGAGTTCGAAGGTCTAAGTATGACGTTATGGCTGCGGATTTCAGAGATCATGAAGGTTGACTATTCAATTCAAAATTATGAACTAGACGATCTATTGTTAGCCGCTGAAAAAGGAGATATAGATGTAGGTGTCTCTTGTATATCAATTACTCCTGATCGTGAAGAACATGTCGATTTCTCACACTCATTTTATGAAACGCATCTTGCCATTACGGTAAAAAACCGTGGTTATCTTGATTCATTTATTAGCATCATTACCAATAAAACCTTATGGAAAGCGCTTGGTATATTTTTCTTTGTCGCGATAAGTGTCGGGGCTTTCTATTATTTTCTTGAGCGTAAAAATAATGACAAACTTTACTCTATGCCAACCAAGCGAGGTCGGTTAGCAGAAGCTTTTATTCTCGGGGTACTGTTTATTACCAAAGGCCCTTTTAATTATTTTGAGTTTAAAACCTTATCAGCCCGAATAATGACGGTATTGATTGCTATGTTTTCAACCGTTTTCATTGCCAGTATTACTGCGATATTGGCAAGTTCGTTAACGCTAGAGCAATTACGGTTTGATGTAAAAGGAGTGAATGATTTATCAAAATTGCAAGTAGGAGCAAAACAAGCAACAACGACTTCTTTGTTATTGACTGATCACAGCATTGCCCATGAAACGTATCCTAATATGAGGGAATTATTAGTAGCTCTAGATAATGGAGATGTTGATGCCATCGTTGCAGATGATGCAGTATTGCGTTATATGATTAAACAAGGAAAAGCAAAAGAGATGTTTGCTGATTTAGTCGTTCTACCATATCAACTTGAAAAACAAAATTATGGCCTAGTTTTAGTCGAAAATAGCGAATACGAAGAAGAAATTAACCGTGCTTTGCTGCAAATACGTGAAACGACAGAATGGCACCAGATATTACTCGAATATTTTACTGAGAAGTAATAGCTTCATTGAAGATGTACTGTATTCGTTTAATATGAAAAATTATAATAAATCGATATAAAATAAGTTTATTAAGTAATTAACTTGTAAGCTTTTTCTTGTTTTTTTGATTGCGGGAATTATTTAATGACAGAACTATCATAATGATTTTATATATGCATAACTTTTGTTTTTGTGAATGATTTATTTTTGCTCATGAGGATATAAAAACATATATGTATATTAAAAAGGAATTTGTCATTGAAGTTATGCGTACAATTATTTGTTTTCTTACTATTTCTCAGTGCGTGCAATAGCGAAAACATATTACTTCCAGAAGTAACCCACCCGCCAGAAGCAATAAACTCTACTTTAGAAGCTAAAACTGAATCTAATTCATTTAATATTAATGAAGAAGTTCGTATTAATTTTCACTTGAAGAATGTGTCAGAATCTTACTTAACAGCGATAGATATAAAAGACGTAGCTATTTATCGCATTATTAAAGATGGTACACAATCTGTAGATGAAGATATTGTTGCTCGCTCTAGTAGTGGTCAGATTTTTTTCAAAAAAGCAGGTGTTTATCATGTTGATTTTATGTATAAAAATAAACAGGTAACAAAAAAAATTGAAGTATCTGATTGGCAGTTAAGCCAAAAGGGGGGAGAAACAGAGATAAGATTAATGAATTCACATAAGTGCTTATCCCTTAATGATGATTTTAAAAACATTAGTGTATCAGAGTGTAATGGTCAGCCTAACCAGCAATGGTTTATTGATTTTCCTTCATCAGGTAATCATTTTAACCTGAAAAGCGTTTATGCAATTAGCGAAGGGAAAAGTAACGTTTGTTTAGGAGTTACAAACACTAATTATCCTCCGAGTGTTATTGCGTGTTCTGGCTCTGGTTATTCGTCGATGCGACTCTGGAGTTACAACGTTATCGGCACAAAAACGCCGAAGATAAGAATTACCCAAAAATACACTGGTGATACGGGTAATTATGGCCATTTTTTAGGTGAAAATAATGATGGCAAAGTAGAGATGATAGAGTCAGATCTATTTGAAACATCGCATTATTATTGGGAAACAAATATACCGTATTCAACTATGAAAACGTTACCTGTAATTGGTAATAAAAAAGCTTTATTGATTTCAACTTATTATAGTGATATTGGACCAAACTTAGAAAGTATGGATCTTCAGATAAAGCAAGCGTTAGCGAATAGAGAGAGTAATGCATTCTCATTGTCAGACGCTGTTTATAGAAGTTCTCATGGGGAATTAGATATTCAATTTGATGTCATTGACGGTATTGATATTGGAATGAAACCTTCACTATGTACTTCTAAGGTAGTAGATAACGCTAAAGAAGCGGTTAAAGATCAAGTCAATCTTAGTGATTATCAATTGTTTTTTGTATCAACTCAAAATGTTCGATGCAGTTGGACTGGATTAGCTTCTTTACCTGGTAATTGGTCTATTGGTAATGGCTCGAGCCATAAAATGTGGATGTGGAATCATGAATTTGGACATAATTTAGGTGGATATCATGGCTTATCGTTAAATGGTTGTACGCGTGAAGCGTCAGGAATCATTATTGATGATACATGCACAGAAGGAACTTCAGGTGATCCTACGAATACGCTTAATGGTGGTGGTGCACGCCTTTATCCTATTTCTTATCAAGTACACGCTGGTTGGCTTGATTATGATTTAAGGGTACCAGAAATAATTAAATCAGGTCGTTATTATTTACCGTACATATGGAGTGAGAATGATATTCAAGGATACCGATTTTTAACGTTGATCCAGAATAAGCATATATTTTTAGAATACAGAAAAGAGATTAATCAGTACGAAAATTGGGATGAAAGTGATCCTTTTTTAAATGGCGTTATTGTACGAATAGCTGAAATGAATGGGCACACTATTAAAGCCTACTTAGTTGATACTAAACCATCAACAACTTCAATGAACGATGCGCCTTTAACATTGGGTGAATATTTTTATCATAAAGAGTTAGGGTTGAAAGTGACTCTTGAATCAATGGATGAAAAGGGGGCGGTAATCTTAGTTGAGTTTGATGATATTAAATAAATCCTAATTAGTAGGATTAATGATACTATCTTCGCCCCAATTTCCCTTTTGCAGTAAAGGACATGATAGATGCACGATCGAGCCAGCCAAATGGTGATATTTTACGCCTTAGCCAAAGCGGGCAGTTTTACTGCGGCAGCAAAGCAAATGGGAGTATCAACGTCTCATGTTAGTAAACAGCTTGGAGTGCTAGAAGCCGATCTTAATGTGAAATTGGTACAAAGAACCACCCGATCAGTAACAATTACCGATGCAGGTCAGCAGTTTTATCTGTATTGCGAGAAAATGTATCACGCAATGACCGAAGCCAGCGCAATTATGGATGATGAACGAGATGAAGTTGCTGGAGTGCTACGTTTAGGGTTATCTCAATCATTTGGGACTATGCATATTATCCCAGCGATTGATAAGTTACGACAGCAATATCCCGATCTGCAAGTTGAAGTTCGCTTATTCGATCACCGAGCAGATATGCTTAAAGAAGGTTTAGATTTATGGGTAACAAACTTTGAAGATATCCCAGAAGGATATGTTGCACAACGTTTGGCAGATTCTCGCTTTGTTTTAGCGGCCTCACCGGATTATTTGATTGATAAATCTGTTCCTCATCATCCTCAAGATCTTATAGAGCATAATTGTCTTACTTACCAAAGCCGCTATCGTGATTACAGCAATTGGGATTTCAGTAAGAACAATGAAACGTTATGTGTCAAAGTGTCAGGAAACTATCGTGTCGATTTAGCAGAAGCAGTGCGAGATGCAGCTATCTCAGGTTGGGGAGTGGCTTATTTAGCAAGTTATTTACTAACTAATGAGTTTAGTGAAGGAAAGCTCATTCAATTACTACCGGATTGGAAAGCGAGTCAACAGATGCCAATTTATGCAGCGTATCCAAGCCGTAAGCACTTACCAAGAAAAATTACCGCAGTCATTGAGTTCCTGCGTGAGCATATTGGTCAGCAACCCTATTGGGATAAATCTCTTCTGAAATGGGTTAAATTATAGTTATTGATTAAATTGACATCAAGGTGGTGATGTTAATTTAATCAATGAGTTATAGCGACTATTTTTAATGGAAGAAATATATTTTCCATATAGAAATAATCGTCATTCAAGTCGCTTGTCTCGTTTTATAAATCAACCACTTATGTACAGTAAGAAATGTGATCTAAATCTCATTAACAGCGTGTTATCAATCCCGACTTGCACGCAAACCTTTGCGCATTAGAATGCCTGCTCTATTTTCGATAGCACAGGTTTCTATCATGACATCGCTACTTGGTATTTTTGCCATTTTATTATTTGCTTATTTATGTTCGACAGATCGTCGTAATATCCCTCTAAGAACCGTTTCTTTAGCGTTTGGTTTACAAATCATTTTTGCTTTACTTGTTTTATATGTTCCAGCCGGTAAAGAAGTGCTCAACTCAGTAACTGCAGGCGTTTCAAGCGTAATTGATTATGGCCAACAAGGGATTGCATTTTTATTTGGTGGCTTAGCGACAGGCAAAGTAGGTTTTGTCTTTGCCATTAATGTGCTTGGTATCATAATATTCTTCTCGGCACTTATTTCTGCTCTTTATCATCTTGGTATCATGCCTAGAGTAATTAACTTCATTGGTGGTGGGTTACAGCGTTTATTAGGCACAGGACGCGCAGAATCACTTGCTGCTACAGCAAACATCTTTGTAAGCATGGTAGAAGCACCTCTTGTTGTAAAACCTTACTTAAAGCACATGAGTGATTCACAGTTCTTTGCTGTAATGACTTGTGGTTTAGCGTCAGTGGCTGGCGGTACTATGGTAGGTTACGCGTCGCTAGGTGTGGATCTTAATTTCCTTATTTCAGCAGCGTTCATGTCAGCACCTGCTGGCCTATTAATGGCTAAAATGATGGTGCCACCGGGTGATGAAGCCAATAACGACGATGAAATTACCTCTGTTGAGATTGACCACGCAACAAACGTATTTGAAGCATTAGCGGATGGGGCAATGTCTGGTTTACGTATTGCAGTAGCAGTAGGTACAACACTATTAGCCTTTGTGAGTGTCATTGCTTTACTTAATGGCTTGCTTGGTCATGTTGGTGATTTCTTTGGTTTAAAACTAAGCTTTGAATTGATCCTTGGTTATTTATTTGCACCAGTAGCTTTCTTGTTAGGTGTGCCATGGAATGAAGCGATTCTTGCTGGTTCATTGATTGGTAATAAGATCGTGGTGAATGAGTTTGTTGCCTTCATTCAATTAATGGAAGTGAAAGACCAACTAAGCTCACATTCTGTTGCGATTGTTACCTTTGCGTTATGTGGTTTTGCCAATATATCAACCATGGCTATCTTGATTGGTGGTTTAGGGAGCTTGGTTCCGGAGCGTCGTTCATTCATCGCTAAAATGGGATTCAGAGCGATTACTGCAGGCGTATTAGCAAACTTGATGAGTGCGGCGATTGCCGGTGTGATTTTGTCGCTATAGACGATAATAAATTTAGATAGTTAATAGTTAATAGTTAAAAGGTTGCGATGATAAGTCGCAACCTTTTTTGTTTCTAATGAGTAAATCGAATACGTACCGGAGCCGTGTTATCAAACTCAACATTATCAAAGCTATCAAGTTGATGGTGCTTGATTAGAGATTGTAAATTCTCAACATAGGCATCGCCACGCGTAGAGTAGTGAGATAAAGACTCAACTAACTTATAACCTGATAATTTACCTTCACTACTTAGTTTTTTACGTAAAATCCAAAGATCTTTATAGGCAGAGGTCGTATTTAAGTTGTACATGTAACGTGCAGTTCCTGCGAACAAATTATCAAATGCAGCTACTTTTACATGCCCACCAGGGGTACTTAAATACTTACCGCCTTTAGAAGATAAGTGCTCTCCATATAATCCATTCCCTTTAACTGCAAAGTAACTGGTTCCCCAACCACTTTCATCAATCCCTTGGGCTAGAACCATACCAACAGGAATAATATCAAGACGTAAAAGTAGGTCATCAATGTTGTTTGATTTAATATCATAAGACGTCATTAAATCATTTAACCATACTGTTTCTTCTTTCGACCATTCACTTTTAGGTTGCTTTGATAGCGCGATAACGTCATGTCTAACCGTATTTATGCGTTTATTCACCTCAATAATGGTAGGCAGTAATAAACGAATAAACCCTGAAATCTTCTCTTGGACAGGCAGTGAATTCAGATCGCTTGGTAGGTTTTCAACAAAGAACGAAGGGATTTGATCTGTTTTACTTACATTAGCCAATTGATACTGATGCTGCTTAAATTCATTGATAAGAGATTGAGCTGATTCAAGCGTAGTGACTTTTACCTCAGGGTAGGGGGCGATGATCTTCTCTGGTGAAATAGGAAGATCAGCAGCAAATGTACTAGAGGATGTAATGAAAAGCAAAGAAGCAGAGATATGTTTTAACTTTTTAGATAAAGACATAAATAGAGTTCCATTGTTAATATTAATAGGATCGAAAACGGTGCTAAACCAGCACCGTTGTTAGTGTTTATGTTGAGATAACAAAGAGCTCGTTACTCTTCAACGATCGTCACTTTCTCGATCACAATACTCTCTTTTGGAACATCGTCAAGCTCACCAATAGATTTGGTTTTGATCTTTGCTATTTTCTTAACCACATCCATGCCAATCGTCACTTCACCAAATACCGCATAACCCCAGCCTGCGTTAGTGGTTGCAGTGTGGTCAAGAAAAGTATTGTTCGCGATATTAATAAAGAACTCACTGGTTGCAGAATGAGGCGCATCAGTACGCGCCATAGCGATAGTGCCGTTTAAGTTTTTCAAACCACGGTTCGCTTCATTCACAATCGGTGCGCGCATTTCTTTTTCTTGCATGTCCGCAGTAAAACCACCGCCTTGGATCATAAAACCTTTGATAACACGGTGAAAAATAGTGCCTTCGTAAAAACCATCTTGGCAATATTTTAAGAAGTTTTTTGAGCTTACCGGTGCTTTTTCTTTGTTTAGCTCAATGTGTATATCGCCGAAATTGGTAGTAAAAATAATCATACAGTTCACGTCTATTTAAAAAGTAATTGGGAAAGATTATACGTAGTTTCTTAGTTTATGTTGAATTCTTTGAATATTGCATTGCCCACTTCCACAATCACTTGATTACGTGCAGCCATGTCTAAATTCGTTTGAGTCAGATAAATAGACATAATAATAGGCGCACGCTTTTCATTCCATAGAACAGCGGTGATACCACGAGATCCAAAACCACCAGCACCAGAGCGATCCGCAATTGACCAGTTTCTTGGAAGAATCGAACGTAATAATGGATCTGAGACCTTATTATTGACCATCCAACCTTTTAAGGTATTTTTGTCTGCTGTGGTAAGTGTTTGACCAAATAACAGCTCATTAAGTGTATTTGTCATCGCATTTGGAGTCGTTGTATCCCTGACATCTCCCTTTTGTGCTTCATTTAATTCAGGTTCAATACGGTCTAATCGAGTAATGTCATCACCAATTAAGCGTAAGAAAAGCGTGAGAGAAGTTGGAGTTCCAGTCTGTGCTAATACTATATTGGCTGCAGTATTGTCACTCATCAGCATCGTAGCTTCGCATGCGCTCTCTGTACTAATTGTTTCACCGATAAACTTTTCAGTGATTGGAGACCATGGAATGATAGATTCTTGAGTCACTCTTGTTAGTGCTTCTTTATCTAAAAGGTCATTACTTGAGTTGTACAGCATTTGAGCACAAAGCAGAGTTTTAAATGTACTCATCATTGGAAAGCGTTGGTCGCCTTTATAGCTCCAGGTAGTATCTGTTGCGGTATCTAGAACTGAAATACCGATAGTACTAGAGCTTGATAGTTCAATGGCTTCAACCGTTTCTAATGTAGAAGAAGCAAATACAGAATGAGAGAGCAAAGTTAAGCAAAAAAGCAGTGCGATATGTTTCATTTTTTATCCTAAAAATGGAAGTTTGTTGTATATACAGTGATAGATTAATCAAATTTTCGTTGGTAGCGAGGCAGCATACTTTCATTGCCTAACAAACCACCTTGGTGGATGTAAAGTAGAGTCTGATTGGTGTTGTTGGGTAACCAATTACTCAAGCAACGCCACATTAGCGGGTCGTATAGTAATTCAAACTCAACACCAGTTTGTAAGAGAAGTGTTTTCCATACATCATAATCGTGACGATATAACTTTCCAAAATGGTGTTTTTTCGTTGGTGTTAAAATCTCAGGATGATCGGTTTCCCCAAGTTCTAAAAATTGTGCGGTAAGATAAGCATCTCCGCCAACACAGGCACAGGTAATCACGTTTATATCGTGGGCTTTTAAATGTTTATGAAGAAACAGAGCCGTTGTTCCTGTACCCGATGGTAAGGCAACCGTTAGAGAATTGAGTGCTTGCTCTTTTTTCCATGCTATAAGCTCTGTCGCCAGCTGCTTTACCCCACTTTCAGCTAAACCACAGCGACCCCCTTCAGGCACAAATAACTCATGAGCGTTGGGCTGTCGAGCTTGGTGGATGTAGTCGAAACTTGAATAAAGAGTACCGTCACTTTTTATCGCATCGTCACGCTCATTCAATGCAATTATATTTGCCCCTAATGCTAAGGCCGCGCGGTAGTTCCCTTTTGGATTTTCTTGTAGAAAAGAGGGAATATGATCAACGTAAAAGTCTAATTGCCAGCCTTTTAATTGAGCCAGTGCCGCTAATGAGTAAAGTGAGTTTGCCTGTGGTGAGCCATAGCCAATAATCGTGGTAATCGCAGGGAAATCACCATCTAATAACCCCATAAACTTGCGAGCTTTATTGCCAGAAAATTGAGGATGAAGTTTATCATCGCGCTTTAAATAGAAATCAACACCATTAAATTGATGCTGAGTTACTGGGCTGTTTTGGATTTTCATGATGAGATATAAATATAGACTGTAGGGAAGGAGAGATGACCTTTCAGTGAGTTGAAAGGCCATATAAATCTGTAATGAGAATTACTTTTTCATCATTGATTTTAAAGCTGCAAACGGGTTGTGTGTTGCACCTTGATGATCATCTTCACCCGCTTTAATTTCAGAACCGTACTGGTCATGCTCTGTATATTTTGAATGCTCATGATCGTGACAGAAAAGGCACAAAAGTTCCCAGTTACTGCCATCATTTGGGTTATTAGTATGATCGTGATCTTTATGGTGAACCGTCAACTCACGTAAATTTGAATAAACAAATTCACGCGCACAGTTACCACAAACCCAAGGGTACAGTTTTAATGCTTTTTCACGGTAGCCACTTTCTTGGCGGGCATAAGCGGCACTAGAGCCATAAAAATCAGATGACATATAAATCTCGACTGCTAAAGTTAATACAATAATTATATGGAAAGAATATACCACGTTTTTAAGGAGAATAAATGCTATCAAAATTAGAGTTGAGAATTCCACCGCCGTTAGTCATGCTACTGTTTATGGTAACTGTATTTGGCTTTGATAAAATAATGCCATTTACTCTATTTTATCTACCATGGTTAACTTACGCTTTGGTTATTAGCTTAGTCACGCTTGGTGGTGTCATTGCATTGTGGGGTGTAAAAGAGTTTAGAGACGCTAAAACCACAGTAAACCCATTAAAACCAGAAAGCAGTTCATCGCTTGTGAGTTCAGGAATTTATCAATATACACGTAACCCTATGTACCTTGGTTTCTTGCTTATTTTACTCAGTTCAGTGGTTTATACCCAACACCCACTAGGGCTGGTGAGTGCGCTCGGCTTTGTTACATATATGAACCGTTTTCAAATTGAACCAGAAGAAAAAATCTTGGTTAAACTTTTTGGTGATGAGTTTGTTGATTACATGAATCAAGTTAAACGCTGGTTTTAATTTGCCATAAATACAATGGATCGAACTTGACATTTCTATGACAAAGATTTGGATAATTTCGTCTTAGAGGTCACGAAAATATTAGCCTAAACATTCTATTATGTGTTTATAAATTAAGCATCATGGCTGGGGTGTGATATGAAACATAAAATAAAATTATTAATTAAAATAGTACTGTTTTTTGCGTTTTTCGGCGTAGTAGGTCACGTATTTGCTGCTGATGAGTTAAGTGCAAATACGATTGTTAAAAAGTCGGATGCTCAAATGCGTGGTAATTCAAGTTACACAGAATTAACCATGAACATTATACGTCCTGATTGGACTCGCAGCATGAGCATGAAGAGCTGGACTAAGGAACAAAATCTCTCTTTAGTATTGATTACAGGGCCAGCAAAAGATCGCGGCAGTGCTTCTCTTAAGCGTGATAAAGAGATGTGGAGTTGGATACCAAATATTGAGCGAGTGATAAAAATAGCCCCTTCAATGTTGGGCCAGTCATGGATGGGCTCTGATTTTACCAATGATGATTTGATCAACCAATCTTCAATAGTGGTGGATTACGACCACAAAATGGTTAAACAAGAAGTGATCGACGGCGATAAAACATGGGTGATTGATGCAATAGCAAAACCTGATGCACCTGTGGTGTGGAGTAAAGTACGTTTATGGATATCACAAGAGACGTTCTTACAACGCAAAGTCGAGTCGTATGATGAATTCGATGAGCTAGTTAATACCATGACAACCTATGATATTAAAGAAATGGGCAATCGCATGGTAGCAACAAGAATGGAAATGGTGCCTGCCGATAAACCCGGTAATAAAACCGAAATGATTACCCATAAAGCGCAATTTAATTTTCTGATCAATGATGAGTTTTTCTCACAAGGCCAAATGAAATCATTACGTAATTAAGCCATTAATTCCTTATTTCTAGGCGGTAAACATGCTCATTAAGTTAGCTTGGCGAAACCTATGGCGACAAAAAAGAAGAACCTTGCTAACGGCCTCTGCGTTGGCGTTGGCCTTGTTGCTTTCATTATTAATGCGAAGCATTCAAGAGGGCAGTTATACCGCAAACATCGAGAATGCGGCTCGTTTATCTACGGGCCTTATTCAACTGCAAAACCCAGAGTTTAAAGAAAGCCATAGCATTGATGATTTATTGCCAATGAGCGATGACTTTATCAAACCAACCAAGCAACAGCCTAATATTGAATTTGCACTTCCACGTATCGAAACCTTTTCTCTTGCTGCCGCGAATGATAAATCAAAAGGCGTGATGGTGGTGGGTGTCGATCCAACACCAGAAACCGCTTATTCTGGTTTGGCAAATAAAGTCGTTAAAGGAAGCTACTTCTCATCAGACGATAAAGCCATTCTTATATCAGAAGGGCTTGCCCAATTTTTTAATCTCACCCTTGGTGACGAGGTTGTGCTTTATGGGCAAGGCTATCGAGGTCAAACCGCTGCTGGATTGTATCTGATTAAAGGGATTGTGCATTTTCCAATGCCTGAGTTGAATAACCAACTTATCTATTTACCCATCAAAGAAGCATCTCATTTATTTAGCACAGAAGATCAAGTCACCGCTTGGGTACTGCATACTCGTGATTTTTCACAACTGTCACAAACAGTGGATGATCTACAAATAGGGTATGGTTCAAGTGTGGCCGTTCGGCCTTGGAATGATCTTAGCCCCGAAATGGAACAGCAGATCCAAATTGATCGGGTGAGTGGCATTATCATGATGTACATCTTATACGGCATTGTTGGCTTTGGCCTGTTTGCCACTTTACTAATGATGACCTTAGAAAGACAGCGTGAATTTGGTGTGATGCTAGCGACAGGAATGGTTCGAGTAAAGCTATTAAAGTTATTAGTTCTTGAATCCCTGTTTATCGGATTGTTAGGTATTGCTATTGGGCTAATTATCGCGGCTCCAATCTTAGGCTATTTGTATATTAACCCTATTACCTTAACCGGAGATACAGCACAAGCTATGCTTGAAATTGGCTATGAACCTATTATTCCAGTATTAATTAGTTCAGGCTTATTTATTGATCAGATAGTGATTGTAATAGGGCTACTATTGCTCTGTCTTATTTATCCACTGTGGCGTATTTACCATCTCTCGATTGTCTCTGCACTTAAAGGAAGTTCGCATGCTGGTTAAATTGGCGTGGCGCAACGTATGGCGCAATAAATTACGAACCTCCATTATGTTGGGAGCCATGATTTTTGGTGTCGCTGGTGTTATGTTGATGATGGGGTTTATGAATGGGATCATTGATAATTTGGTAAAAAATACCATTCAGTGGCAAACCAGTCATATTCAAATCCATCAGAAAAATTACGCATTAAATCCAGACATTAATCTGGTGGTTGATGATGAAGCTGAGATAACCAAACAGCTAGAACAAGCACCACAAGTCAAAGCATGGACAAGCAGAACCTTAGTTAATGGCATGATAGCGTCAGCACGCAGTACGCGTGGTATTCAAATAAACGGCATTGATTTAGAGTCAGAGCCTAAGATAACCCCAATTGCAGATCATATTCTTGAAGGGGAATGGCTTGATAATAAAGGTCGAAATCCCATTTTAGTGTCACAGAAAACGGCGGATCGATTAAAGCTCAGAGCTGGCTCAAAAGTCGTGCTCACGTTTACCGATACTACTGGTGATGTTACTGGCGCGGCGTTTCGAGTTAGGGGGATCTTTAAAACCTCATCCAGTACGTTTGATGATGCCAACGCGTATGTCCGAAAAGCTGATATTCAACAACTTGGCCAAGTGCATTTTGATCATGAAATCGCAATTTTGCTGCACGATGAGGCTCAAGTTAGTGATTTTCGAGAGCAGTTAATGAGTTCTATATCAAATAAAAATAAGGTTCAAGATTGGCTTCAATTACAGCCAATACTGTCGACAATGATGAGTTCGATGAATGCCGGTAATCAAGTGATCTTAGTTATTTTTGTTATCGCAATGGGCTTTGGCATCATCAATATTCTTCTGATGTCAGTCTTTGAGCGAACCAGAGAGTTTGGCGTATTAATGGCGGTTGGAATGAAGAAAGGCAATATTCGCCGTTTAATTATTTTAGAATCCGGCTTTATTGGAATAATTGGCGCGGGTTCTGGTGTTATTTTCTCTTTATTTTTATTGTTTCTTCTTAGCAAAACCGGAATTCCACTTGAAGCGATGGCAGAAGGGTTAAATGCATTTGGTATTGATTCGGTTTTATACCCAAGTGTCGCTTTTAGTGATTATGTCACCGTTTTTGTGACGGTGTGGTGTGTCAGTGTATTAGCAGGGCTTTATCCTGCCCATCAAATTATTAAAAAGAAACCCGTCGAAGCCATGGCAGAGAAACAATAAGGTAAAAAGTATGACGATAAAAATTGAGCAGTTATGCAAAACCTATAACCCAGAGTTGGATTTTCCTGTCCATGCGGTTGATCACCTTGATTTGGTTATTGAGCAAGGGGAGTTTGTTGCGGTGATTGGACCATCAGGATCAGGAAAAACAACCTTATTAAATATGTTGGGTGGGATCGACAGCGCTAGCTCAGGAAAAGTGAGTATTGATGGTAATGAGCTGACAGTTATGGACGAAAAGAAGTTGATAGAGTTTCGCCGTGACAATATAGGATTCATCTTTCAAGACTACAGTTTATTACCTGTATTAACCGCATTAGAGAATGTGGAGTTCGTTATGCAGTTACAGGGTCACGCTGAAGCAGAGTGCAAACAAAGAGCTCAAGACTTACTGAAAAAAGTAGGCTTAGAAGATCAGCAGCATAAAAGGCCAGCCCAACTCTCTGGCGGGCAGCAGCAACGAGTTGCGGTTGCACGAGCGCTCGCTCCAAGGCCACGCTTTATTATGGCAGACGAACCAACGGCAAATCTAGATGCTAAAAGCACCGCAGAGCTGCTTGACATTATGGAGAGCTTAAATAAAGAAGAGGGAACTACATTTATTTTTTCTACCCATGATTCAAGGGTATTTGATAGAGCGAAGCGAGTCATCGTGTTTGAAGATGGACAATTGAAAGAAGATAAACCGCAATAACTGCCGCATTTTGTGAGATAGATCTTGACCTTAATCTGATAGGACATAAACTCCTTTGATTAGATTTATTTAAGAAAGGTATGAGCAGCTCTGTTTTATGCCTGTTTCTATTCATTGACGAGGTTAAGTCATGTCTAAACGTGATTATTATGAAGTCCTTGGTGTCTCCAAAAGTAGTACAGAAAAAGAGATCAAAAAAGCGTACAAACGTCTTGCGATGAAATACCACCCAGATAAAAATCCAGGTGATGCGCAAGCCGCAGATAAGTTTAAAGAAATTAAAGAAGCGTATGAAATTCTAACTGATGCTGATAAACGCGGTCAGTATGATGACTATGGTCATTCAGCATTCCAAAATGGTGGCATGGGTGGCGGCGGTTTTGGCGGTGGTCATAGCCAAGGTTTTAGTGGCTTCGAAGATATTTTCGGTGGCGCATTTGGTGGTCGTTCACGTGGTGGTTTTGGCGGCGGCGGTGGTTTTGAAGATATGTTCTCTCAACAGCGTCAACCACGCCCACAAAAAGGTCAAGATCGTCAGTTTAGCTTAACGGTTGAATTTGCTGAAGCGATTAACGGCTGTGAGCAAGTTATCGAATTACCAGTCAATGGCGTGAACAAAAAAATCAACGTTAAAGTACCTGCAGGTATTGAAGACGGTGAGAAAATTCGCTTTGTTGGTAAAGGCGAAGCGGGCGCATACGGCGGCCCAGCGGGTGACTTATTAATTCAGATTAATACGCGTCCGCACACGCATTTAAAACGTGAAGGTAATGATTTAATTTGCCCAGTAACTACCGATTTTGCGACAGCTGCATTAGGTGGTGAAGTTGAGATCCAAACCCTAGAAAGCCGTTTTAAATTAAAAGTACCAGCAGGGACTCAAAACGGTCGTAAATTCCGCATGAAAGAAAAAGGCGTGAAGAGCCGTAAAGGTGCGACGGGTGATCTAATGGTGGTTATTACTGTGGCGACACCGACGAATCTGACTGAAGAGCAGAAAGAATTGTTGATAAAGTTCAAGGAACTGTCGTAACCTGATTATTATCAAACAGACATAATACTTATCTAGAATAGGTATCACTAAGGGGCATGAACTGATGAAGAGAATACTCACAAAGTTCGTGCCTTTTTTATTATTACTTCCCTTATTAAGCCACGCTCAAATTCCCGGTTTAGCCCCAGAGAAAAATTGGGATTTAAACGGCTATGTAAAGTACATGGCAACCAGTACCATCCCAAACTCGGGCGACGCTATCTTTGATAATATCGTCCATCAACGTTTTAATTTTGAATACCGATTTAATGATCAATTACGAGTGAATTTGAGTATGCGTAACCGTCTATTGTTTGGTGATAGCGCAGAGTATTCGAATTATAGTGATTTTATCTCTTATGATCCTGGCTATGTTGATTTATCTAAAAATTGGATAGATAAAAAAGGGATGATAGGAAACACGCAATTTGATCGAGCTTATCTCAATTGGAATAAAGATGATTGGCAATTTAGAGCAGGGCGCTTTCGCATTAATTGGGGAATGACCACCGTATGGAACCCAAACGATATCTTCAACTCATATTCCATCTATGATTTTGATTATGAAGAGCGCCCGGGAACCGATGCGATAATGGTAAGTAAAAAACTCGGTTTCGCGAGTTCCATTGACTTGGTCTTTAATCCCAGTGCAGACAGTGAATTAGATAGCTATGCAGCGCGGTATCTGTTTAATATACAGGGGTGGGACATGCAGGTATTACTCGGTAAATCCCAGCTAGATTATGTGGTAGGTGCAGGCTTTGCAGGGGATGTTTATGGCGCAGGGCTGCGTGGTGAGTTAAGTTGGTTTGAGCCCACTCAACGTCGTTATGATAACCAAGATCTTGTTGCATCCAGTGTTTCAAGCCTTGAAATGGATTATCGCTTTAATGGAACTCAAAATTGGGTAATTCAAGGCTCGCTCATGTATATCTCAGAGCCTCAAGATGCCGACAATGCGATGGCTTATCTTAACCTCCCACTCAGTGCTAGAACCCTGAGCTTTACCCATTGGACATGGTATTCAAGCTTAGGTGTGGATTTATCGCCATTATCAAGACTCACCTTTATGAACAGTTATTACTATGATGGATCTTTCTTTGTAGGTGTTAATCAGACCTACTCACTAGCCGATGATTGGCAATTAATTGGTGTAGTGCAATATTTTGATGGAGCGAGCGATAGCGTGTTTGGAGAAAATCCAAGTACCTTGCTATACGCTCAAATCAAATGGAGTTTTTAGCGGTTGTGATGCCATCTATTTTGGATGCGTAGAATAACCTTGGTTGTAATTTTTTATTAAATGTAATTTTTATTCTTTATGATGACAACCATTGAAATTGAGAATTTATCTTTTGAAGAGAACCTAATTATGAAAATTGATCTAACCACATTAGTGACAGAGAGCCGTAACCAAGCCAGTGAAAATATCGATGTGTTATCAACGGTTGAAATGCTGACAGTGATCAATAAAGAAGATCAAAAAGTAGCTTTAGCTGTTGAAGCCATTCTCCCACAAATTGCAGAAGTGGTTGATGCCATTGCAATCGCATTTCAATCAGGCGGACGCTTAATCTATACCGGCGCAGGCACTTCAGGCCGTTTAGGTATTTTAGATGCGAGTGAGTGTCCTCCGACTTATGGTTCAAACCCTGACTTAGTGGTTGGCTTAATTGCAGGCGGCCATAAAGCGATTTTAAAAGCTGTCGAAAATGCAGAAGACAACCGAGAGCTTGGTGCTTCTGATCTGCAAGATTTAGGGTTAAATGAGAAAGATGTAGTAGTGGGTATTGCAGCAAGCGGTCGTACACCTTATGTTCTAGGTGCAATGGAATACGCAAAATCGGTTGGTGCGACAGTCGCTACATTAAGCTGTAATCCAAACAGTCCAATGACTGAACTGGCAGACATCAACATGACTCCAGTGGTTGGCCCTGAAGTAGTAACGGGTTCTTCTCGTATGAAAGCCGGAACAGCACAAAAGCTAGTGCTTAATATGCTGACAACAGGCGCGATGATCCGCACAGGTAAAGTATTCGGTAACTTGATGGTTGATGTAGAAGCAACCAACGCCAAATTAGTACAAAGACAAAAGAATATAGTTATTGAAGCGACAGGCTGTTTAGAAAGCGAAGCTTCAGAAGCGCTATCTCAATGTAATAACCACTGTAAAACCGCGATTCTTATGGTGCTATCAGGACTCGATGCAAAAAGTGCAACAGAGAAACTGACCAAGCATAACGGCTTCATTCGTGATGCCCTTTCAAATTCATAAAGAGTATATTTCAGTTCTAATTAGTACCTCTATGTATTATTACCATCATAACGAGGCATTTCGCCCCCCTGGCTTACCAGATCATTTACTGCTGTGTTGTGATACTCCTCCCAAAATTTCAATAATGGCAATTTATTGGATTGTAGATGGAAATTTACTTGTGATGTTTTTTTCGACACCACTTGTGAGCAAATAATTTAATTTAAAAAAGGAATAATATATTTATTTAAAATAACTATGTTATTTATCGATATTTCGTCAAATAATTAACGTCGAAAATATGACGATCTGCATTTCTAATCGTAAGGATAAAAAAAACTCATTGGTATCAAATTTAAGACTTTGTATTATGCAGGCAATTGAATTGAATAGACCTAGAGATAACCTAATGAAAAAAGTAACATTATTAGCTGGCCTTATTGGCGGGCTATTAGCAACACAAGCACAAGCTTCTGCACCTGGAAAGCCATCATTTGATTGGGCTGATCACAAATACGCATTGGTTGATGTAGATCCAAGTGCTATTGCATATAATGAATTAGTAAAAGCACGTCGTGATTCTGTCGATATCGACATTTCGTGGAGTGTGTGGTCTGGCGATGTGGCTGAAACAGCGCGTATCTTCATGAATAATGATCTTGTATGGGAAGGTGCTGGTTCAAAAAATACAGCGTCATTCCCAATTAGCAAAGGCGGCATTTACAATATGACGCTTGAGTTATGTAATGCTGATGGCTGTACCGTTTCAGATTCAAAAGAAATCGTAGTTGCTGATACAGATGGTAGCCACCTAGCACCACTAGAAACTGGTTATTTAGAAAATAATAAACCTTATGAAAATACGACCGGTAAAATTGTAGGTTCTTATTTTGTTGAATGGGGTGTTTACGATCGTAAATACAACGTAGATCAACTGCCAGCAAATAACTTAACTCACATTCTTTATGGCTTTGTTCCAATGTGTGGTGGTGATGGTATCAATGACAGTTTAAAAACAATCAGTGGTAGCTTTGGTGCTCTACAAAATGCATGTAAAGGTCGTAAAGACTTCGAAGTCGCAATTCATGACCCATGGGCAGCGATTCAAAAACCTCAAAAAGGCGTAGAAGCATATTCTCAAGCTTATAAAGGTAACTTTGGCCAATTAATGGCATTAAAACGTGCGCAACCAGATCTTAAAATCTTACCATCTATCGGTGGCTGGACGCTATCTGACCCATTCTTCTTAATGGGCGATACTGCAAAACGTGCGACATTTGTAGCTTCGGTTAAAGAGTACTTATTAACTTGGAAATTCTTTGATGGTGTTGATATCGACTTTGAATTCCCTGGTGGCGGCGGTGCAAACCCTAACTTAGGTGACAAAGAAAAAGACAGTGATATCTATATTGCTATCTTAAAAGATCTACGTGTAATGTTAGATGAATTAGAAGCTGAAACTGGTCGTACTTATGATTTAACGTCTGCAATCAGTGTAGGTGATGATAAAATTGAAGCGGTAGATTATAAAGAAGCACAGCAATATTTAGATAACATCTTCTTGATGAGCTACGATTTTTACGGTGCTTTTGATAATAACAATCTTAACCACCAAACAGCATTACATGAGTCAAGCATGAAAGACGAAACACGTTACTACACGTCTCGTGGTGTTGATCTAATGCTAGCGCAAGGTGTTGAACCAAGTAAAATGGTTGTTGGTGTTGCTGCTTATGGTCGTGGTTGGGCTGGCGTAACAGGTACGCAACCTGGTAATCCATTTGCAGGTACTGCAACGGGCCCAATTAAAGGTACGTGGGAAGACGGTGTTCTTGATTACCGTGACATCGCAAATAACCACATGGGCGCAGGCTGGGAATATGGTTATGACGAGAAAGCAGAAGCTCCTTACCTATTTAAAGCAGCAACAGGTGATTTAATCACTTATGATGATGCTCGCTCTGTAAAAGCAAAAGGTAACTATGTTAACCAACTAGGTCTTGCTGGTATTTTCTCTTGGGAAATTGATGCCGATAATGGTGACATATTAAACGCAATGCACGAAGGTTTAGGTCATGGTGACGACACGGGTGGCCCGGTTGAACCTGAAAATAAAGCACCAATTGCTAATGCTGGTCGTGACCAAGCGGTAACGGGTGAAAAATCAGTAGTTCTTGATGGTACATCATCTTACGATCCTGAGCGTGATGAGCTAACTTATTCTTGGACTCAAACAGCAGGCAACAAGGTTGCATTAACTAATGCAACATCAGCAAAAGCTGAAGTTATTGTTCCTGAAGTAGAAGAAAAAACAAGCTACACATTTGAACTAATCGTTACTGATGAGAAGGGTTTATCTGCAAAAGACACCGTGATCATTACTAACGATGCACCGAAAGAAAACCAAGCACCAACGGTAACATTACCAACAACACTAAACGTGAAAGCAGGTGCTCAGTTCACACTGAACGCACAAGCGATTGACCCAGAAAATGATGCGTTAATTTATTCATGGGTAAATACAAATGCATTTACGGTAGTAAGCGGCATGGGTACAGCATCTCTAACTCTTAAAGCTCCTGAGTTAGAAACTGAAACGGTAGCAGACATCACGGTAACAGTAACTGACGGTAACCTAGATGCATCAGCAACCACTCGTGTAACCGTGGAAGCTAAAAAAGAAGATGGTAACGAAGGTGACAATGGTCAGTGTTCAGCTACAGATCCAAACGCAGGTAATTACCCAGCATGGAACGCAGCGAACGTATACACGACTGAAACAGTAAGCCATAACGGTCTTGTTTATAAAGCAAAATGGTGGGTGCAAGCCGTTGAGCCAGCTCCTGGTGTTGAAGCATGGGAACTAATCTCTGAAGCAAACCTAGGTTGGAACCCAACTGTAGCTTACTCTGGTGCCGCACAAGTTGACCATAAAGGCAGCCGCTGGGAAGCTAAATGGTGGACTCAAGGCAATGAACCTGGTGTTGACGCAGTATGGATTAATATTGGCGAAGCTATCTGTAAGTAAGCTAAACTAATCAGGGGACTATAATCGCCTCGTCTAAAATACGTTGACGATTTTTAATGGAAAGCTAAGTGCGTATGTACTTGGCTTTTTTTGTCTAGTATCCCTATAGGAATCGCGTACAATGCCCCAATTCTCAATACTTAGGAAAGCCAGTGGCTATCAAACCAACCATCTATAAATTCCGTGTTGCATTAACGGACATGAACCGTGATCACTACGATTCAGTAAACTTAACCATCGCTCAACACCCATCTGAGAACGTTGAACGTATGATGGCTCGCGTGTTGGCTTTTTGCTTAAATGCAGAAGAAAATTTAACGTTTACTAAAGGGTTATCAGCGGTTGATGAGCCGGATATCTGGGTTCGTGAATACGATGATACAATTTCACTTTGGATTGATGCTGGTGAGCCAGATCCTGATCGCATGAAAAAAGCATCACGCCAATCAAAAGTGACTAAAGTGTACAGCTTTAACTCAAAATCTGATGTGTGGTGGAAGCAAAACCAAAGCAAGTTTAAGCAATACCCTGTAGAAGTGGTTCGTTTTGATTGGGAGCAGATCCAAGAGTTCTCCACTTTCTTAGAAAGAACGATGGAGTTCTCAGTAATGATCACCGGTGATTCAGCATTTATCTCTACGGTAAAAGGTGAGAGCGAAGTAACGTGGGAAACTCTGCAATCGGTTGAGTAATAATGAAAAGTAAATAGTGTAATACTGCTATTTCCTTTCTAAAATCTAGTTCATAATGCCTTCTATTATTCCCCCATAAATAGAAGGCATTTTTTATGGAATTTCCCCTAATCGATCTCGGTTTATTCTTTGCAATGTTCCTGATTTTTATAGGCTCATTTGTGCAAAGCGCCATTGGTTTTGGTTTGGCTATTGTTACTGCACCATTGTTATTTTTAATCTCGCCAAATTATGTGCCGGGCCCAATCGTAATTGTCGGTTTATTCTTATCCATTATTAATGCCTATAAATACAAAGCAAATGTCTCTTTTCGTGGATTAGGTTACGCATTTTTAGGCCGAATTCCGGGCTCTTTGCTTGGTGGTTTACTACTTTACTATGTAGATGCAAAACTGCTGTCTCTTTGGATTGGTGTAGTTGTATTACTTGCCGTTGCGATTAGCTTGCTTCCATTTCGTATTGAACCAAATAATTCAAGAATGACGATTGCAGGTTTCTTTTCAGGCTTGTTTGGCACCAGTTCAGGTATTGGTGGACCGCCAATGGCGCTGTTATTACAGCATCAAGAAGCAAATCTTATTCGAGCTAACTTATCCGCTTTCTTTGTGGTGAGTAGTGTTATCTCATTAGCGGTTCAAGTGCCTGCTGGGTACATGAGCTTGAATCATTTATATCTTACATTGCCATTACTCCCGGCTTCGGTTATTGGTTATTTAGTCGCTATGAAAGTGGTTGATAGAATTGATAAAGGAACAATAAGAAAGGTGTCTTTGGTGATGTGTTCAGTATCAGGTATAGCGGCGATTGTGTTGGGAGTGAGGTAGTAGCGGGTAAGTCGATGGAAAAGAAAAGGGTTAATGCCTGCGTATTTCAGCAGACATTAACCATAAAGGTAGATTAGCTTGGCGTATTTAATCTTGTTTTAATCGCCAATTTAACATCTTCATTCGCTTGCAAAGTTTCGTCTTCAACCTTTTGACGCATTAGTGCATCAAAAGAAACACGCGCTTCTTGAGCAAGGTCAGACGCTGCTAATTTCGCTTCTTTCGCTTTGGTTGAATCATCCGTTAGCTGACGAAGTTGTTCAATGATTTCATCAGGCGCATCGCCTAAATCAACGCTTGATTCACCACGAGCTAATGCTTCTTTACGTAGTTGCTTTTTCAGCATCCAGATAGCGTCGTTTGCTTCACGCTCAAGATCGGCTGCTTCAATTGCGTTATCACGTAGTTGCTCAAAGCGAGCCAATGCTTGGCCTTCTTTGCTCCACGGATCAACGTCTGGTAAGTCAGAAATGTTGATAACAGGATCTACGTAATTATCTTGGTGTGCCAAGTCTAGCATTGCTGCTTTAACACCAGAGATCATTAGCATAACTGCGATAACTAATAGCGGTAAACCACCCACAATTGCCGCTGTTTGTAGTGTTGCCAAGCCGCCCATAAACATTAACGCCGATGGCATGAATGATAGAGTGAAAGCCCAGAACAGACGGTTCCAACGCATTGGATCTTCAGTTACGTTGGTTTGTACTACTGACGCTAAAATATAAGAGATAGAGTCAAACGTTGTTGCGGTAAAAATTACACATAACAGCGTAAATACAGCAATAACAAAAGTACTAAATGGCAGTTGCTCTAATACAGAGAAGATAGCTCGAGTTGCCCCTTCAGAATTTAGAATGCCAACAACGTCTAATTCACCAGATAACTGCAGTGATAAACCGTAGTTACCTAGAATAATGAAGTACATTGAACAGCCTAAAGAGCCAAAGAACACCGCACCAGAAACCATTTGTTTAATCGTTCTTCCGCGTGAAATACGCGCAACGAACAGACCCATGCTTGGTGCAAATACTAACCACCATGCCCAGTAGAAAATAGTCCAATCTTGTGGGAAGTGCGTATCTTCAAACGTACCCATGCCACCAAAAGGTTCTGCCCATGTTGCCATCACAAAGAAGTTAGACAGCATACGACCGATTGAATCTAGACCGGTTTCCAGCATAAAGATGGTAGGGCCACAAACTAATACAAACAGCAGTAAACCTAACGCACCCCAGAAGTTAATGTTACTTAAAATCTTAATGCCTTTGTCCATACCCATGTACGATGAGTAAGCAAAGATAGCGGTACACACCATCAGTACCAAAATCTGGCTGCCTGTTGTTGCAGGAATACCAAATAGGTAGCTAATACCTTCGTTGATCAGTGGTGCCGCTAAACCTAATGTGGTTGCCGCGCCGCCTAATAAACCAAAGATAAACAGTACATCAATAACTTTACCCAGTTTACCAAAGCTGTTTGCTTCACCAATAACAGGCATTAAAGCAGCAGATACTTTTAGTACAGGTTGTTTACGTACATAGAAGAAGTAAGCGATTGGAATTGCAGGGATCATATAGATACACCAAGCAATTGGCCCCCAATGGAAAAGACCATAAGTCGCCGCCCAACGCACCGCTTCTTCACTGCCTGCTTCTAATTGAAACGGAGGATTTTGGTAGTAGTAAGCCCATTCAATGGTACCCCAGTACAAAATACTCGCACCGATACCACCACAAAATAGCATAGCCGCCCAAGACGACAGAGCAAATTCAGGTTTTTCATCAGGATCACCCAGTTTGATTTGGCCGATATCAGAGAAAACGATGTAGATCATGAAGAAAAATGCCGCTAAACCTAGACCTAGATAAGCAAAGCCCAGTTTGTCGGTCATAAATGTTTTAGCTACGGCTATCCACTCAGCCCCTTCAGCTGGGAATACCAGTAAAGGAATTACAACCGCACAAAGCAGTAATATTGCGCCGAAAAAAGTGGGTTTATCGATAAGCTCGAAGTGTTTTTTCATTTTTATTGTCCGTAATAAAAACAGATTTAATTATTAAGTACGCGCACCAACAACTCCCCGTGCTGAGGGGATCAGACGGGTTTAACTTAAATTAGTAGAGTATAAATAGTGTAAGCGGACGGTTTATTGTGAGTAATGTAATGCTCGAAAGTTATCCAGATCACGATTAATGTGGATTCGAGATAAAATAGAGCTAATTCTCTAATCTGTCGACAAACTTTTTTCTTTATGTTACAAAAAGTGTGATCTAGGTTGCATAAAAATTTAATCACAAAAATAAGCTGATTAATAAACATTCTAAACCCTTAAATTTATCACTATAGACAGAACCGTAACGCTTACAGTACCAATAACTAGACTTAAACCATCAAACAGTTGTATTCCTATTTTTAATGAGCGTATTCTACAAACAGATAACACAAACTAATTATAAATAGGGATGCATTATGATTTATCCTTTCACAAAACAAGACTCAACGGTTGACCACTATTTTTCTCATGCCATTGCTGATCCATACCGTTGGTTAGAAGATGATAGAAGCGAAGAAACAGAAGCGTGGGTGAATAAACAAAATGACGTCACCTTCGATTACCTTTCTCATATTGATTTTCGTGATGATATTCGCGCTTTAATCGCAAAAGGTCAGGATTACCAAAAAACCTCACAGCCATTCAAGCGTGGTGATTATACTTACTTCTATCAAAATGACGGTTTACAAAATCAGAGTGTTTTGTATCGCTCTAAAGAAGGCGGAGAGATAGAAGTCTTTCTTGACCCAAACACGTTTAGTGAAGAGGGAACCACCTCTTTAGGTTCTGTCAGCTTCTCTAAAGACGCATCACTTGTAGCGTATTCGATATCAGAAGCGGGCAGTGATTGGCGTAAGATTTTTGTATTAAATACTGAAACTAAAGCGCAAATTGAAGCGCCAATTGTGGATGCTAAATTTACCGACATTTCATGGTTAGGTTCAAAAGGCTTTTATTACTCAAGTTACGATAAGCCTGAGGGTAGCGAATTATCAGCAAGAACCGAGCAACATAAACTCTACTTTCATGAAATAGGCAAACCACAAATCGACGATGCTGTGGTGTTTGGTGCCACAGAAGAAGAGAAGCATCGTTATGTGAGTGGCTATACTACAGAAGACGATGCATATTTGGTGATATCAGCCGCGACATCAACCTCTGGTAATAAACTTTATCTTGAGCGTTTAAGTTGCGAGAACCCAACTCGAATCACCGTTTTAGATCATACTGATTCAGATACTTACGTAATTGAAAATGATGACTCGCGTTTATTAATGTACACCAACCTAAATGCACCAAACGGTAAGATTGTTTCTTATAATGCAGTCACATGTGATTGGGTAGATGTTATTCCAGAGCAGCCTCAACCGTTAGATATTAGCGTTGGTGGGGGCACCTTATTTGCAACGTATATGGTTAATGTTCTTAGCCAAGTAAAGCAGTACGATTTTTCAGGTAATTTATTACGAGAAATTACGCTACCGGGCGAAGGCCAAGTGACAGGCTTTTCAGGCAAAAGAGAACAAACCGATCTGTTTTTCACTTTTACTAACTATGTTACGCCACCAACGATTTACCAATTTGATGTGAAGACAGGCGATACTGAATTATATTTAGCCTCAGCATCGCCTTTTGATTCTGAGAAGTTTGAATCAAAACAAGTGTTCTATACCTCAAAAGATGGCACTCAAGTTCCAATGCTTATCTCTTATCGAAAAGGCATTGAGCTTGATGGCACCAATCCAACCATTCTATATGGTTACGGGGGTTTTAACGTTAGCTTAACGCCAAGCTTTAGTGGGGTAATGGCCAGTTGGTTAGAGCTGGGCGGTGTTTATGCAATTCCCAATATTCGCGGTGGTGGCGAGTATGGTAAAGCGTGGCATAACGCAGGAACACAGCAACAGAAACAAAATGTATTTGATGATTTCATTGCAGCAGCTGAATATTTAATCGATGCTGGTTATACCGACTCATCACACTTGGCAATTCGTGGTGGCTCAAACGGCGGTCTATTGGTTGGCGCGTGTATGACTCAACGTCCTGAGTTATTTAAAGTCGCGCTGCCTGCGGTAGGTGTGTTGGATATGCTTCGTTACCATACGTTTACTTCTGGAGAAGGGTGGGCGTATGATTTTGGCACATCAGCACAAAATGAAGAGATGTTTAACTATCTACTAAACTACTCGCCAGTGCATAACGTAAAAGAGGGCGTTGAATACCCTGCAACATTGGTAACAACGGCTGATCATGATGATCGCGTTGTTCCTGCGCACTCTTATAAGTTTATTGCTGAGTTACAAGCCAAGCAGACAGGTGATAACCCTGTATTGATCCGCATCGATGTTAACGCAGGTCACGGTGCCGGAATGCCGATATCTAAATCAATGGATTTAATGGCGGATGTGTATGCGTTTACGCTAAGCAATATGAAGGTGAATCCGTTTGAGTGATTTTGGTTTGATACTCAAATAGCCACGTTCGTAATAGAAGCAGAATGAAGATTAAGATTCATTCTGCTTTTTTGTCAGTGAACCTAAACCACTTTTAGCGCCGATACCTACCCCTGTAAAAACGACAATTCACCAATAACTCCCCATTTTGTGTTACAATTCGCCGCTTGGGATTGAGAAAAAGAGCCATTAATCACCTACCGTGGTGATTTTTATCATGTTTATTTACATGGTACCGCTACTCAATCAAACAGCAATTGGATAAGGAGTTGTCCTTATATTCGTCTAGGCGTTCGCTTAACTGAATATCTGAACATTATCATTTATGGGTTTTAAATCAAAAAAGTACAGTATTGAATCGACAGATTATGAAGTCGGTCAAGATAACATTAGTAAATGGGGCATGGATGTCCATAACACCGTTTTTATGGCCTCAGTTGGCTTATCTCTTCTCTTCATTATCACTCTTCTCGCACTACCACCGACAGACGCTAAAGCCGCGATTGATTCCATTAAAGGCTCAGTGTTAGCAAATTTTGACTTCCTCTTTATGTGGGGAGCTAACCTATTATTAATTTTAGCCATTATTATCGCGTTTTCACCTTTGGGTAAAATTCGCTTAGGTGGTGAAGGTGCAAAACCAGATTATTCCAAAGCCTCTTGGATCTCGATGTTATTTGCAGCCGGTATGGGTATTGGGCTTATTTTC
>NZ_JARACR010000037.1:0-29491 GCF_028765505.1 Aliivibrio sp. A6 | reverse complement strand
TGATTACCAGCTCCCTTTTGTATAAGAATAAGAAAAAGCAGCAATGCGCATTCTCATAAATTTAGCGTTATTTTTTTTGGCTTAGATAATCATCTTGCAAAAGGTACATTCGTTTAACATCGCAGTATTGACCATTTACAAAAATTTCTTTGATTAAGTGTCCTTCCTCTACAAAGCCGCACGCCTCATACAAGTAAATTGCTTTATCATTATTAACCGCAACATGAAGATAAACTTTATGAAGGTTTAAAATGGTAAATGCATAGTTTAATGCTTTATTAATTAAACTTCTTGCATAACCACAACCTTGAAAGTCTGGTGCAATAATGATTTGAAATTCAGCATTACGGTGAATAGAGTTTATTTCAACTAGTTCAACTAACCCTATAGATTGCTGCTCTTCGTTTTCAGCAATGAAGCGGCGTTCATTACTGTCATGAATATGCTTTCGAAACAAATCTTCTAGTTCATAGTACGACTCGTACGGTTCTTCAAACCAGTAAGACATAATAGAACGGTTATTATTTAATTGATGAATGAAGCGAAGATCCGTTTGCTCTAAAGCGCGTAATCGAATTTGATTATCCATTTTGTTTTCCATTAACAAAAATTAGTCACGTCCAGTAACCTTATTAAGCGTTACTAATTTCGAAAAATACCACTCTTTTATAAAAACGAGAACAACTATTTTAAATCGCTGTTATTTATATTTAGGTTAATGATTTTAACAAGCAAGAATGCTCAAATACTTATGTAGATTGGTATTATACCCACTAAAATAATAGGCATAAAAAAACCGAGCTACTTGAGCTCGGTTTTTATTATCAATAAATTATTGATTAATCTTCGTTGCGAGGTTTACGTGGAGCACGGCTTGCACCTGGAGCTCTTTCGCCACGGTGACTGCCACGGTGATCGCCACCTTTGTTGCGGTCAAAACGACGTTCGCCACCACGGCCACCTTCACGGTTACCACCTTCACGATTACCACGGTAACCACCACGGCTGTTGCTGTTGCTGTTGCCACCACGGTTCTCATCACGGCCACCGCCAGTACGAGGACGACGATCAATTGTTAGGTCTACACCTTCAACAACAACCGCTTTCACTTCATTTTGACGAATACGTAGTTGCTTAAGTTTGCTTGCAACATCTGCAGACATTTTCTTAGGTAACTGTACGTAAGTGTGACCCGGAGCAAGTTTAATTGCACCGATAGCGCCTTTAGTAAAGCCTAATTCGTTAGCTAGAGCACCAACGATGTCTTTAACTTGAACGCCTTGCTCACGACCTACTTCTAGTTGGTACGTATCGAAGTCATCGTTATTGTATTGACGACGCTCACCGCGCTCAGGACGATCACCACGGCCACCACGCTCAGGACGGTCACCGCGATCACCACGCTCAGGACGACGATTTTTCGCGCGCTCCATTGCAGCGATCATTGGATCCGGACCTTTGTAGAATAAAGGACGCTTACCTTGCTGACGCTTAAGAAGCATTGCTGCGATTGTCGCTGCGTCAACTTCTAATGTTTCTTGTAATTTAGTGATTAAGTCAGAGAACGCTTCTAGTGCAACGAATTCTTTTTCTGCTGCTAATTCAGCACCAAGAACCGCTAGACGAGCTTCTGCAACTTGATCACGATGTGGAAGTTCAATCTCTACCATTGTAGATTTAGTTACACGCTCAATCGTACGTAGCATACGAATTTGGTTTGTGCGAACTAAAAGAATCGCTTTACCTTTACGTCCAGCACGACCAGTACGACCGATACGGTGGATGTAAGATTCAACATCAAATGGGATATCGTAGTTAAATACGTGTGTAATACGTGGAACATCAAGACCACGTGCAACAACGTCAGTTGCAACTAGAATATCGATAACACCGTTTTTGATGTGGTCAACAGTACGCTCACGTAGAGACTGAGGAATATCACCGTGAAGAGCAGCAGCTTTAAAGCCACGAGCACTTAACCAATCAGCTAGACGCTCTGTATCTTGACGAGTACGAACGAATACGATTGACGCATCAGTTTCTTCCGTTTCAAGAAGACGAGACATTGCTTCGTCTTTTTCAACACCTTTAACGATCCAGAAGTTTTGCGTTACTTTATCAACAGTGTGGTTAGTACCAGCAACATCAACACGCGCAGGATCACGTAGGTAACGGTCAACAATTGTTTTAACCATTGGAGGCATAGTTGCAGAGAACAGGATACGTTGAGCTGTATCTGGTGCTTTTTCAAGAATCCAAGTTACATCATCAACAAAACCCATTTTAAGCATTTCATCCGCTTCATCTAGGATGAACGTATGAACTTCGCCTAGGTTTAGACGGTCACGGTTTAGTAAATCTTTAACACGGCCCGGAGTACCAACGATGATATGAGCACCGCGGCTTAGAGCACGCATTTGATCAACGATAGAAGCACCACCGTAGATCTCTAATACTTTAAGACCCTTGATGTTACGACCAAGGTTTTTAACTTCAGCAGCAACCTGAATAGCAAGCTCACGCGTTGGTGCCATGATGATTGCTTGTGGGTTATGTTGCTTAAGGTTGATTTTGTTTAGTAGTGGCAAAGAGAAAGCAGCTGTTTTACCAGTACCTGTTTGTGCTTTACCAAGTGCGTCACGACCAGCTAACAAAAGAGGAATTGATTCTGCTTGGATTGGCGTTGGAGCAACAAAGCCCATTTCGTCAAGTGCAGATAAGATAGTTTCGTCTAAAGCCAGTTGGCGGAATTCAGTAATAGTTTCTGACATTGGGATCCCAATAATTAAACATATAAAAACGGTCCCATTTGCTCAGCAAGTTCCATACACACACACAAGCACTCGGGACAGGACAGTTAATCACCTAATACAACAAAAGAATAGATAAGTGATTAACTCAGGGCGCGGATGATGCCCTAATACGGCAAGAATTACCAGAAAAAATTGAGCAAGTTCACAAATTTAGCTCTATTTTCTTAGTTTTGATAGTTTTTTGTACGCTAAATACCCTTTTTTACATATTTAAGCGGACTTTTGTAGTAATCAATACAGGGCAATAGTAAAGTTAGGTCGTTATTTCTCTTAATTATACGTATGAAGGCTTATGTTTCAAGATAACCCACTACTTGCTCAATTAAAGCAGCAGATACAAGAAAACATCCCTAAAAAAGAAGGGACAGTAAAAGCAACCGACCGTGGTTTTGGTTTCTTAGAATCCGACGATAAGAAAAAAAGTATCTTTATTCCGCCAGCACAAATGAAAAAAGTAATGCATGGCGACAAAGTAGTGGCTTTGATCCGTACTGAAAACGATAAAGAACAAGCAGAGCCAGATCAACTTATTGAGCAATCAATCACTCGATTTATCGGCCGAATCCAGATGTTTAAAAAACGTCTACAGGTAATGCCTGATCATCCTAGCCTAAAAAATGCAATAAAAGCTAAAGCGCGTAAAGGCGTAAATCCAGAAACCTTAAAAGAAGGTGATTGGGTTGTTGCAGAACTAACACAGCACCCGTTAAAAGGTGATCAAAGCTTCTTATGTGAAGTTACGCATAAAATCACTGATAGCGATGACAAGATTGCACCATGGTGGGTAACACTTGCTCAAAATGACTTACCAAATTCAGAGCCTGAAGGCATTGAAAATTGGGAAATCAAAGATGATGCCGATTTAGTACGTGTAGATATGACAGAAACACCATTCGTCACTATCGATGGTGAATCAACCAAAGACATGGACGATGCGCTATACATTAAAAAGCAAGCTGACGGTTCTTTTGAACTAACCATTGCTATCGCCGATCCAACCGCTTACATCACACCAGATGACAGCATGGATAAAGTGGCGCGTAAACGTGGTTATACTATCTACTTGCCTGGTCGCAACATTCCGATGCTACCTCGTGATTTAAGCGATCAATTATGTTCACTTATCGAAAACGAAGAGCGCCCAGCCCTTTGTTGCACAGTACACGTAGACGCAGATGGCACAATTAATGAAGAGTCAATTAACTTCTTTGCTGCAACGATTAAATCTCACGCACGCTTAGCTTATGACAATGTATCTGATTTCTTAGAAACGGGATCATGTGATAAATGGCAACCAACTGAAGTGATCTCGCAAGTAGTTACTGAACTTCACGAATTTGCGCAAGCGCGTACAACGTGGCGTCAAACTCATGCCGTGATCTTCCCAGATCGCCCTGATTACCGTTTCGAATTAGACGAAGAAAATGACGTCGTTGCTATTCATGCAGATATGCGCCGTACAGCAAATAAGCTTGTTGAAGAGGCGATGGTAACAGCAAATATCTGCGCAGGTAAGACATTACGTAATACGTTTAACATGGGGGTATTTAACTCTCACGCTGGTATTAAATCAGATAAATTGAAAGACGTGATCGAAATTGTAAATCAATTAGATGATGTAGCATTCACAGAAGAGCACATTGCAACACTTGAAGGCTTCAGTGAACTACGTCGCTTATTAGGCAATCAACCAACCTCATACCTTGATGCTCGCATTCGCAAATATCAAACGTACAGTGAAACCGGTAACGAGCCGCTGCCACATTACGCAATGGGTTTAGACATTTACGCGACATGGACTTCTCCTATCCGTAAATACAGCGACATGATCAACCATCGTATGTTAAAAGCGCATATCTTAGGCAAAGAACCAGTACAACGCCCTGATGATATTGTCGGTGAAGAGCTGGCATTAAGCCGTCGTTATCACCGTATGGCAGAAAGAAACGTAAGTGATTGGCTATACTGTAGAACGTTAGCTTCAGAAGTCGAAAAAGGCACGGAATTTACTGCTGAGATCTTTGATATTAATCGTGCAGGTATGCGTGTACGCTTAATTGAAAATGGCGCTGCTGCTTTCATCCCTGGTTCATTGATTGTCGATAACAAAGAGCGTATCGAATGTAATGCCGACCAAGGCACTATTTCAATAGATAAACATGAAACCTTCAAACTAGGTGATCAACTTCAGGTAACTTTAGCGGAAGTAAAAGAAGATACTCGTAATATGGTAGCAAAACCATTACAGGCCTTCCCTGCTTTAGAAATGGAAGACACTGTCGAGTCAACTGACGCTTAATTTCAGTTCAAAGATAACTAAATCCCATATCAGTTCTACTATATGGGATTTTTTTTAATCTAATACCATTCTGGATAAGTAGTTGTTCAGATAATTGCTTAGGAAAAATCGATTAGAGCAAGGCATAAATTACAGTAACTAGTGGATCTAATTACAAAATTTATAACGCTGATATAATCGATTTTAACAAGCAAGAATGATCAAATACTTATGTAGATTGGTATAATTTAAGCTCACCAGAAAACGGTTCTTCTTCATCTTCTAATTCAAATCGATCTTTATGGACATAAAGCACAATATTTTCAAAGTCTGTATTACGCTCTCTACGATCATTTACCACCATCTTTTCTGCATTTTCAACAGCAGCAGCAACCATTTCATTATATCGTACTAATTTTTTTTGAGGTGTTGCCGCTAACATATCTAAGCTATAACGAATATAGAGTGTTGGAAGCTGATTCAAAGCAATACATTTCATGTCTGTTATTTGGTCAAGGGTATATAACTGATGGAAATCTAGCTCGATAAAGCGTTTTCCAACAAGAATTTCCATATAGTTATGAATATTTGATTCCATATAGATGCCTTATTGTTATTAAATGCACTAAGTCGCGATGTAAGTATATGAATAGAGTTATCTTATTGGTAGAATCATACCTGTCCTATCAATTTAGTGACATCTCTCTCTTTTTTTAGAATTAGTTAGGATTAGTTAAAAAACAATGTCTTTTAGCCTTCTGAGTCATCCGCTATTTAAATTACTATTACCTATAATCATCGTTGTATCAGTGATTACCGGTATGGATGGTATTATTCAGCTATCCTCTGAAAACAAAGGTTTTTCATACATACTGCCATATATTGTGTTGTTTATTGTGCTACTTTTAAGCCAGCCTTTCAACCAAGGTCGAGTCGGTATGATCGCCATCAGCATGGCTATTGCCTACTGGGTAATTCAAGAGCGCCTTCAAGTTCCTTTATCGCAAGGAACCACTCGTATTGAATTTACTCTAACCGCATTTTTACTTCCTATATGCATGATGGCGACGTTTATTTTTCCTGAACGCCGGATTTTCTCAAAATATGGCGCTGGTTATTTAGGCATTTTGCTATTTATGTTCTTTTGGTGTTGGATCATTGTGGCGCACTTTGCCGACAATGACATGAGTGAAATGTGGGAGACCTATTTACTTAACATCCCTGAAGTTTCTCCTCTTCCAATTATTGTTGTTCTTTACAGTTTAGTCATGTGTGGGCTTTCTGCTATCTTCGTTCTTACACGCAATAATAGTACAGATTTAGCCTCTTATACTTGTTTACTCTACTCTTCGCTGACTTTTGCTCTATTCAGTGTCGAGTTTATTTCAAGCACCATGTTTTCTATTGCTGGTTTACTTCTGCTCTTATATATCATCTCTGCAAGCCATGAACTGGCCTTTATTGACCAATTAACCGGCATTCCTGGTCGTCGTGCATTAGAGTCAGAAATGAAGCATTTAGGACGTCGCTATACAATAGCAATGCTTGATGTTGACCACTTCAAAAAATTTAATGATACCTATGGACATGACACAGGCGATGACGTTCTAAAATTAGTTGCCAGTATCATGGCTCAAACAGGTGGTAACGCAAAAGTATATCGTTATGGCGGGGAAGAATTTACCGTATTATTTAAAGGTAAAACCGCAGAGCAGAGCTTAGAATACCTTGAAGAATTACGTGAGGACATTGCTGATTATGACCTTATCATTCGCGATACTTCAACTCGCCCTAAAGATAAAAAAGAAGGGCAAGCAAAACGTGGCAAAGCAAACAAAACGAAAGTGGTGAATGTTACGATTAGTATTGGTGTTGCTGATAATACAGAATATCGTAAGCCTCAAGAAGTAATAAAAGCATCGGATAATGCGCTATATCGCGCAAAAGATGGCGGCCGTAACTGCGTTAGCTTGTAACAAATCATAAGCCTTTATTAAATAGCCGACATAGATATATGTCGGTTTTTTTCTATCAAAACAACATCCCTACTTGCGTATTTAATCTAGCAGTGTCACACTCAAGTTACTAAAAAATATATAATTTGTTAACAACTTAATTATAAACAAGGATACGTTTATGTTTTTAGATTATTTTGCTCTTGGGTTATTGGTGTTTGTTGCCTTGGTTATTTTCTATGGGATCATCGTCATTCATGACATTCCGTATGAAATCGCCCATAAACGTGACCATCCCCATTCAGATGCAATACACATTGCAGGCTGGGTCAGCTTATTTACGCTTCATGTGTTGTGGCCATTCTTATGGATTTGGGCAACCTTATGGCGTGAAGACCGCGGTTGGGGCTTCCACAAAATCGAAAATAACCAATTAGAGCTTCAAACTCGTGTTAATCATCTTAATGACCAAGTTGAGCTATTGACTGAAAAATTATCACAGCTAGAAGTGAATCAAGCAAAATCATCACCTAGCCAACCATCTAAAGAGGAGCAAGTATAATGGATTTATTGCTTATTCTTACGTATACCGCGTTATGTATTGCCATCTTCAAAATATTTAAGATCCCTTTAAATAAATGGACAGTTCCTACTGCGGGTCTAGGTGGCGTTGTGCTCGTTGGTACGCTGGTTTTATTAATGAACTACAACCACCCTTTCACGCAATTTGGCAGTCAATTTTATGTAACAACACCCATCGTACCAAGCGTTAAAGGTAAGGTAACTGAGGTAAATGTGGTTCCTAACCAACCTGTTGCTGCCGGTGATATATTGTTTAAAATCGATGATATCCCATTTCAAGCAGAAGTTATCCGTAAGCAAGCTGCATTAAACGAAGCAGAGCAAGCGGCTTTACAGCTGGAATCTATCTATAAATCAGCGCAAGCCAATACAATTAAAGCCATCGCCGAAAAAGACAAAGCGTATCGTGAATTTAAGCGTTACGAAAAAGGCTACAAAAAAGGCGCATTTACTGCTCAACAACTTGATACAAGAAAGCAAAACTATAAAGCAGCAGAGGCAACGGTAGAATCTGTTCAAGCTCAAGAGCAACAAGCAAAACTGGCTTTAGAGTCTGAGATAAACGGAGAGAATACAACGGTTGCTCGTACGCGTGCAGAATTAGAACAAGCGCAATTCAATTTAGATGAAACCGTTGTAAGAGCACCAACAGATGGTTATGTGACTCAAATGGCTCTTCGTCCGGGTATGATGGCTGTCCCTCTTCCTTTGCGACCTGTAATGACCTTTGTCCACACAGAAGATGAATTTTTTGTTGGTGCATTCCGCCAAAACTCTCTTCAACGTTTACAAAAAGGATTTAAAGCAGAGTTTTTATTTAGAGCAATCCCTGGTCGTGTATTTCAAGGTGAAGTGGTCGAAGTTATTCCAGCCATTGGTGAAGGTCAAATCCAAGCTTCCGGTGCTTTATTAGGTACAAACGCAATCAGAACAAATGGTCGCGCTTTAGTTAAGTTAAAATTAACTGACGATGTTTCTGAATTTCATCTTCCAGCAGGTTCTAATGCAGAAATATCTGTTTACTCTGATAGCTTTGAGCATGTTTCCATCATGAGAAAAGTACTAATCCGTATGAAATCTTGGCAAAACTATCTATACCTTGACCATTAATTAATCGTATAGAACAAAAGTGCCTTAAGCTTATGTTTTAAGGCACTTTTATTTATATCAACCTCGATACAAATATATTTTATTAAAATCTTAAGTCTGATACTATTCGTTACGAAAAAGCTGTTACAAGAATGTTGCAGCCGCTTGACAGACTCCAATGGGAGCTGTTACGAATATTATGTGAGGACACATGAATACTACCGATAAGTACAGTATTGACAGTACTGATTATGAAGTTGGACAAGACAATATTCAAAAATGGGGTTTTGATATACATAACCAAGTTTTTGGTATTAGTGCTGGTGCTATAATTTTATTTCTTACTGTGCTTCTAATTATGGATCCAGCAGAAGCCAAATCCCTTCTTGACGGCATAAAGTTACAAATCATCGATAATTTTGATGGTTTATTTATGTGGTCTAGCAACATTTTCCTTGTTTTCTGCTTAGGGTTAATCGTATCGCCTTTCGGTAAAATTCGAATTGGTGGCGATAATGCAAAACCTGAACACTCTACAATCTCATGGATGGCAATGCTGTTTGCTGCTGGTATGGGTATTGGTTTAATGTTCTATGGTGTCGCAGAGCCTCTTGCTTACTTCACTGACTGGTATGGTACACCTCTAGATGTTGAACCATTTACCGAAGAAGCTAAAAAACTGGCTCTGGGCGGAACCATGTATCACTGGGGTATTCACCCTTGGGCAATATACGGTTTAGTGGCTTTATCATTAGCTTTCTTTACCTATAACAAGGGCTTACCGCTATCTATGCGTTCTGTTTTCTATCCTATTTTAGGTGATAGAACATGGGGTTGGTTTGGTCATATTATTGATATCATGACGGTACTTGCTACGCTATTTGGTCTTGCTACCTCTCTTGGTCTTGGTGCTCAACAAGCAGCAGGCGGCATCAATCATGTATTTGGTACCGATGGTGGCGTTAATATGCAAATAGGCGTGATCATTTTCGTTACTATGCTTGCAATGATCTCTGTTATTCGCGGTATCGATGGTGGTGTAAAACTACTAAGTAACGTAAACATGCTAGTTGCTGTTGCTTTATTGTTCTTCATTATTTTCATCGGTTTCTCTGATGTAATGAGCACATTACCATTAACGGTAACAGGATATATTGAGAATATTATTCCTCTGAGTAACCCACACGGCCGTGAAGATGAAACTTGGATGCACGGTTGGACAGTATTCTACTGGGCTTGGTGGATTTCCTGGTCACCATTCGTAGGTATGTTCATTGCTCGTGTTTCTAAAGGCCGTACTGTTCGTCAGTTCTTAATCTCTGTAATGATTATTCCAACATTAGCAACGGCATTATGGATGTCTGCGTTTGGTGGTATTGCGATTGAACAAGTGAAGAACAAAGTTGGTGAGCTTGGTGCTAATGGCTTAGAAGACATTACGATGGCACTGTTTAACATGTATGATGCACTGCCAATGAGTACAGCACTGTCTGTTATTTCTATCGTACTTATCATGGTGTTCTTTGTAACGTCATCAGATTCAGGATCATTGGTTATCGACAGTATCACTGCTGGTGGTAAAGTCGACGCTCCTGTTCCTCAGCGTATATTCTGGGCAACCGTTCAAGGTTCTATTGCTGCAGTATTACTATGGGTTGGTGGTACAGAAGCAATGCAAGCACTACAAGCTGGTACGGTTTCTACCGCTCTACCGTTTACGTTTATTCTACTAATGATGTGCGTTAGTTTAATTAAAGGCTTCAGTACTGAAAAGTTTGGTACTGTGCCAAAAACAGGTAAAGCAAAAGCGTAATTCGTAAAATATTAAAAAAGCCTCGAATAATACTTTATTTATAAAGTCCCTATTCGAGGCTTTTTATTGTCTGAAAATTATTGGAATTGGTATTACTTATTTTTTAATACTCGCTCTTTATCATCATGAGCTTTCGCAAAATCTGCAATTTGTTGGAAGTCATTCGGAGTCCAATAAGGCTTACTTTTTAATGATTCAGGCAATGCCGAAAAAGCGATGTCATTTTTGTTTGGCATTAACTTAAAAGTCACTAAGGCTTCATGCTTCGTTGATACACTTTCTTCTACACCATTCTTAATTCCATTAGGCTTAAGCTCTGTTCCTAAATGGTACTCTCTATGGATCACTACCCATTTATTTGGTAAACGCTTACTGCTGTCCCACCATTTGCCATCCATCTTTTTAATTTGTGCTTTGGACTCTTCTTTTGTACCTACATCTAGCTCAATAAACTTTGCTTTAATCGCTTTAGTCATCGCCAAAGAAAAATCATCTTTGCTTAGTTTAGGTTTCGCTGTAATAACGTCGCTCGCCAATAATGCACCAAGCATATTTGAATACAGATCTTCTGGCGAAAAAGCAGAAGCATATTCTTTAAAGCCACCTACCGATTCCATTCCAAACCATTGAGCTATTTCATGCCACTGAGCGAATCGATAAGCCGTTAGCGCTGCTAATTCAATGCTCATTTTTTGGCGTTCAGTTTCTGTGTAAACGTCAGAACTAGCATGTAACTGAACAACACGATTTTTTAGCTCAGGTGACAATGTAACCTTGTGATCCGTACCTAAATGAGCATAAAACTCTCCGTAGAGATAATAAGTAAAATCGGCAGTATCCCGAATATGAGCAGAATCTAAAAATCCGCCTTTCTCTGAATAAAAAATGCCATTACTTTCATCACCAAAACCCATCAAGCTGCTTGTAATGCCTTGACTGCCATCGTTATAAATATGATCACCAAGATCATCAATATTTAATACATTCTCAACGGATACAAAAGGAACAGGGATCCCCCCCACTTCAGTTTGTAAATTGGTTCCAAATGCACAACAGGGCCTAACGCCAACAGGTGCTTCTGCAAACGAAGAAAAAGACGCACCATATAAAAGACTGCTAATAACAATGGACGCTATTTTATTTTTCATATTGAATCCTTCTAGAACGCTTCATTTATTTGAAAGTAGACAGCTTGGCTATTTTTCCCTAGACCATAATCCAATCTCACGTTAACCCTTGGTTTAAACGCAAATCGGTAACCTATCCCGTAGGTAGGAAGCCATTTACTATCAAGTAACCCCTGATAACTGTCAGCGATATTTCCTCCGCCGACCCATGCAACCATTCCATGACGTTGATTAAATTGATGACGAACCTCAAGTTGGGAGGAGAGCTGACTATTATCTCTGTATTGCCCAGAGTAGTACCCTCGCATTCTCTTATCACTACCTAGAGCTGATAGCGCAAACCAAGGGGCATCTCCTTGAATATCTTGCGCGTATATTTCCCAAGCAAGAACGGTATCAGACGTCATTTTATAATATTGACGATAATTCACAGTTATCTCATCAAAATCAACATCGGAACCAAATTCAGTACGATAAGCATTCCAGTTAATACTAAATAGCATTCCTTTATACGCATTAAGTTCAAAATCGCGGCTGTCATATTCAACACTTAACGTTGCTGCACTTAAAAATGCATCTTTCAGTTCGCTTTGATTTAATGTATCAGTATCTGACGAAAGCTTACGATAGCTCTCCATATCAGCACCAAAAAGTACATAGGTATTTGGTAAAAATTGATAAGCTACTTTTGGCGTAAAGCCTAGTATTTGAGCTTCAACAAGAGTCTTATTACTGTCTATTTCAGCAGCTTGTTTACCTACGCCCCAATAGTATTCAGGGGTATGACTTGCTTTTGCTTGAACCAACAAACGTAAATCATCATTTTCAAAATACGTTCGGTTATTAATGCCAATTCCATAAGACCCAGATGTTGAACCATACCCTGTAATGCTAACCGTAGATAAAGGGGCGCTATCGATATCTTCAAGAGGTGAATACAAACCTACAGCAGCAACTCCGATCCCAAAGCCTTGCTCAGGATTAGCAAAAGGGCCCGGAAGCACAGCCCAGTCAACCCCTTTACTGACATCAATATCTTCTGATGAACCTAACTCTTCAAGGAAAGTATCAACCCAACTTTGTTGTTCTTTCGCAGAGATCGATATTGCACAGCAACTTAGCAAAACTGCTGTTGATATATTCAATAACTTCATGATCTAAAATCGCATATCAACGGTTAAGAAAAGGCTTTTGCGATCACCAAGTCCAGCTTCACCTAAAAGGTACAAACGGTCATGTATTTTATATTGCATACCAATTAGAGGATTCCATGGTGTAACTAAGTGTTGTTCAACATTAAATCGGCCATCATCAATATATTTAGACAGTGCGCCTAACCCTACATCATCTAAGTTACCCGACAATGATTGCTCTACATCTTGATACATTGCACCCACCCACAAGCGTATTGGTGTTCCTAAACGCGTAAAGTCATAACCAATTCGCGGAGAAATAACAATAGAGCTGATCGCGCCATCAATGACATTTAAATCGGTTTCTGTATAACTCGCATCAACTAGAGTAAATACGTCTTTATAGCCACCAGCAAGAACAAAGCCTGCGCCATAAAGTGTGCCATTTAAGTCCAAACGAAATGATGTTGTACCTAATGGCAAGTTCCCTTTTGGGCCTTTAAGACTTATTTTAATATCAGTTTCTGAATAACCTTTAAGAGAGCCAACAATGCCGTATAAATTTAAAAAGGGAAAAAGCCAGACATCCCCTCGTAATGTCAGTACTTCACTCATTTGCGTGCCATTGCCAACCGATTGTATATCAACAATATCACCGATCTGGTGAGGAGGGTTCCAAGGTAAGAAAGCAGGAATCGAACCATCAAACCCAATACTATCAACCGAAATATCTTGAGTTTGCTTCATGTAACTAACGTTAAGACCAAATGCTTCAGGTAAATCATAACCACGCGCTTCCGCTTCTTCTTTCCAAATAGGTAAGGTAAAAGATTCTGCAAATAAAGAAGATGAATAAGATAAAAACAATAAGCAAAGTACAGAAAGTGCTCTTTGCGGCATAAAGACTCCAATACTGAAGGGAAAGAATCCAAAAGTGGCTTCAGCTTTTTTCGGCATGATACGCCTCAAACTTAGACATTCAACTTAATTTTACACTATTTTACATATGAATAAGTCAAGTCTAAGATTTGATAAATACAGAGTAAACTATGGGCAAGATCGCAAAAATTAAGATAAGTTTTATAACTATAAATAAGAAATAATACAATTCAAGCTATGGAGTAACAGACAATATGATAAAAGAGGCATCTATCTTTTATTGCTTGTTGGCTTTGTATAATAAAAATGCCAGAGTGAAGACTTATTTATCTTCACGCTGGCATTTATCATTCATGACTAATAAGAACGGTTTATTAACGCTTGTTCTTACCGCGATTCGAATGAATTTTCATCTTCGCTTTCATTTTTCTCTTATCTGCTGAGCGACCACGACTTTGTCTTGCACCCTCTTCTTTTACTGGTGCATTTGGATCAGGCTCATAACCTTTTAACCACTCTTGAGGTAAACGAGTATCAAGTAATGCTTCAATGGCTTGTAATAAATACTCTTCATTACTACTCATTAGTGAGATGGCTTTACCTGTACAACCCGCTCGGCCTGTTCGACCAATACGGTGAACATAATCTTCCGCTTTAAATGGCAATTCGTAGTTAATCACGCACTCTAATTGCTCAATATCCAAACCACGAGCAGCAATATCTGTAGCAATTAATGCTCTAACTTTACCCGTTTTAAACTCTTCTAACGCACGTAAACGCGCACCTTGGCTTTTATCACCATTAATAGATACTGCTTTAATGCCGTCTTTTTTCAGCTCTTTAACTAATTCATCCGATCCTTGCTTGGTTTTAGTAAACACAAGTACCTGTTGCCAGTTACGAGAACCAATTAAATAGGCAAGTAGCTCACTTTTACGGTGTTTATCAACAGGGTAAACCATCTGTTCAACTGTATCAGCAGTACTATTTGTCGGTGTCACTTGAACTTCTTTTGGTTTATGCAACATATAGTAAGCAATCTCTCTTACTTTTTTGCTAAATGTCGCAGAGAAGAATAAGGTTTGATGCTCAGCAGGCATTTTACGTAAGATCTTTTTTATATCAGGAATAAAGCCCATGTCTAACATTCGATCGGCTTCATCTAAGACTAAATATCCCGCTTGATTTAAGGTAATGGTATTAATATGCAAAAGATCCAATAGACGCCCAGGCGTTGCGACTAAAATATCAGCGCCACCGACTAAATTGTCTTTCTGAACATTAATGCTCGTGCCACCATAAGCAACCACCACTTTAATATTGGTACCTTTGGTATAACTGACTAAGCTATCGAATACTTGCTGTGCTAATTCACGCGTTGGCGTTAAGATTAAGCTGCCAATCACTTTTGAGTTCTGAGTACGATTAATCGGATTTTCAATTAATCGCTGAATAAGCGGTAAACCAAAAGCAGCCGTTTTGCCTGTTCCTGTTTGCGCTCCGGCAAGTACATCATGTCCTTGTAATACGAGAGGAATCGCTTGTTCTTGAATTGGTGTTGCCTCTTTAAAACCCAATTCTGCAACGGTATTCAGTAACTGTTCCGTTAACCCTAATGACGCAAATGACATGATGAACCTTTAAATACGATAATTTTCGCCGATTGTAGCAAACCCTTGCCATTATCCCTATTAGAAGTAAGCGTCATTTTACTTTTCTTATCTCTTTAGATGCAAAAAATCCAGCGTACTTTGCGATACGCTGGATTATCATAGGAAAGTTAAAGATTAATAACTAATGTCGATTATAGGTAGTAACGTGCACCTAACATCCACTTATTATCTTCTTTATTATTGTAGTCGTTACCTAAATCAAATTGGTAACCAGTAAAGCCAACGAACTTCTTAGTGAAATTGTATTCTGCTTGAATTGCCGAAGTGCTATAAACCGTTTTACTTGCGTCATTATCAACCACAGATTCATAGTTCACACTTAGGTTTAAACTGTTATCTAATGCGTAAGCAAACAACGCTTCGTATGCTGAGCCGTCTTCGATAAGATTGCCATTCACATCGCTATTCATGTTTTCATTCATTGCATATACACCTGCAACGTATAAACCAGAACCATAGCTACCGTAAGTACCACTGATCACGTGAGATTCTGAGGTTTCTGATTTAGTACCTACAGAGCCATAAGTTACATCACCCGTGTTATACGCGTAGTTTGCAGAGAAGCCAGCAACACTGTAGTTCAATGCGATTTGTGCACGATCTCCATACTTCGCCTGTGACTCAGAATCTGTCTTATTTCCTTGCCAGCCTGCAGCAACGCCTAACTTACCCGCATCACCAAACTCAAACATTTTGCCGTAGCTCAGCATCTCTTCCGCACGACCCGTACCTAGGTTACCGTGATCTTCATAGATAAAGTCATTGGCAAAGGCGATTGGCATATCAGCAACACCAGCAACACTGTAATAAGGTGCCCATTGTGTACCAGCAACCATGCGACCAAAGTCATTGTGCGTTACGCCAATGTAACCTAAACGAGTCGTAAATGCGTTCTCGCCACCATCTAAGTAATTAAGTGCCCACTCACCTTTTGCATCAGCAACAAAGCCATTACCCAAGTCATGCGTCGCATTAAAGTTTAAACGTGGAGAAACCGCAGTTAAACCAGTATCACCTTCATCAGAACCTTCTAAAGCAACCGATACGTGACCGCCAATATCAAAAGTAGTGCCATCTTCATTGTATAACTCAACAGCAACTGCATTTGAAGACGCTGCGATAACAGCCAGAGCAAGTAATTTTTTATTCATTTCAATTTCCATTTAAAAGTAGTCTTTTATGCTTTTTATACATAAAAGATCCAAACGACCAACAATTGAAATAAAGATAAACAGCTTTAAAACACAAGTAGAGTAAATCGTTAACAAAAAATCAAATAGAAAATAAATTTTATATAAAAGCACTTGATATGCATACGATATTTTTTTGTTTATCAAATGTATCTAAATGTTTTATTGATGTTTTTTTATCTATATCGAACAATTTAAATTTGGATGAAATGTATAGAAACGGACCAATCAGAGCAATAAAAAGCCAAACAGTCTATTTAAATAAAAATAGGGGTTTACAAGGAAAGCCATTCCCCCTATTATACGCGGCATCGGAGGGATGGCTGAGTGGTCGAAAGCACCGGTCTTGAAAACCGGCAACCGTTAATAGCGGTTCTAGGGTTCAAATCCCTATCCCTCCACCAAACATTAAGCCCTTGATTATTCAAGGGCTTTTCTCATTTTTGGGGCTGCATTAAGTCATCACACAGGATTGACTGAGACAATGTACCTTTTTCGTGCCCCAAACTCGACCTACTATACCCGTATCTGTTTGCCTAAGTCCTTACGTGACAATGGCTTTCCTTTTGACTTGAAAATTTCTTTACTCACTAAACGACGTGATGAAGCTGTTGAGCGTAATTTCATCTTGGTTCCGCAACTTAGAAAGCTCATCGATAACGCTTTCCAAGAATATAACCCTAGTACCTTCCGTGATAACGTTGATGTACTCGTCAACCAAGTACGAGATAGCTTTACTCTGCGCGATACAGTCCGTTTACCTGTTCGACAAGTGCGAACTGCAAGTTCGCTTCAATCACAAACAGTAACAATGATTGCCTCCCCTGCTACAAAGACAAAAACCATCATTACCGTCAAAAAAGCATTCGCTAAATTTATTATTTCAAAACAACACGCTAAAGTACGCCCACTCACCATCGAGCAGCTAAAACAACGAACTGAGCACTTCCTCTCTAATTTGACATCACGCTGTGTATCTCAAGTGACTAGTGCTGATGCGATTCGCTTTCGCGACCGCTTGTATCAAGAAGGCCGTAGTTACAAAACAAACAAGGACTATTTGGCTTCGTGTCGACAATTCTTCAAATGGTGTAAACAAATGAAATACGTGACGGATAATCCATTTCAAGACATCACGGTTCAAGATCAAGCAAAGAAAAAAAGTCAAGATGAAGAGCGTGAACGTTGGTCTATAAAAGATTTAGTTAAATTGTATCGCTCAGCTGCATTTCAATCCAAACCTGACGAATTTAAGTGGATTACCACCATTATGCTCTACCAAGGTTTACGCCCGAGCGAGACGTGTCAATTACGTATCGCTGATATTTGTAATAAAGAGGGTATTGACTGCTTTTTGATTTCTGAGGATGGTAAAGATCAACACATTAAAACTGCAAGTAGTTTGCGTTACGTACCTATTCACCCTCTTTTAATAGAAAAAGGATTTTTAGATTATGTAGCTAACCGCAAAGCTACACGCTGTATTCAGCTCTTTAACTATAAGCCTGATGGGAAGTGGCAAGATTGGTCAAAACGTTACTGCCAGCAGTTTGGACGCTTACAGACGGCAATAGGTATGTCTGCCAATGCTCGCCCTACTGCTTATGGCTTTAGACATACATTTATTGATGAGTTGAAACAAAAAGGTGTTGAAGAATCACTAGTAGCACAAATTGTTGGTCATACACATCAAAGCATGACATTTGGTCGTTATGGTAAAAAATACCCAATGCAAAAATTAGTTACTGTGATTAGGAGCGTTACGTTTCTTGAATTAGAAAGTAGTCGTGAGATGATTTGATAATCAATAAGTCAAAGGACTTATCAGCATGTAAAAATGTGGAATATGGGTACTCGCTGAAAGTGTAACGACAACGCAACCCGCTGCGCTAACGCCTTGCAGGAGCTAACTATGTCGCATTAAGCCCCCTTATTTGTTTGTAATGTTTGTTACTAACAAACTCCAATAACTATAAAAATAATCATACTTATCCCCAAATGAAGTCGACGATAATCTAAACTACGTCCAAAAAGAGCTAGACGATATAAGAAAGACCAAGTAAGTATTAGAAAAATCATCTTGAAGCCTTAAATGTTTATGCAACTATCCCGCCGAATTTTAAGACTACCCAATGTGCCGTTAGCTTCGACGTACCAAACCTAATAAATTACGAATACGTTTCTTGAATAAAACTCACATAACTGTCTTTTGTTGGGATCTTTCTACTTTACTTTTTTTCTTTGTTCTTCAAAATCAGCCGCTTATTAGATATTCAAATGCCCTACACAATAGCATGTTCATTAACTGTAACTTACCTACTGTTTAATGCACGGCTAATAACCTAAACAAGATTAATAACAAAGGATATTCCATGAAAAAAATATTAGGATCAACATTGCTTCTTGTCGCTGGGTTTAGTTTAAGCCCTGTTGCTGCAGCTATTGCTGAAACTGTAAATATTGAGACTTCAGCAAATGAAAGTCAGTGGTGGAGCACTTATAGCGTTGAAATTCAAAATACTTCAAATCAAGACATTGATATGAAAGAATCTACGATTGAGTTTCTACTACCTAATGCTATCAACGATGTTAATTTCGTCTCTTCAGCGCTCTCATATCCGAGCTGGACGATTGAACATGAATTCACATCTGAAGGTGTTTATCACACTATCACTTATAAATTTGATGACGATGTATGGGTTAAAAATACACTTCCTCACGATGGTTCATTCAGTTTCACCTTTGGACTAAATAGCCAACTTCCAGATTTCCAATCGTTTGAAAATTCCATCAAATTCAATGGTTCAGGTGGTGGACAACCGCCAACACCAGAGCCAGAATTAGAATTGTCAATTCTTTCTCCTGTTGATGGACAAAAATTGGTATCCAATGAAGTAACCGATATTACGATTTCTATTGCTGGAGAAACCGCGTCTAAAATCGAATTCTGGGTCGATGGCAGTAAAATTGCAGAACAGAATGTCGAGCAAGATAAAACAGATTACTCGCAATCTTGGACACCAAGTGAACTCGGTTCTGCAACCATCAACGTGCTTGTGTTTGATGAGAAAAACCAACAACTCAAACAGCAATCTGTTACGGTTGAAGTGGAATCTGATCATAATTTCTCAGCACCAGAAGTTCGTTTCATTACACCAGAAAATGACGCCATTTTTAATAAAACAGAAACAGTATCGATCTCTGTTGATGCGTTCGATTCTGATGATGACTTAACCTCTGTTGTCATCAAAGCCAATAACGCTCAAATTTGTGAATTTGATGCTAAGCAAACCGATCAATTTGCTTGTAATTGGCAACCATCACAAGCAGGCTCAGTGACACTGAGCGCGATTGCCACCGATGAGCAGAACCTAACGAACACGACAAGTGTACAAATCACCGTTATCGAATCGAGCAACAGCTGTGGTGATGTTGCACCTTATCAAGATGGGATCAGCTACCAAGTTGGCGATCGCGTTTCGAATATTGGTGAAGTATTCTCATGTACAGTATCTGGCTGGTGTGGTAACCCAGTATGGGCACCAGGAACTGGACATCCTAGCTACCCAGATGCTTGGAAAGATGCTTGGCAATCAGAAGGGGAATGTGATCCAAACGCGTTACCTGAAATTGGTTTAGAAACGCCTTCTAACGGTGCCCGCCTATCTCCGAATAAGCCTTTTGACGTAATTATCAATGCGGTTGATGAAGATGGCGAAGTCGTAAAAGTAGAAGCTCTGCTTAACGGTAAGGTTGTCGCAACAGCTACGCAACCAGCATCAGGCAATCAATATAAACTGACAGTTCCAGGTCAGGCAGAAGGTGCTTATGAATTAGTAACAACAGCTTATGACGACAAAGGTGCATCAGCGGCAACTGCACCAATTACATTGGCGATTACCGACCAAGATCTTGTCGTCGGACTGACATCTCCAGTTGATGGTTCAAAATTCACGCAGGGACGTAGCATTAAACTTGCCGCTGACGCAGAAAGCTTCGTTGGCTCAATTCAGTCAGTGACTTTCAAAGTAAATGGAACGGAGCTAGTCACACTCAATAAAGCACCATACGAATATGAGTGGGTTGGTGCACAGGAAGGTACCCACACCATTGAGGCTATTGCCATCAATACTGAAGGTGACACGCTAGCAAGCCCAGTGTCGACGATTGAAGTACAGGAAGCGAAACCAGAAACAGGTTTACGTGATAATCCTGACCGTTCAATTACTTATTTGACGTCGTGGGGACTGACTAATATTGAAGAACTGCAAAAATCTCAAGGTGATGCATACTTCTTGTCTTTTGGTAAGTGGGACTCGAACGGAAACATCCAAGTAACGGATTCAATGATTGAATCAAGTTACAACGACTCTTGGATGGCTCCAGGCTACCAATCATGGACAGAGCTAAAACATAGCCACACAAATAAAACCATGATGGTTGCATTTGGTGGTCAAACACATGAAAGTATGTGGGCTTATATGGCCTCTCCTGCTGCACGCGAGTCAATTGCCAATGGTCTTGTTGAAATGATGAACAAGCCTTATCCAGTGTATAAGAAAAACCTTAAACCAGAAGAGATGGTTGGTAAATGTCTTGCGACGAACTGGTCTGGTGAGTGTGATTACAGCAAGTATCAACTGGCTGGCTATGTAAGTATTGATGGCATCGATTTCGACTACGAAAAAGCTGCGCGCCTTACTGAACAAGAGAACCGTAACCTAGAAGCGTTGATTGATCTGATTCGCACCAAAGTCGGTAAGAGTAAGCTTATCTCTTTGACAACTTACCATGTAGGTGCCGACCCTGTTGAGTGTGAAAATCCAAGCGTTATTGAAAACTGTTCATTCATCGAGCCAGATCGTTCTAGCCACCATGGTGAAGTTATATCACTACTTCAAAATACGAAAGATAGTGTTGATTTCTTCAACGTAATGACATACGACGCAGGTAAAAACTTCAAGTACAATGTTGCTATGGCAAACTATGCTAAACACGTAGGTGACCCATCAAAAATTGTGCTTGGTGCAACCATCAATAGCCAATGGGGGCCAGATGGTCGTTTTGTTGAAACTCGTGAAAATAATATTGAACGAGCAAAATGGCAGAAAGCTCAAGGATACGGCGGTTTCTTTATTTGGACGTTAGGCTCAAATACTGAAAGCCTTTCTATGCAAGAGCAAGTTGAATACTTCAACGAAATGATTTCTTACAATTAAACCATCGCTAAGAGGCGCTGTCTAAACGCAGTGCCTCGTCTTTGCTACTCGCTGGACACATTGCTAATGTGAAATTAAGCATAAACTTCGTGTAGTGATCGATTCAAAGCAATTGCATATTGTGTACGAATTTAAGAGGTCTGAATCGTCAGCTTCTTTTTCATTATCTAACACGCAACTAAGGATACCTTACTTTTTTTAGCACATTTCAGCGTAAATCTATGTTACATTTTTATATAACTATAGCCATTACTATGACTCACTTTCTTTTTTAGTCAGTAAAAGCTTCCATCTTTGTTTTGAATCCAAATGGCGCTATCGCCAGCCTGCCAGTCAAGTTCCGCTATATACTCATCTGGAATTTCGAAGTAATGCTCACCTTGGTTGGTAACTTTAATTGGGTTCTGTCGTTTCATGGTTGATTTTGATATTTTCTTTAGTAGCTATCACCTGATCATAAATGAAGTTTTTTATATCTAAAACAAGCACTTATTGCTTAATCTCCTATCTATGCTCAGGAAGTAATTGATGATATAAAGGCTCAAGGTTTGAGGTTATTACTCTGGAACAATATCAAGAAATTTATGATTCAGTTACTAATATTGTAAGTATACTTTCTACGCCTTTATGTACTGTTTCTGGAAAGGATTATCCACTCAAGACGTTACGCGAGTATTTAGCTATGATGATGGTTTTAAGTTCAAACTAGTAAGATATTGTGCTATTAAACCATTGGCAGAGCTTAGTGATGCAATTATTCATACTGTAAACCTTCAAGCTTCTTAACATGCGTAAGATTCGTATTCAATCTAACAGCTCGCTATATTAAAATTCAGTACTTGTCAGAGCAAACATTACTAACTAACAAACTTACTGAACATTGACCGATAGTTTCCCAAACATATAATACAAACAATCTGCATTTCCCCTAATTTACCCATAACAGCAAACATCAGATAAATAATCGGATTTCCTTGACGGTTAACGGTTTTATCGCTATTAATATGTACCAGACATACGGTTAAATTGATTTTTGAGAAAAACAGATAACCCATTGTAATTACAGCACTTTTAGTTAATGAGTGTAGCATTCAAACCCCTCCACCAAACATTAAGTCATCACACAGGATTGACTGAGACAATGTACCTTTTTCGTGCCCCAAACTCGACCTACTATACCCGTATCTGTTTGCCTAAGTCCTTACGTGACAATGGCTTTCCTTTTGACTTGAAAATTTCTTTACTCACTAAACGACGTGATGAAGCTGTTGAGCGTAATTTCATCTTGGTTCCGCAACTTAGAAAGCTCATCGATAACGCTTTCCAAGAATATAACCCTAGTACCTTCCGTGATAACGTTGATGTACTCGTCAACCAAGTACGAGATAGCTTTACTCTGCGCGATACAGTCCGTTTACCTGTTCGACAAGTGCGAACTGCAAGTTCGCTTCAATCACAAACAGTAACAATGATTGCCTCCCCTGCTACAAAGACAAAAACCATCATTACCGTCAAAAAAGCATTCGCTAAATTTATTATTTCAAAACAACACGCTAAAGTACGCCCACTCACCATCGAGCAGCTAAAACAACGAACTGAGCACTTCCTCTCTAATTTGACATCACGCTGTGTATCTCAAGTGACTAGTGCTGATGCGATTCGCTTTCGCGACCGCTTGTATCAAGAAGGCCGTAGTTACAAAACAAACAAGGACTATTTGGCTTCGTGTCGACAATTCTTCAAATGGTGTAAACAAATGAAATACGTGACGGATAATCCATTTCAAGACATCACAGTTCAAGAGCAAGCAAAGAAAAAAAGTCAAGATGAAGAGCGTGAACGTTGGTCTATAACAGATTTAGTTAAATTGTATCGCTCAAGCGCATTTCAATCCAAACCTGATGAGTTTAAGTGGATTACCACCATTATGCTCTACCAAGGTTTACGCCCGCGCGAGGCGTGTCAGTTACGTGTCGCTGATATTTGCAATAAAGAAGGTATTGACTGCTTTTTGATTTCTGAGGATGGTCAAGACCAACACATTAAAACTGCAAGTAGTTTGCGTTACGTTCCTATCCATCCCATTTTAATAGAAAAAGGATTTCTAGATTATGTTGCTAACCGCAAAGCTGCACGTTGTATTCAGCTCTTTAACTATAAGCCTGATGGGAAGTGGCAAGACTGGTCGAAACGTTACTGTCAGCAGTTTGGACGCTTACAGGCAGCAATAGGTATGCCTGCTAATGCACGCCCTACTGCATATAGCTTTAGACATACATTCATCGATGAACTGAAGCAAAAAGGGATTGAAGAATCACTGGTAGCACAAATTGTTGGTCATACACATCAAAGCATGACATTTGGTCGTTATGGTAAAAAATACCCAATGCAAAAATTAGCTACTGTGATTAGGAGCGTTACGTTTCTTGAATTAGAAAGTAGTCGTGAGATGATTTGATAATCAATAAGTCAAAGGACTTATCAGCATCTAAAAATGTTGAATATGGGTGCTCGCTGAAAGTGTGACTACAATGTAACCCGCAGGGCTGGTGACGTTTTCTAGCTCGCATTTTCCCCATATTAAGTCGACCATAATAAAAGGGCAAAAAAGAAATACACTGCACTTTAAACCGATTCGGAAAGATATTGTATAATTAACAATTTAACTAAACTCGAAGTAAAGCTCTTGTAACTAAAGTTACAAGAGCTTTTTACGATATAGTAAATTACACGTTAAAAAATTCCAGTTCTTTCTTTTGTGATCCCGCTAATTGTGACAATTCTTTAGCTGATTGTTGGGTTTGATTAATATCAACCACATTCTGATTCACTAAATCAAATGTATTATTAATATTAAGTCCAACTCTTTCTGTTAGAGTAAATTGTTCTTGTGACCTGCTTGCTACTAAAGCGTTCATTTTTGAAATTGATTGAACTGAATTCTCAATATAACCAAAAGATGATTTAACGTTTTCAGATAGAGCAACTAATTCTTGAATAAGCTCTACCTGCCAGCGACATCAATAGATAGCCATAATGTCGTCCGCCGAGTAGCTTTAGAAAGAAGATTAGCAAGCCAAATACAAAATTACTTTTCTTCATAAAACCAATAGCTTACAACTAGAAACCATTACTTTCCTCGGCGAACTTTTAAATCCACGATTGGTGCGACGTGTAATATCTTTGAGCTTTTACCCACCAGTTTAGGCAGATCTCTTTACTATTTCTGGCCTCAATAACGCTTGGGTTGAGAGACTTGGCCCCTCAAAAATATAAAAACCGCCGCATTGCTCAAGCTCGGAAAAATAGTCGAAATCTAGATAACCCGCCTCTGAATAAGGATCAATTTATTGCTCCTTGTTGAGGGCGAAGGAAAAAAAATTCTCTCCGACACAGTGTCAGCACTAATCGTCATTGCTTTAGGCATAAAGGTTTTGAGTGACATCGTCATATGGCACTTAATCGCAGCAGGGTTACGTTTGAAACGACTTCGATAAATTTAGGCAAAATCTTTATGCACATGAAGAAAGGTCGCCCTAAAGCAATACATCACCGAAACAAGAAAGTTTGTCAGGTAACTGAGAACACAATTGTCGAGTGAACTGAACCATAGTAAAATGCACTAACTGATGCATGACATGAGGGAGCTCTTCCTTCCTAAACCGACTGAGAAAGGGCTTGTAAGCCACATTATCTCTATCACATAAGTATATTCTATTGAACGTACCTTAACAAATCTGCAATTGAAGTACAGTTCCCTTTGCTCAGTTCAGATACAAAATTCAGCACCTGTTGGGCAGGACGAATGGCCTGATAAGGCTGAATAAACCCAGTGATTTCCTCTGTCTTTTGAAGGGTGTCAGAGCTAAATAATTGCATCAACTGTTTTTTAAATGTGATAATTATTGTCAGCCTTTTTGTTGGTTTTATTTTTTGTTTGGCGACGATTCTCAGATCATAAAAAGGCCTTTCTTCTACCTAAATAAACAAGTTAGCTCTTAAAAGTCCAGTCTATGATTGATTGTAAACAAAACTATCTTTAGCTAATTCACCTATTTTAGTACCGTAATTTTTTTGGGTAAAAGTATTTCAGGAATTTTTCAAAATTAGTGAAATACGGATTAATTTATATATGAATATCCTCCAAGTAAGTGGCCAAATATTTTTGGTCACTTCAAGATGAATCTCGCATCCGAAGAGGTATTGGAGCATAATGATTCACGTTCAACGTATTGAGTGAAATGGCACAGAGTATTATCAAGCAATAGACGACTAAAAAGATCAGCATGGTGAAAAAAAAGAAGATAACCGTTATTGATGATGAGTACTGCTCAACCCTTATAGAGGCTGGAATTAAAATGCTCTAACCGTGATTTTGCAGTGGATAACCACAAGAAATTTATTTTTTATTATCTATAATATAGGCTATACTAGGTGTATTTAGTTATGTAGTAAAATAAGAGCAATGAAAACTGAATTTATCAATCCTTTTCTAACTTCTCTAATGAATGTATCATCAACCATGTCAACTATTCAGTTAACACCTAAAAAACCGATGCTGAAAAAAGAAATATATGCCAAAGGGGATATATCTGGCTTTATAGGCTTAACTGCTCCCAATCTTAAAGGCTCGCTATCTGTAACGTTTGAAAAAAATCTAGTGTTAATGACGATGGAAAAAATGGTTGGCGAAGTTCATCAAAATATTAATGCAGATGTGATTGATATGGTAGGTGAAATAACTAGTATGGTAGCTGGTGGAGCCAAACGATTATTGAGTGAACAAGGCTTTGATTTTGATATGGCAACACCAATAGTTGTCTCTGGTGAAAATCATACCATTAGACACCAATCAAAAGATAAAGTCGTACTAATCCCATTAAACTCAGATTACGGCTGTGTATTTCTTGAAATTTCACTTGAATAGAAAATATCCAAAAAAATATCTACCGGAAATTATTGACATTATTGGAAATGTGATAACTTAAATTCCCAATAATATCTTTATTAGTACGACCTAGGCAAAATGCTATCCCATAAAGGGATAACATTTAGCCGCCATCATACAACTAAGTTAATGAAATTACTTAATTTAATAAACACTTAAATACCGAAGTTTACTTATAAGAAAGCGGATCATGAAAGTATTATTGCCTCTAATTTATTAAAACGACAATTTGATATTAAGCACCAAATCAAACTTGGCGTGGTGATGTCACTTACATTCGGATTGGTTGGCCATTGGCACTTTCTCTTGATAGTAACCTACAGCGAAAGCACTTTTAATAACGTATGAGTTACGAGGAAGACGTTTATTGTATGGTAAGTCCCACGCTTTGAGTTTTTTACATTACTAATCATTGTGTTGCCCACTGAAAGTAGAGTAATTTAACGTAATCAGCTCCGCCACCTGTAACGATAGCATGGTGAAACACATCAGCTTTCTCAACGTCTTTAAAGCACGATAAACCATCAGAGATAACCAGTGATTTGGGCGTTAAATGCGCTTTTGCTCAACTCGTTAATTCTTTGGTTTTAAAGCCTGTCACTACACTAAATCTCATATTTATTGGGCGTCCTTCGCCATTCATAGATACCGCAGCGACGAAAGGACGCTTTCCTTTTGCGCCTCAGCCATGAGTACCACGCTGACCCCCTCCCCAATAAATTCCATCTAATTGAATGTAACCACTCAATGGGTTTCATTGCTTGCATCAGCTTATGCTTCATACGCCATACTGCGTTATAATACCAATCTGGAAAATTAACTGGTCAGGTTAATCCAGTCCCTCGTGCACATTTTAGTGACCCTATCTGTACTCTCCAAGAATCGATTCCATGCTGTGCATACTTTCGAAACAATATCTTCATAGCCGGTAAAGCTCTGATTGGAAAGATAGTGTTGTCTAAGCCAACTCCACAATTGTTCTATCGGGTTTAGCTCTGGTGAATATGGCGGGAGTTTGATGATACTGATATTGCTAAACTGCTCTGCAATGTCATTTGTATGCCAACCTGCACCATCCATGATGATCACGGCATGACGGTCTTTCTCAGTCACCTTGGAGATCTGCTTAAGGTGCTCAACCATAATGTCTTTGCTAACCTAAGGTACGACCATTGCTTCACCAATACCTCTAAAAGGACATACAGAGCCAAACAAATATGCATATTCAAACTGCTGTTGTTTTACTGCTCTCGGCCTAAAACTACGTTCAGCCCAAAGTCGAGTTGTTGTGTTTTGTTGACCAAACCTCGCTTCATCTTGAAACCAGACATCAATGTTATCAAGACTCATGTGACCTGGGATCTTAAAGATCGTTTCAATTTTGATTTTTTAAAATCGTCTTGATTTTGCTGGGATTGTTTAGGATGTTTGGAGCGTAAAGTTATCCAATAGAAGCCCATTTGATTAAGAAGATAGTAGATAGAATCTGGGTGATAATATTTACCAAATTCTTTCACGATATAAGCATGAATATCAGTACCAGTTAATCTGCCTCCCGATGAATCTTCGGCACATGATTTTATGAACTGGCTTAGCTGTTCACGTTGTTGAGTACTGAGGAATGCTGGGCGACCTATTCTTGGTTTTTCTTGGAGCTCTTCAATCCCTTCAGCAAGGAATGTTTGTACCCACTTATTTACACTTGTCCTGCTTACTTTGAGGAACTTAGCGATTTGGGTTCGGGAGTAGCCATCTTTAAAGTGAGCTAATGCGAGTAATCGCATCTTCATTTGAATAGATTTTTGTTGGCTGGTAAATTTTTTGAAATCAATATTATCTATGCTGTCCATAGTGTCTTTTTCAAGAATTAGGTAACAGCCTCAATTAGATCATATTTTTACTTAGATTGGTATAACAAGCTTGAAGGTGACTTCAGTCGTTGGGCTAAGCTAAAAAGCATAGTGATGGTTGAAAATTTTCGTTTTGAGAAAGGAAAGAAACTTGATTTAAAGTACCGTTATTACATTAGTTCAAAAGAACTGACCGCAGAGCAGGCTGCGAATGTGGTTAGAGAGCATCGGGGAATTGAATCCATGCATTGGGTACTTGATGTCAGTATGAATGAAAATGCGTGTCAGATATATAAAGCTCGTGGCGCAGAAAACGTAGCCTGCTTACGCCATATGAGTCTGAATATACTTCGAGAAGAGCCAACTAAACTCAGTATTGTCGGAAAGCAGAAACGCTGCATGATGAATACTTCTATGTTAGAGGTAGTATTGAAAGCTGGTTTTAATGGTGCGATTAAAAAACAAACACTAATGCGATCCCCCTGTATCAAGCCTCATCGACATAATGATGGATAACTACCAAATCTTGCAGAGCAACAATATTGATTAGACTATGAAATGGTGGCCAATTTTACTTGACCACTACAAAATTACCCCTCTTGCGGATTCAACGAATAATGTTCATTTTTATATGCTTATATTAAAATGAGTATTAATCCTCTTTTCTAACCCCTCAATAGAACCTCTAACCATCAATGTGCCACCATAACTAAGGCATGTTACCTCGTTTATTACAATTATTTTTATTCCAGCATTGGCTAGGCGAGCACTTAATGACAGACGAGCGTGTCGTGTCATTTTAACTCTAATTTTTCCATTTTTAATACTTATATTTTCTTGTTGTATCATTTAAATTAAACTCGTAAAATAAATTCTTTTTATTATACATTAGAAAAAGCCCATAACATGCTATTTTCTATATTTTTCACGGTAAGAGCATTA
>NZ_JARACR010000036.1:0-30712 GCF_028765505.1 Aliivibrio sp. A6 | reverse complement strand
CTCCCTTTGGCCACTCGGGAACCCCTCCAACGGGCTTTTTTATACTTAATTAACTCGTTTCCCAACAGAGTAATCAAGTTATCTTAATCGTTAATACAATTAAGAAGAATAATGGTGGGGGGGGACGGATTCGAACCATCGAAGCTTTCGCGGCAGATTTACAGTCTGCTCCCTTTGGCCACTCGGGAACCCCCCCAACGAGAGATTTTTATACTTAACAAGAGTTTTCCCAACGACCTTGCCAAGTTCGGAGCGAATAATAGCAAACTTCGTTTTTCTGTAAAGCACTTTTCTTTGTTTTTTGGTTTGAATGATTGGTTTTTCGTCAAAAAGGGGTAAAAAGCACCATTTTTGAACAAATAATATAAAAAAGGGTCATATGGAAGTGATTGTTTTTACAGTTTATTGCACCATCTTTACATTCATTGACGAACAAAACCACTTTCACTTGGTAAACTAGAGTCAGTAAGTAATTTTAATAATTCAAATAATAAGTATCAATATGAATCAAACTAAGTCTATTACTCTTGCAGTTTTATTAGCATGCACTTTATCAACACCTTCTTATGCTAATAAATCAAGAGGAAATCAATCGGTTGCTGTTGTCTCTGAAGAAGTGGCAACACATGAAATATCCCAATCATTATCATTAATCGGAAAATTAGAATCTGCGGAGTCTGTGATCATCTCTCCTGAGGTTTCTGGAAAAATTGACCGAATCGCAGTTAAGGCAAATCAAGAAGTTAAAAAAGGTCAGCTTTTAATTCAGTTAAATGATGATAAAGCCAGTGCTGCAATTAAAGAGGCGCGAGCGTATTTGAATGATGAGAAACGTAAACTGAAAGAATTTCAACGTTTAGCGAAAAAGAACGCGATTACTCAAACGGAAATCGATGGCCAAAAAGCCAGTGTTGATATTGCGCAAGCTCGTTTAGAGGCAGCAAATGCGAATTTAGCTGATCTTCACATTTCTGCTCCTTTCTCTGGTACGGTCGGGTTTATTGATTTTAGTCGCGGTAAAATGGTCAATGCTGGGACTGAATTACTGACGTTAGATAACTTGTCTTTAATGCAGTTAGATTTACAAGTGCCAGAACGTTACCTTTCAATGTTATCAACGGGTATGACAGTCGATGCGACAAGTCAAGCATGGGGAAATACTGTATTTTCAGGAAAAGTCGTGGGTATTGATTCTCGTATTAATGCAGAAACCTTGAATTTACGTGTGCGTATTGAGTTCCCAAATAAAGATCTAAAGATGAAGCCCGGTATGCTAATGGCGGCAGAGTTGGATTTTCCTTCTATTAGTGCCCCAATCATTCCAGTACAAGCTTTAGAATATTCTGGTACAAAACGTTATGTGTACGTTATTGGTGATGATAATAAAGTAACACGTACTCAAGTTACGCTTGGTGCTCGTGTTGAAAACCGCGTCGTGATTGAATCTGGTTTAGATATTGGTCAGGATATTGTTGTTCAAGGTTTAGTTAATATGCGTGAAGGGGTAACGGTTAAGTTGCTTGAACAAGAGACTCAGCCTGTAGCTAAAGGACAGTAATTATGTGGTTATCGGATACGTCGGTAAAAAGGCCAGTTGTTGCCATCGTTCTTAGCTTATTGTTGTGTGTATTTGGTGCGGTTTCTTTTAGCAAACTCGCTGTACGTGAAATGCCAGATATTGAAAGCCCAGTAGTATCTATCAGTACTCGTTATGAGGGAGCCTCTGCAACCATTATTGAAAGCCAGATAACAACAGTATTAGAAGATCAGCTTTCTGGTATTAGTGGCATTGATGAGATTGAATCTACAACACGTAACGGCATGTCTCGTATTACTATTACCTTTGATTTAGGTTACGACTTAAATACGGGGGTAAGTGATGTTCGTGATGCAGTAGCTCGTGCTCAACGAAGTTTGCCTGACGAAGCGGACGATCCGATTGTCTTTAAAAACAACGGCAGCGGAGAAGCGTCGCTTTATATCAATCTAAGCTCTAGTGTAATGGATAGAACAGAGTTAACTGACTATACCGAGCGAGTATTGGTTGACCGTTTTAGCTTGATCACTGGCGTGAGCTCAGTTGATATCTCTGGTGGGCTTTACAAAGTAATGTATGTGAAGCTACAACCGGATTTGATGGCAGGGCGTGGAGTCACGGCATCCGATATTACTGCCGCATTGCGCTCAGAGAATATTGAAAGCCCAGGTGGTGAGGTGCGAAATGACGCGATTGTTATGTCAGTTCGAACAGAGCGCTTATATAACCAAGCGGAAGATTTTAACTATCTTGTTGTAAAAACGGCGAGTGATGGCACTTCTATTTACCTAAAAGATGTCGCTGATGTGTTCATTGGTGCTGAAAACGAAAATTCGACGTTTAAAAGTGATGGTGTTGTTAACGTAAGTATGGGGATAGTTCCTCAATCTGACGCAAACCCGCTAGAAGTGGCCAATTTAGTTCATGAAGAAGTAGCAAAAATACAGCAGTTTTTACCTGAGGGTACTCGCTTAGCCATTGATTATGACTCGACGGTATTTATCGATCGTTCTATCTCTGAGGTGTATAGCACGCTCTTTATTACGGGTGGTCTCGTGATATTAGTGTTGTACATTTTTATTGGCCAGGCGCGAGCGACATTAATTCCTGCGGTGACGGTACCTGTTTCTTTAATATCATCGTTTATTGCCGCCTATTACTTTGGTTTTTCAATTAACTTAATTACCTTAATGGCACTGATCTTATCGATTGGTCTAGTGGTTGATGATGCCATTGTGGTCGTAGAGAACATTTTCCATCATCTAGAAAAAGGTGAGTCGCCATTATTAGCCGCCTATAAAGGCACAAGAGAAGTGGGCTTTGCCGTAATAGCAACAACCTTGGTTTTGGTCATGGTATTCTTGCCGATCTCATTTATGGATGGCATGGTCGGTCTCTTATTTACTGAGTTCTCTGTATTGCTTGCAATGTCAGTGTTGTTCTCATCATTGATAGCCTTGACACTGACCCCTGTACTAGGCAGCAAGATCTTAAAAGCTAATGTTAAACCAAATCGTTTTAACTTATTTGTTGATAGATTATTTTCAGGGCTTGAGCGTGGTTATCGTAAATCAGTATCTAAAGCCGTGGCATGGCGTTTACTAGCACCAGTGGTTATCTTGGCGTGTATCGGCGGCAGCTACGGTTTGATGAAGCAGGTTCCTGCACAATTAACACCTCAAGAAGACCGTGGCGTACTGTTTGCATTTGTTCGTGGTGCTGATGCGACCAGTTATAATCGAATGAGTGCGAACATGGATATTGTTGAAGAGAGACTGATGCCATTGTTGGGTAAAGGCTTTTTAAAATCATTCAGTATTCAATCGCCAGCGTTTGGTGGTCAAGCAGGTGACCAAACAGGCTTTGTTATCATGATCTTAGAGGATTGGGCAGACAGAGAGTTAACCGCTCAAGAAGGATTAGGTTTGATACGTAAAACCTTAGCAGATATCCCAGATGTTCGTGTATTTCCAATGATGCCAGGTTTCCGTGGTGGTTCAAGTGAGCCTGTGCAATTTGTACTTGGTGGCTCCGATTACAAAGAACTGCAAAAGTGGGGAGATATATTAAAAGCGGAAGCGAATAATAGTCCATTGATGGAAGGTGCAGACATTAACTATTCTGAAAAAACACCAGAGTTAGTTGTGTCGGTTGATCGCAACCGTGCTGCTGAGTTAGGCATTAAGATCTCTGATATTTCAGATACCCTTGAAATCATGCTTGGTGGTAAAAGTGAAACCACGTATGTAGATCGTGGTGAAGAATATGATGTGTATTTACGAGGCGATGAAAACAGCTTTAATAACGCAGCAGATCTGAGCCAAATTTACATGAGAACCGCTACGGGTGACTTAGTGACACTTGATACGGTAACGAAAATCAATGAGGTGGCATCTGCTATTCGTCTATCACATACCAATAAGCAGAAATCCATAACCTTAAGTGCCAATTTAAAAGATGGTGCGACATTAGGTGATGCTCTGGATTATCTGGATGCAAAAGCGATAGAAATGCTACCGAGTGATATTTCAGTGGCTTACACTGGTGAGTCAAAAGACTTTAAAGAAAACCAATCAAGTATTCTTGTTGTATTCGGGCTAGCATTACTTGTTGCGTATTTGGTACTTGCGGCGCAATTTGAAAGCTTTATTAACCCAATGGTGGTGATGTTTACCGTTCCTATGGGTGTATTTGGTGGTTTCTTAGGGCTAGTTATTATGGGCCAAGGTCTCAACATTTATAGCCAAATCGGTATGATCATGTTGATCGGCATGGTAACTAAAAACGGGATCTTGATTGTTGAGTTTGCGAACCAACTTCGTGATAAAGGTGTTGAGCTAGAGCAAGCGATTGTTGATGCATCCGCCCGTCGTTTACGTCCGATCTTAATGACGGCATTTACGACATTAGCCGGTGCGATCCCATTGATAATGTCTACAGGCGCGGGTTATGAAAGCCGAGTAGCAGTCGGTACAGTTATTTTCTTTGGTATGGCGTTTGCGACCTTGGTTACGTTATTTGTTATTCCTGCGATGTATCGCTTAATTTCAGGTAATACTAAGTCTCCAGGTCATATAGAAGCGTTATTAAATAAAGAATTAGATCATGATATTAAAGGGCGAATTTCGCATTAATATTGAAATGATAATTTGATAAAAAGAAAGGCCATTACTTAATGTTTAGTGATGGCCTTTTTATTTAAATTAAATACTTATGTAGATTGGTATTACCTAGATTAGATTTACTGGTTGTAACGTAAATCACTATAGCTTGGCGTTTAAATCTGCCATTACTGCGTCTTTATTTTCTAAATACTCATCTAGACCATTTTTACGTAAGTCACACGATGGGCAATCACCACATCCATCCCCAATCACACCGTTATAACAGGTTAGAGTTTGACTACGCACATAATCTAATTTGCCATATTTATCAGCAAGTGCCCAAGTTTCTGCTTTATTTAGCCACATAAGTGGAGTATCAATACGAAGTTTACGATCCATACCTAATACGAGAGATTGGTTAATTGATTTTACAAACTCATCTCGACAATCAGGGTAGCCAGAGAAGTCAGTTTCACAAACACCAGTGATGACAGACTCAGCCCCTAATTGATATGCATAAATGCCAGCAAGTGTTAAGAACAGGATATTACGACCCGGGACAAAAGAGTTAGGTAGGCCATTTTCTTGCAGCTCATGAGAAACAGGGATATTGTCGCGAGTTAATGAGCTAACGGCAAGCTCATTAAGTAAACCAACATCCATCACCTTGTGAGAGGCTGCACCCAGTTCAAGCGCGACTTTTTTTGCTACTTCAATTTCTTGATTATGGCGTTGGCCGTAATCAAAAGTAATGCAATGAACATTATCATATTGAGTAAGAGCTTGAATTAAACAGGTAGTGGAGTCTTGGCCACCACTAAAAACAACGATTGCTGTAGACATAATAGAATGAATCTCTGTAGGATTATTTAATTGTATTGTAATGAAAAAGCCATCGATGATCGATGGCTTTTATTGTTATTACCGATTGGTATTATCCTCGCGGGACGTTATTATTTTATTGGTTTTTATAATTGACCAGTTGTTTCAAAGCGAGCCAATTGTTCTAAACACGCTGTTAAATCACCGATATTATCAGCAACCCACTCGTCGTTATAATACGTATCAAGGTATCGCTCACCACTATCACACAGTAGGGTAACGATAGAGCCTTTTTCACCGCGTTGTTGCATTTCACAAGCAAGTTGCAGTGCGCCAAATAAGTTGGTTCCTGTAGAAGCCCCGGCTTTTCGTCCAAGAATTCCTTCTAACCAGCGAGCCGTTGCGACGCTTGCTACATCCGTAATTGTGCGCATTTCATCGATAACTCCGGGAATAAAGCTTGGCTCTACACGAGGTCGACCAATGCCTTCAATCTTACTGCCTGCATCTAGAGTGAGTTCTTTATTGCCCGTTTTATAGAAGTCATGGAATACAGAGTTTTCAGGGTCCACAACGCATAATTTAGTGTTGTATTTTTGGTAACGAATAAAACGGCCAATGGTTGCAGATGTGCCGCCTGTTCCCGGGTTCATAACTACCCAGGTTGGCTCAGGATGATCTTCTAATTGCATTTGACGAAAAATGCTATCTGCAATGTTGTTGTTTCCGCGCCAGTCTGTTGCACGTTCTGCGTAAGTAAATTGATCCATATAATGGCCATCTAACTCTTCAGCAAGACGACGAGACTCTGCATAAATCTCATCAGAACGTTCTACAAAGTGAGGTTCACCCCCATAGAATTTAATCATCTCAATCTTCTTACTTGCTGTTTTACGAGGGACTACAGCAATGAATGGCAATCCAAGTAGGCGAGCAAAGTAAGCTTCAGATACCGCGGTGCTGCCCGATGATGATTCAATAATAGGCGTGTTTGGACCAATCCAGCCATTAGAAATGGCATAAAGAAAAAGAGAGCGGGCTAAACGATGTTTAAGAGAGCCTGTTGGATGTGTACTCTCATCTTTCAGATATAAATCGATGCCATCAAGCATAGGCAAATCAAGTTTAATTAGGTGTGTATCAGCAGAGCGTTGGTAGTCTGCTTCAATTTTACGAATAGCGTTGTTAATCCAATCATGATCTGTACACATAATGCTTTCCTTAATATTCTCAATGCAAATAGTAGCGATGTGATTAATTTACCTCTGTATGTTGAGAAAAACTTTGCTATATTTACTGCATTATGACTATAAAAGAGAAAATTTTTCTATTGTGAGGTTTTATGGGAAAGCATGAGCTAGATAAGGTGGATACGACCTTACTTTCATTACTGCAAAAAGACAGCACTATCTCATTACATGATTTAGCCGAGGCCGTAAATTTAACCACGACACCTTGCTGGAAACGATTAAAAAGGCTAGAAGAAGAAGGGGTAATAGAAAAGAAAGTGGCTTTGCTTAATCCAGAAAAATTAGGGTTAAGTTTTAATGCCTTTGTTTTGATTAAAACCTCAAATCACTCACAAGAATGGTACAACAAATTTGTTGATACGGTTTCTGATTTTCCTGAAGTGATGGAATTTTATCGAATGGCAGGTGAGTATGATTACATGATGAAAGTGTTATCAGAAGACATGAAAGCCTTTGATGGTTTCTATAAAAAATTAGTGAATAGTGTTGATGGGATCTCGAATGTTACCAGTACATTTGCAATGGAACCTTTGAAGTATACAACAGAGCTACCATTATAGATTTCCCGTAATTAAATTACTTTGTTATCGCAGGTCAGGAGTAATACCAGACCTGCGCTATTTGGGATAAATGGCCTATTTTTTCTTCATTCTCATAACACCTTCTTGCATTGCAGACGCTACAAGCTCACCTTTCTGATTAAATATCTCCCCACGAACTAAGCCTCGAGAGCCGCTCGCATTGGTGCTTTCAATAGAGTAAAGCAACCACTCATCCATTTTAAATGGGCGGTGGAACCACATTGAGTGATCAATCGTAGCAACTTGGAAATTTGGCGTTAATAAGCTGACTTCATGTGGGTGTAATGCTGTTGGCAAAAATCCCCAATCAGAAGCGTAAGCTAATAAATATTGATGAATTAATTGGTTATCTGGCAAATCACCGTTTGCTTTGATCCATAAATGCTGTGTTGGTGCTGCTTTTTTAGGTGCTAATGGATTAACGATATTAACAGGGCGAACTTCAATCGGTTTTTCGCCACAAAATATTTTCTGAACCGCTGGTGGAAGTACGTGCTTAATGGCTTCTGCTAATTGTGTTTCTGAAGCAAAGTTTTCAGGGCCAGCAATGTCAGGCATTGATGATTGGTGCTCAAAACCAGGTTCATCACCATGATAAGAAGCGGTTAAATAGAAAATTGGACGGCCGTTTTGAATGGCTTTAACACGACGAGTACTAAAGCTTCGACCATCTCTTAGATTTTCAACATCATAAATGATCGCTTTTTCTGGGTCACCAGGGTGAAGAAAGTAGCTATGAAAAGAATGTACCGTTCTTGCGTTATCTACGGTGTAACGAGCAGCTGAAAGCGCTTGGCCAATGACTTGACCACCGTAAACTTGCGGCAAACCAAGGTTTTCACTTTGCCCTCTGAATAAACCTTGTTCCAATTGTTCTAGCTGTAGGAGGGTCAATAACTCATTTAATGCTTTATTCATTTCTTTGCCTTAGTACCAGTAACGTAATTATTCTATTGTGAGGTAGATTCAGTTTGAGTTCAATAAGTTAAACAATATGTTAACTTGGTCAAGATAACATCAGGACCGTGTGATTTTACGGTCGTTGAGTTAGTTTTCTGTCAAAGATAGAGCCGATGAGAAGACAGTTTAATATATTAGGTTTATATTTATGTCGTTTTTATCAAAATATATAACAAAGAGAGAATAAAATGAAAAAATCATTATTGGTGGCGTTATCGGTGGCTACAGGGATTACAATGGTTGGCTGTAATTCAACAGATAAATCTGAAAAAGAAACGGTAAAACAAGAAGTGGTGGTTCAAGAGGAAGTAACTCAAACTGATGCTGCAAATACTGACGTAATTGAAGTGGTTGAGACACAAGTAGTCACGGGTAGTGTTGGTTACCGTGAGCGCATTGCATTGCCTGCAAATGCGGTTATTACAGTAACACTGGCTGATGTGTCATTAGCTGATGCACCATCAAAAACGATTTCTGAGCAAACTTTTGAGGCAGCAGAAAAATCCTCTCCATTTGATTATTCTTTAGAGTTTGATACAGCAGATATTCAAGCAAACCATAGCTACTCTGTACGCGCAACAATCAAAGTGGATGGTAAATTACGTTTCACAACAGATACTAACTACGCCGTTATTACTGATGAAGCAAAAACTATGCAACAAGACCTAATGCTAAAAGGCGTTCGTCAATAATTTTGAAAAGTAGTATATAAAATTAAGTAGTTGTGTTTTAAGGCATAACTACTTGTTTAAAGTTTGAAACACTTCCATTATCCTTTATTAATATATTTTCTTCTTCAAGTAATTGCTTCTGTCTTTCAAATCTCCCACCTTGTAATGATATCTTCCCTTGAGCATTAACAACTCGATACCATGGTAATTGCGTCTCTTTTGGCAGTTGTGATAATACTTTTCCTACGTGTCTAGAATGATTAGGAAAGCCTGCCAATGTTGCAAGTTGTCCATAAGTAATCACTCGGCCCTTTGGCACATAATATAGATTTGTATAAATATTTTGAGCAAATTCGTCCATTGAAATGAATACCTTAATGCGTGCCAATTCAGATAAGTATTATCTTAGAAAAGTGAGGTGAGTCAGTGATAAAGCTAATTATTACCGCTAAACTGAAATAGTAACAAAGTAAACCGCTTGATACCAAGGAGGGAGAAGATGGTTTTGACTGTATTATCAATTATATTAAGTATTCTACTTGTTGTTGTTGGCGTATTGGCTTTTGGGATTAGCGGAGGTGAACTTCCTTTGTTGGCTCTGGCTATTCCAATGCTGTGGTTAATTCCTCTAGGGGGCGTGGCTACTTGGGTGTTAGTGAGTGGTATTTCGCTATTTGGTTGGACATTAAGTGAGCAGCCTTTATCGTTATCTATCTCTGTTTGGACTCTATTTCCATTGTTGATGGTGGTCTTTTCACGACGAAAAAGTATCCATTTAATCGCTTTTATTATTGCAGTAGTGGTGGCGATGGAAGCTGGAATAATGGCGTTGCAGTATGAAGGCAAATTAGAAGGGGCTGCGTCTTTAACATTGATTCAGATTATCAGTGTTATTTTAGTTTGGGTAGCGGCGAGAAGTTGGAAACCAGTGAATCGAAATGCGTGGTGGCCTCTGGTTTTGGTCGTTCCATTATGGATAGGTGGCTTGCAACATGCGGCATTGGTAGCTCTGTCTATTACTGGTCTTATTGTTTGTTTACAGAGTGTTGGTAGCTCAAAGTATCGTGATTGGCTTACTATGCTGTCATGGCTTTTACCGGTTATAGCATTTGCCACCTTAATTATTTCACCCAAGTTCGAGGTACCTACCTCTGTGATGGTCTCGTGGTTGATGATTTTAATGATTGGTTGGATAACTGATTTTATGATGCAGGTAGATGATGAACCAACAGATTAGGTTCACCATCTATTTAGAAGTAATACCATTCTGGATAAATAGTTGATCAGATAATTGCGTAGGAAAAATCGATTAGAGCAAGGCATAAATTACAGTAACTAGTGGTTCTAATTACAAAATTTATAACGCAGATATAATCGATTTTAACAAGCAAGAATGATCAAATACTTATGTAGATTGGTATAAAATTGGTAATAACAGCGAGTTAATCTATAGTTGCTTTCTTAATTCATCTCTGGTCGCTGATGGAATAACAGACCAGTGAGTGCCTTTTATAGCACCTTCAAGAGACCAAAGTAATTCATCGCTCACACTGCTAGAGTGCGTTTGTTGAATGGCTTTGTATGCGTTAACTGACCCTGTATCACGAAGTTCTTCAACAGTATTAATACCTGCCTTTTTAAGCATTCGTTCTGTTGCTAATCGTAAATTTGGTAGGTCTTTAATTCGAGATGGACCTTCTGATTTCTGTTTTTCTTTATCTTTTTTAGCGACATCTAGAGCGATAACCGCTTGTAATAAGATTGAATCAGGTTCTTCCCAACATTCTGCTGAAATTGCAAAATATTTGGTCACGACAGGAAAACCACGTTTTTTATAAACGTATGGTTCAAATCCTTGCTCTTTAAATAAGTTGATAGTGTCATCACTTGCTCTTAAATGCAGCTTATCTTGAACGACAAGTGCGAACATAGTGCTGTCGATAAATATACCGAAACCACCAAACATAGAACGTGAAGTGATCTTTCCTAGAGAGGAGAGGAGACGGAGTGATTCTTTTAGTACTGGTTTATCCATTGCAATAATTCTCGGTTAGTAAGTCTATGTCACTAAACAACTGAGCCCGAGGAAATAGTAGCAAGTTCAAAATATAGAATTGTTATTTTAAAGTAAAAATTAACAATGCATAAAAGAATACTTGCCATCGGCAACCCCGCTACCCTATATAAAACTTAGGCCGGAAGCTTTGCGTCCTGCACTTTCGCACAGTTTGCCCTGTTCGTGACTTTGGATGATGATATAGCAATCAATAAGTCAAGAGACCAAAAAAAATCAAAAAATGTGATCTTGCTCCATAAAATTAACGTCATTTTTGTTAAGTTGGTTCAACTTTTCCTTGAGAATGACGTTGATTGTTCTTGTTTTGTAAATTTAAACTTTATTATTTAGTCTTATCAAAAACACTATTTCGAGATACTACTTCAGGCTGCATTTCAAAAATACGACGCTCGTGATGTTTATCTTTTATACGCTCTAATAAAATTTCAACCGCGGTTTTTCCGACTCTTCGCTTAGGTTGATGAATTGTAGTGAGTGGTGGAGAGAAATAAGCAGATAACTCAATATTATCATATCCAATCACTGAGATATCTTCAGGTACACGTAAACCAGACTGTTTAATTCGACTAATCGCGGCTAATGCCATAATGTCATTGAAACAGAATATAGCCGTTGGCTGTTTGTCCATTGCGATTAGTTTATCTATCGCTTTAGCTGCAGAAGCACATTCAAAATCACCTTCTAAAATCCAATTTGGATTAAAGGCTAATCCTGCCTCTTCATGCGCACGTTTAAAACCATGGATTCGCTCATTACACGTTGCCTTATCTGCTTGACCAGTAATGCATGCGATTTCAGTATGACCTTTTTCAATCAAATGTTTAGTCGCTAAGTAACCACCTTTTTCTGAATTATCAATGATTTTATCTGTGTGTGGGCTGTCTGGGCCCCAGTCCATGATAACCATAGGTAGTTCAGTGTTTTTCTCAAGAAGAGCAAGAAGTTGCTCATTTAGATCAGAACACATAACAAGTAAGCCATCTACTCGTTTCTCTGCCAGCATACGGATGTAATGTTTTTGCTTTTCTAGATCACCTTCGGTATTACACATAAACAATGTGTAGCCTTGCTTGTAACAGTAATTTTCAACACCGTGCATTACTTCTGCAAAAAAAGGATTGAATGATTGCGTTACTAGCATACCGATAGTTCGTGTTGTGTTGCATTTTAAACTACGAGCTACGGCACTTGGTGCGTAATTTAATTCGTCGACAGCTTCCCACACGCGTTTTTGTGTTGCTTCAGCAACGAAGCGAGTTTTATTTATTACGTGAGATACGGTTGTTGTTGATACCGCTGCTAATTTTGCAACGTCTTTAATTGTAGCCATATTTAAGCCTTAACATAGTTAAATAAGGGGCTATTTATGTTCCAACAAAATAGGTGTTGCTCTTTTAAAGAACTGATGGAAGATAAATAGGCCCTGATAAATGAAAAAAACCGCTAAAAATGCGGCTTTTATTTAATGTTTTAATTTTATCGTTTGCGTACACATACTATAGGTAAAGTATAGTGCAAACAATTATTGATTTCATAAATTCTAGTTGTAATCTGATTTATATCACGTACTTGTTAATTTATATCATCAAAATGAGTGACTCAATTACTCACCAGTAAGGAATGCAGCATCTAACTGTAAGAACGTCACTAAGAAATGTGTAACCGCTGCGTAGAAGCCGAACTCATCTCGCTCTTGGCAGATTTGGCTAAAGCGTGGTGTCCATGATAAGAGTTGCTCATTAATGAAGTTTAACTGAGCGGCCATGTAAGCTTCAAATTCTTCTTCAGAAGCTTGTTGGTTTGTCATTACGATTAAATTACCAAGAAAATCAAGTTCAATGGCAATGTGATCGGCAGGCTCATTAAATTCAGCTTTTTGTGCGATGTTATATTTCTCTAATAGTGCACGCATTTCTTGTGCTGGTTTTGCATTCAAAAGACCTGATTTATCAAGGTATAGTGATGCATAAGGTAGGGCACTGCTTTTATCTGAACCTAAAAAAGCTTGGCAAAAGTCGGCAGAAAGTTCAAGTTGTGCGTCTTCACGTTTTTGTAATTGATTTAACTTTTCAATTAGAGCACTCACTGAGCTAGATAATTCTGCGGTTTCAGCTAAGTTTGATAAAAATGTACGAACTTCAAAGCTATTGTATTCTTCTAATTGTTCTGCGGTTAATTCGCTTGTTAATAAACTTGATAACCACCAGTAAATTTCAGCGCGTTGTTCGTTAAATGCAGTCAATTCGTTCATGTATTCGTCACTCCAAAAAATTTATATGGGAATTGTACTGGATAAGTGTGAAAAGGAATAGCACCTATCATTAACAGCGTGTATAAATATATATGTAAAGATTAAAGCCGAATTTTGGTTAAGATTTGTTTTGAATCAAACAAATCACAGATATATCAATTGAAAATTGGCATTATTACAAAATATGAATAGAATAAGATAAGAACCATCCAAATAACCATAAAAAGAGAAAATTATGAGCTATCACATTTTAGTTGTTGAAGACGAAGTGGTAACTCGCTCTAAACTTGTAGGCTATTTTGAAGCCGAGGGATATCAAGTGAGCGAGGCTGAAACAGGTGCAGAAATGCGAACTATTTTGGCTGAACAAAAAGTTGATTTAATTATGCTTGATATAAACCTACCAGGAGAGGATGGTTTATTGTTGGCACGCGAACTGCGTAGCCAATCTAATATTGGTATTATTCTTGTTACAGGACGAACTGATAGTATTGATCGAATTGTAGGCTTGGAAATGGGTGCTGATGATTACGTCACAAAACCTGTTGAGCTACGTGAACTTTTAGTCCGAGTTAAAAACTTATTTTGGCGTATGTCATTAGCTAATGAACCGGCAGAGTTAGATGAATCAAATGTAGTTCGTTTTGGCGAGTGGACATTTGATATTCAACGTCGAGCATTATCAAATAATGGTGAGCCAGTAAAATTAACAAAAGCAGAATATGAGTTGTTAGTTGCGCTGTCGTCATATCCTAATACCGTTCTATCACGTGAGCGTATTTTGAATATGATAAGTCATCGAGTAGATGCGCCAAATGACAGAACAATTGATGTATTGATCCGTAGAATGCGTGCAAAAATGGAAATGGACCCTAAAAATCCACAAATTTTTGTTACTGTTCATGGCGAAGGCTATATGTTTGCAGGAGATTAACCTCTCCTAAGTTATTTTTATTTTATCAAAAGCCACTCAGAATTTGAGTGGCTTTTTTATTGCCTATTTAGTTGTCAATGTAATTAGTGACTCATCTATAAGAAAAGCTGATTAAAAATGTTTTTTATAATAAAATAAGCCTAGAGTGCTTGCGCTTGTCTATTCAAACATAATTATTAATAGGTTTAGGATGAAACAATATTTCAAAGTGGCAGTGATTGCCTCAGCATTAGTTGGTGTGGTGGGTTGTCAAAGTACTGGTGGGGAAACCTCAGCAGTCTCGGTTGAACAGAATAGAAATACGCCATCAATAGCAACATTTGATGCACTTCAGAAGCAATATTCACTGGATAAAACGACGTTTGATTCTGTCTCTGAGTTCCAAATTTATTCAGAGTCTACTTATGCCTCTATGATGGATGAATGGCTAGAAGCGAAAGAGATTTTCTTAGAAATCGAAAAAGAGCCAGGTTTAATTAATGAAGAGTACTCAATGTTCTCTTCAGGTTCTTATGCGGCTAAATATATGTCATTAGTAACCAATGCGGATGCACAATTTAATAAACTAAAAAGCTACAAAGAAAATGCAGATATCGTGCTGTCTGATGCAATCGCTCAGATGACTTATATCAATTCAATTGATGTGCAACGCTATTACCCTCAGGAGTTTGCTAACCTAAATAAACAATACAAAGCTTTATTTGTTACGGTTATCGAAGATGATATTGCTGAAGCACAAACAGAACAGGCTTCTTTCCTGACTAAAGCTAAAGTGACGGAAATCAAAACGACACTGAAAATTCATGTTGAGCCATTAGAAAAAGAGTTTTCAATATTATCAAGTAAAGGTTTTAAAGCCATTGCACCCATTAGCTATGGGCAAACAAAAGCAGAATTAGACAAAACAAAAAAAGCGGTTCAAGCGAACAATCGTGATCAGGCACTGATTGCTGATGTAGTTGCTAAAACACGTTTTCAGATTGATCATTTAAAAAATATGGCAGCTGAAGTTAAGTTATTGAAAGCAGTTAAAAATGGCCAATTTGAGCAAACCGTTTTAGAGTTTGAGAATAAATTACTTTCTGTATCTCAAGCGATTAACGGTGATGATTACCGTGATCAACCATTGAGAATTCAAACCGAATCCATTCTGGCTGATGTGCAACAAATGCATGAAAAAAATAATACTGCTGATCTGGAAGCAAAAATTAAAGATCTAAATGTTCAAATTAAGACTTTAGAAGTTACCGTTGAGAAGCAAACTAATGACCGTGCTGATGTTCAAAAGCAAGTGCTTGTATTAACTCAACAATTAGAGCGAGATGATAATCTAATTAACAACTTAAATTCAGTTATTGCCTCTTATAAAGAAAAGGAAGTAGCGGAAAAAGCAGCAGAAGAATCATTATCTTCTTCTGAAGAGCCGACCACAGTAGAAGATACGGCAGCGATTGCTGAACCAACTAATACTAAAGAGGCTGAAGTTCAAGAGAGTAAAGAAGTGGTAGCTGAAACTGTTGAAGCAGAAGTATCATCAACTGATGCTGTAAATGTTGACGCTGAGTCAATACCAGTTGAGAGTACAACAGTGTCTGCACCAGCAGAAGAAATTAAGGTAGAAACAGAGATCAAATAATATTAACACTTTTGATTTTGTTGATATAAGCACCCAAGGTAATCGCTGAGGGTGCTTTTTTATTGGATATTTATCCGTTTCTGATAAACTGCGCTTGTTCACTTTTTTGAGGTACATCATGACATCACCAGAACCTAAATTAACACGCTTAAATAAATTCATCAGTGATACAGGTTACTGCTCGCGCAGAGAAGCCGATAAGCTTATTGATCAAGAACGTATTACTATTAATGGCAAGGTTCCTGAAATGGGAACAAAAGTTGCTGAAGGTGATGAAGTTTTAGTTGATGGTAAACCACTAAAAGCGAAACAAGAGCGTATCTATATTGCGTTTAATAAACCCGTAGGTATTACTTGTACAACTGAACGTCATGTTGAAGGGAATATTGTTGATTTCATTAACCATGAACAACGTATCTTCCCAATTGGACGTTTGGATAAGCCGTCAGATGGTTTGATCTTTTTAACCAGTGATGGCGATATTGTAAATAAGATCTTGCGTGCGGGTAATGCTCACGAAAAAGAATATGTTGTGCGTGTTGATAAACCGATTACTGAGGAATTCTTACAGAAAATGGCAGCAGGCGTACCTATTTTAGATACGGTTACTTTACCTTGTAAGATTAAACAAGAATCGCGATTTGTATTTCGAATTACGTTAACTCAAGGGTTAAATCGCCAAATTCGTCGTATGTGTGAATACTTAGATTATGAAGTATTTAAACTAAAACGTGTGCGTATTATGAATATTGACCTTGGCAAATTGGCTTCTGGTGAGTGGCGTTATTTAACGGCTTCTGAAATGAACGAGATTAATAGTATGATAGGTGAATCAAGTAAAACGGAAGAAGCCTCTCGTAAAATTAAAGAAGTTGATGGGAAGATTAGAGTCTTGAAAAAAGCAAGTTCAGGTCGTAATCACCACTCAAATAATACGTTTAATGAAAAACGTCGTGAAAAAGCCAAAGAAGAGCGTTTTGGTAAACCTAGCTCAAACCGTAATACTGATCGTAAACCGAAAGGGAAGGGGCAATCAGAAATTAAAGTATGGCGCGCTAAATAGGTTGTTTTTTCAACATGTTAGCTGAATTATCAACGTTTTGGCGATAAAGTCTACAAACAGAGAGTTAAATTCAAATTTTTGTTTGACTCTTTTTTTAAATCAGTTACATTAAGCCCCGTAAAGAGATGGCGCCTTGGCAGAGTGGCTATGCAGCGGATTGCAAATCCGTGGACCTCGGTTCGACTCCGGGAGGCGCCTCCATTCTTTATAATGCGACACTAGCTCAGCTGGTAGAGCGCAACCTTGCCAAGGTTGAGGTCACGAGTTCGAACCTCGTGTGTCGCTCCAGATTTTAAAGTGAAATACGTTGAATGTTCTTTTGTATGAAAGAATAACCTAGCCAAGGTTGAGGTCACGCCTAAGCCTTGAAGATCGGGAACCTCGTATGTCGCTCCAAATTAAAAGTTACTGCAGTAGTGGTAATTACAGATGGTGTTTTACTTTTCAGTAAGCGGCATCGCAAGAAATTGCGTGCCCTGGTGGTGGAATTGGTAGACACAAGGGATTTAAAATCCCTCGGCGTTCGCGCTGTGCCGGTTCAAGTCCGGCCCGGGGCACCATCAATTAGAAAGGCTCATCAGAAATGATGAGCCTTTTTTCTTTTCTATTAAATCAAAACGGCTATCCGAATTTATACCATTCTGGATAAGTAGTTGTTCAGATAATTGCGTAGGAAAAATCGATTAGAGCAAGGCATAAATTACAGTAACTAGTGGATCTAATTACAAAATTTATAACGCAGATATAATCAATTTTAACAAGCAAGAATGATCAAATACTTATGTAGATTGGTATTATATCAAACCGAGTAATTAGTGCCTTAAAAAACGTGTAGACGTCTAGATGTAAATATTTCCAAACCGCGCAAGTTACTGTATAATGCGCGCCTTTCTAGTTATTTATCTCATTTATGCTTCAAGGCAAAGATTATGAACCTTTCTGCTAAAACTGTTGTTGTTATTGCTATCGGTGCTGCTCTGTATGGTATTGGTGGCTTACCAATGTTTGGTATTCCTGTATTTGCGAATACAACATTAAAACCAGCCATGGCTGTGCTTGCACTATTCTCGGTACTTTATGGACCGATCGTAGGCTTCTTAGTTGGTTTTATTGGCCACTGGGTAACAGATTTGTTTGCAGGTTGGGGAGTTTGGCTTACGTGGGTACTTGGCTCTGGTATTGTTGGCTTGGTTATTGGTTTATTTCCTATCATTACAAAAAAACGTATTGAATCGGGACTTTTTGATAAAAAAGACTTTTTCATTTTCGTTGTATTGGCCTTTGCAGGCAATGTAATTGGTTACGGTACTTCTGCTTTCTTAGACACTATTTTATATGCAGAACCATTCACAAAAGTATTTATGCAGCTTTGCATTATTGCAGCAGGTAATACGGTGCTTATTGCGATCGTGGGTTACTTTATTTTGACTAACCTAGCAAAACGTAAGCAGCAAAGCACAAACCTAACAGAGGCGCCATAATAAATGAGCGTAACCTTTTCTAATTTCTCTTTTCGATATGCGTCACAGGATAAGCCGACGCTTAAAAATATCAATCTAAGGATAGAGCAAGGAGAAAAGATCTTAATTATCGGCCCAAGCGGTAGTGGTAAGTCAACATTAGGCCAATGTTTGAATGGTCTTATTCCTCATACCATTAAAGGCGAGAGCCAGGGTCAACTTCATATTAATGACCATAATGTGTCAGAATGGCCTATAGAACAATACACTGAAAATGTAGGTACGGTTTTACAAGATACTGACAGTCAATTTGTAGGCTTAACGGTAGGTGAGGACATTGCTTTTGCTCTTGAAAATCAAATGGTATCAAGAGCTAAAATGTACCCGATTGTTCGTGATACGGCTAAAATGGTTGACCTTGAACAGCTATTGAAAAAATCGCCTTACGACCTCAGTGGCGGGCAGAAACAGCGAGTATCACTTGGCGGTATTCTGGTAGACGATGTTGATATTTTATTGTTTGATGAACCATTAGCAAGTCTTGACCCAAAAACAGGCAAGGCAACGATTGACATCATTGATGATTTGCATAAAAACAGTGGTAAAACGGTTGTTATTATTGAGCACCGTTTGGAAGACGTTCTTTATCGTTCTGTGGATCGTATTATTTTAATGGATCAAGGTGAAATAGTTGCGGATATGACGCCTGATGCGTTAATTCGATCCCCGCTATTAGCAGAGCACGGTATTAGAGAGCCATTGTATATTTCGTTATTAAAACGATGTGGTATTGACCTTAACTCATTAGCAAACTGTAGTCATCTAGCATCAATCCCTAACAATCAAATTAAATCAGCGGTTGATTCTTGGTTTTTAGATAATGAGCCTTCAACACCTTTAGAAGTAAGAGAAGAGACGCTTTTATCTATTGAAAACCTGAGCTATTCATACGATGGTAAGATCAATGCACTAGAAGATATCTCTTTTACGGTGAATAAAGGCGAATTTGTCTCTATTTTAGGCAAAAATGGATCTGGTAAATCGACAATAACAAAACTTGTAATGGGCGTTTTACACCCTGATCAAGGTTCTATTGTATTAAATGGCCAAGATCTCGCCGAGTTGTCTATTTATGAGCGCTCACAAAAAGTGGGAGTGGTACTACAAAACCCAAACCATATGATTTCTCACCATATGATTTATGATGAAGTTGCGTTTGGTTTAGTGAATAGTGGTTTATCAGAAAAAGAAACAGAAGATAAAGTACTTAGAGCCTTAGATTTATGCGGATTAAGCCGTTTTCGTCACTGGCCTATTGATGCATTGAGCTATGGGCAAAAGAAGCGGGTCACTATTGCATCAATTTTGGTTCTTGAACCTGAATTATTGATCCTTGATGAGCCAACTGCTGGGCAAGATTATCAAAATTATACCTCGATGTTGAGCTTCATTAATCAGCTAAATCGTGAACTTGGTTTAACTGTACTTATTATTTCGCATGATATGCACCTAGTATTAGAGCATACCACTCGCGCTATTGTAATTGCCGATAGTAAATGTATTGCTGATCAAAAAGTAACTCATATCTTTAGTAAACCGGAATTGTTAAATAAAGCAAATTTAACCGTAACAAGCCTATATGAGCTAGCAGAGAAGCTAGGTATTACCAATATTACAGGCTTTATACAGCAGTTCATAACCGCAGAACATGAGAGTAAAAAGAATGTCCACTAATAAACAAAGTTTTGGTATTAACTATGTGGATTTAGATACTTGGCTTCACCGTTTAAATGGCGTAACCAAGTTTCTTCTATTTATAACATGGATAACGGTGGTCTTGACGACATTTGATTTGCGGATCATTGTTCCGCTGATCATGATTGGTTTATATTTGCTAAGGGCGACAAAAGTGCCATTTAAAGCATATAAGCCATTACTGATTGGCACTGCGACAGTTCTAAGTATGAATGCGGTGTTTATGTTTTTACTTGCTCCCAATCAAGGCAATGAACTGCTGGGTTCAACAACCGTGATAATGCCAATTTTTGGTAGTTATGCGATTACACAAGAGACCTTATTTTACTTAATAACCGTAACTTTAAAATACTTTAGTATGTTCCCAATTGCTCTTGTGTTTGTATTTACAACACATCCAACGGAATTTGCTGCAAGTTTAAACCGTATTGGCTTACCGTATAAAATTGCTTATGCAGTAAGCTTAACATTACGTTATTTGCCTGAAGTAAAAAGCGATTTTGTGAACATTATGCATGCACAACAAGCTCGCGGAGTTGATTTATCGAAGAACGTGCCTGTATTTACTCGTATTAGTAATATTGCAAAAATACTTGGGCCATTGATCTTTTCTAGCCTAGATAGAGCGGATGAAATCTCTAATGCTATGGTATTAAGAGGTTTTGGAAGAGCGAAAAGCAGAACATGGTTTAGTGAAAAAGTAATAACAAGAACAGATAAGCTCATGATGAGTGGGTTGTTAGTTATTGTGATTTTAGCTATTACCAAGCGTGTTGTTGAAACGAGTCTCTTTTGGTATCCATTTGGGTAATAGCATTAAATAATCAAAAGTAGGTATTGTACCTACTTTTTATTTTTCGGTTTCACTAAAGTGTTCAATCACATCAGAGCTGATGTTTTCATGGCTGAAAATTAACATCGAAGTAAGTTTATTAACCATATCTTCAGGCTCTAGTTCGCTAAAAATCACATTATTAATGAGCTTTTTAATAAGCACTTCTTCATGCTCAAGAAAGCCACGAGCGTCAATCTCAGCTGGAATATCACTAGGCATGCGGTCAAAGTGCAAGAATGTCATGTTATGGTTTACTGAAGTATTTAATAATTGTTCTGGAAACCATTCTTCACCTGTTACGACCTCTAAGTCATCGTCACTGGATGCTTGAATATCTTGTAAGTTTTGAATCAGTTTTGAAATTTTCACACTTTTTTCTCAAGAGATGGATTACTATTCATTAGTATCAACACTATACTTAAATTCTAAAGTTGATTGAAATTATATTTTACTTCAATTGCTTAGTTCGTTTGTCTTTTAACCAATCCCTATTGTTAACTTAATGTAGAGTACTTCTTTTGTATAAATATGTTTTTAACCTAAAGCGCCTATGTCTAATTATTGTTCCATTGCTTTTTGTCAGCTCGGCTTACTCAGAAGAGCATCATAATAGCGAAGAGGAGCAGATTGTTCCCCTAAAGGAAAAAGAAAAGGACTGGGGTATTGCTGCGGTTATTCGAACAGCCAGTATTCCGTATACAACAGAGTGATTGGCAATTAAGTGCATTAATGCGTTTGCGTTATTTTGACCTACCTAAAGAAGCTCAAAATAAGGCAGGTGGAGATGTTGTGGATACCGGTCTCCAAGCTCGATATAGCATCAATAATGAATGGTTCTTTGATTCTGAATTAATGGTTGATCCTGAATTTCGCTCTTACATGAACTTTAGACTTGGGGCAGAAATAGAATCAGGAGATTGGTGGTTTAATCCAAGCATAGAAGCTCGATGGAAAGAATCAGAGTTTAATAGTTATTACTATGGTTTAAATGACAGCAACAATGACACATTAAGTGCAGGTGTTGATGTAAAAGCGGGCTTTATGTCTCGTTATCATGTTACGTCTAATCTATATCTTCTTGGCGGTAGTTATGTATCTCGTTTAGATGATAGTGCATACAGTAGCCAATATATTGATAATCGTTGGGAATTTGAATACTTCTTAGGGGTGGGTTTCTTTACAGATAGCAGTACTTCCTCTCGCAAAGACATAACAAATAAACCATATTTACGTATAGCTCATGGCTGGGCTACACCATCTAATATTGGCGATATTATTCGCTTAGATTCAGAAAAAGACCCGCATAATAACCAAATGACGTCTGTTTTTTATGGTCTACCCTTAACGGATGAGCTATTTTCACTGCCCATCGATTTGTACTTAACTCCTGGTTATGTTCAGCATTGGCAATCAGATGTACAAAATTTAAATTCAGAATTTGTTGTTGCGATTAAGGCCTACGCGACGATCCCATGGCCAACCAAATGGCGACTTGGTGTTGCTGAAGGCCTATCATACATCAATCGCGTTTCTTACATCGAACAGTCTGAAATGGATAGAAAGGGGTATAAAGAAAGTAAGTTATTAAACTATCTAGATTTTTCTTTTGATGTGAATTTGGGTGATTTATTTAATCAGCGAGATTTAGATGGTGTATGGCTTGGTTATAGTATTCATCACCGCTCTGCAATTTTTGAAAACTCATCCCAATATAATCGTATAAAAGGCGGCAGTAACTACAATTCTATTTATATTCAATTCGATATTTAGATAAATAGTTCCATCTAGTTAAGTATAATAAAAATGGCGTTCATATTGAGCGCCATTGTTATTTCTGACTTTTTATTTTATATCAAAGTGTAATAATTAAAATCCACAACAGAATACTACAAAACACAAGAAAGCCAAATAAATGACGTTTAGTCATAATATTATCCTTTCTTATCAATGCATTACCTATTTTTACTATCAATAGTGTTATCTGATTATATTGAATGTTTGATATTAGTCATAAAAAATCGTGCTATTTATACTTTTTAGATAGAGACGATAAAATTTGTTTTGCGAAGCGAAATATGTGCGTTATTATTTTTTTGGAATGAATGTCTAAAAATTCGATAAGCTTAGTAAAGGAATACAATGCGAGTTTTTCAAAAAATCACAATAGGAATGTTGATTTTGTCTATTGGGGCGTTAGTTTGGTATCACTTTAAGGGGGATACTAAAATGATTACTATTAGCCCTGAACAATATCAATATTATGCGGCGGATGATAAAAAAGTTGGCGGCATCAGTGAGGCTGTTTTAGTTGAAAAAAATGGCAAACCTTCAATGCGCTGTGCCATGAAAAAAGGAAAATATGCTTGGCCATATTGTGAATTGGCTATTCATCTGTCCGACAGTGTATTTGAAGGTATTGATCTTTCATCGTACTCAAAACTTATTTTAGATATAGACTATAAAAGTGCTGACCCAAATGGTCGATTACGTGTGTATTTGCGAAACAGCAACCCTATATACACGAAACGAAATGATGAAGCATCATTAAAATTTAATGGGGTTGAGTACGAGCCAGGGTTTAATGCTGGACCTAAAGAAATTGCTTTGTCTGATTTTCAGGTTCTGACTTGGTGGATTGCGGATTATAAAGTACCGGTCGAACATACCACACCAGAATTTACTAATATATCAATAATAGAAATCGCCACGCCATCGACAGTGACAAATGGGGATTTTGAAATGACGATAAATAGCATAGAGCTACGTGGCTCATGGATAAGAGAGAACACACTACTCAAAATTATCTTGTACATGTGGTTGGTTATAATTATTGGCTATGTTGTACATGAACAAAAGAGATTAAGCAGAAGCCTTAAAGCAAGTGCTTATCGTGAAGGTCGATTACGTAAATTAAATGATGTCCTTAAAGAGAAGAATGTTGAATTTGCAGAGCTTGCGCATCGTGATTCATTAACTGGGGCTCGAAATCGAAATGCAGTACGCGATTGGTTAGATCAAATGTCTCAACAAGTTCGCTGGGGAAAACAGACCTTCTCTGTTATTTATATAGATATCGACTACTTTAAAAAGATTAATGACAAACTTGGTCACCAAATTGGAGATGATATATTAAGAGAGTTTGTGTTAGTCGTGGCAAGTGCAATTAAAAATACAGATTTTTTGGTGCGTTGGGGAGGGGAAGAATTTATCGTTTTTTGCCCAAACCATAATGTACAACAAGCGGCAGAGAAAGCAGAGCACATTCGCCGAACCGTTGAGCATCATTTATGGTGTCATAATGAGTCACTGACCTGTAGTTTAGGTGTCGCAGAAATGAAAGATGAGCGTATAAGTGAGGTTATTGCTCGTGCTGATGATGCGTTATATAAAGCAAAGAATGCAGGACGAAATCGAGTAATAACCAGTGCAAATATTATGGGTACTAATGATAGTCTGCGTTTTAGAAATTAAGCATTTCAGCTCTTAGTCGTATAAAAATAGTTGTATAAAAGCCTTATTACATAGTTTGTAATAAGGCTTTTTTTATTCTATAGGCATGGGTTCATGCTTGATCGGCTCTTTTGGACCTAGAAACTTAGGTTGTACATTAAAAATATATAAATCTAATAAAGCTTTCGTTCTCGCCAATATTTCTCTTATCCTGATTTTTGTATTTGCCCACCCTGTAGGAGAAGGTACTACTAAGCAGACTGTATCCATAGAGAAGTGGTTAGCAATAAACACAGCTCGTTGACAATGAAATTTTTGAGTTACGATGGTAAGGCTATTCGCGTCAAATATTTGTGTTGCTCTTTGTACAGAATCAAGTGTTCTAAAGCCTGCATAATCAAGAGTAATATTTTCTTCTGGGATCCCGGCTTTTAATAAGTCTCTTTTCATTGTCCATGGTTCATTATAAGAACGATGAGCGTTATCACCACTTAATAAAAAGTGGGTTACTTTATTTTGTTTGTATAACTCAATGGCAGCATCAATACGATATTGATAGTATGGATTTAACGTTCGGCGAATATATTTACTCGTGCCAAGAACAAGAGCCGTTTCTTGAGAGGGCAGCGTTTCAATATTTTTATATAGTTGAGATGATGTAGATAAAGAAATCGATAAATCTGCCAGCAGAACAGCAGATACAATAACCCCTATGATTAGCGTGATAATTTTCAACCATAACTTAACATGATGAAGTAAAGGGAGTTTCATTGAGCCTCAACTTGATGAGTAGATATTATACTTGGCGATTTTTTTGTGCCCACATACCGATAATAATAAAGGTAGAAAGAACAATAGCAAGCATAAAAGCAGGTTCAATAGATCGCAGTGCAGAAGTGAGAAAGGGTGATGCTTTTACAATTAATAGGCCATAACCAAAAGCATTTACACCGATAAAAGCACAGGTACGAATTAAAAAGTGTTTACCAGAAAGAAAAGCACGAAGTGCTCGATTTATATCCCCTCCTAGCATGACTAAAGCACAAGCAATCATAGCAACTGAAATATCTGATAAGTATGGGGTTAAGTAGCTTCCCATTGAGTTAAAGAAAGAAATCACGTGATTCATGTTAGCATCTTTTTAATTGTATTTAGTTAATATATCGGTAATAGAAACATATAGTTGAAAAAAAACCAGAGAAATTTTCTCTGGTTTTGATTTTGGTGGAAATTTTTAATTAAAACGCAGTACGTTTGTAACGACGGTATACTGGTTTCCAGAAGTATTGCTCAATTTTTTGATGCAGTGCTTCGTCAGTAATCTCTAGAGCATACCCTTGTTCAATTGCTTTTCTAGCAACGGCAAAGGCAATTTTCTTAGATACTGTGTGGATCTCTTCCAGTGGTGGAAGAAGCGCACCAGAGCCATTAATAGCAAGTGGCGAACATTCTGCTAATGCACGACTTGATTCTTGTAACATTTCATCAGAAACACGAGTTGCTTTAATTGCCAGCACACCTAGACCAATACCAGGGAAGATAAAACTGTTGTTACATTGTGCAATTGGGTAAGTTTGACCATCGTGTGTTACAGGATCGAATGGGCTACCTGTTGCGACTAGTGCTTGTCCATTAGTCCAACGAATTATATCATTTGGCGTCGCTTCAACACGGCTTGTTGGGTTTGATAACGGGAAGACGATAGGGCGTTCACAATGCTTATGCATCTCTTGGATAACTTCTTTGCTAAATAAGCCAGGAGCACCAGATACACCAATTAATACGGTTGGTTTTGCATTACGCATAACATCGACAAGTGAATAGTTAGGCTCTTCAGAAACCCAGTCTTTCGTATTTTCAGCTTTTTGTACTAAACGTTGTTGGAAATCAAGTAGATTTGGCATGCCTTCTTGCAGTAAGCCCCAACGGTCAACCATGTACACTTGTGAACGTGCTTGCGCATCAGAAATACCTTCAGATACCATTTGAGCAATAATCGCTTCAGCAATACCACAACCCGCCGAACCTGCACCTAAGAAGGTAACACGTTGTTGAGCTAATGAACTGCCCGCGGCTTTACATGCTGCAAGTAGAGAGCCCACAGTAACGGCAGCAGTACCTTGGATATCATCATTAAAGCAACAGATACGATTTTTGTAACGCTCAAGCAAAGGCATCGCATTTTTTTGTGCGAAATCTTCAAATTGAACAAGTGCTTGAGGCCAACGACGTTGAACGGCTTGAATAAAGTCCTCAACAAACTCAGCGTATTCATCACCCGTTACACGAGGGTGACGCCAGCCCATGTACATAGGGTCAGCAAGACGTTGAGGGTTATTCGTACCTACATCAAGAACGATAGGTAGGGTATGCGCAGGACTAATACCACCACATGCGGTATACAGTGCCAACTTACCAATAGGGATACCCATGCCTCCGATACCTTGGTCACCAAGGCCAAGAATACGTTCGCCATCAGTAACTACAATTACTTTTACGTTTTGGTTTGCGGCATTGTTTAATAGGTCATCAATTCGATTTTTGTTCTCATAAGAGATAAATAACCCACGACCACGACGATAAATATTTGAGAAGTTTTCACACGCAGCACCAACGGTAGGCGTATAAATAATGGGCATCATTTCACTGATATGGTTTTGAACTAAGCGATAAAACAAGGTTTCATTCGTGTCTTGAATATTACGTAGGTAGATATGTTTATCCATATCATTTTCAAAACTTTGATATTGCTTATAAGCACGACCAGTTTGCTCTTCGATGCTTTCGATTGCTTCAGGAAGTAAGCCTTCTAAGTTAAAATATTTACGCTCAGTAGTGCTGAAGGCGCTGCCTTTATTTAGTAGAGGGGTACTTAGAAGTGCTGGGCCAGCATAAGGGATATATAGGGGACGTTTGTTGTTATTCATTGTTATGCTTCTTCAAATCAAGAATGAACCACAGATCCTATTCCTACTTTAAACAAATATCAAAGCGTGAATGAAAATAAAGTGCGAATAGAGTCATGTTTTTATCAATCAAATCCGCTAGAGTAGTCAAATATTCTATTATTTTACGGTTTGTATGTTTTTGTTGCCAATTAATGCCATTCATTCTGAGTTTTCATCTGTTATTTTAACCAAAAATGCAGTCGTTCAATCTGAAACGGGTTCAGGAAAATCAACACACTTGCCACTATGGGCTGCGGAGCATGGACGTGTCTTAGTCATTGAGCCGAGAAGGATAGCTTGTACCGCATTGGCAGAATATCTAGCACTACAAAGTGGTAAGGCTTTGGGGGAAGATATTGGGTATGCGATAAAACTCGATAGTCGATATTGTGAAGAGAGTAAGATTGTATTTGTGACCCCTGGAATCGCATTAAAGTGGTTCATGGAAGACAAATTAGTTTCATTTTCTCATATTATGATTGATGAGTTTCATGAGCGTCGATGGGATACGGATCTATTATTATCGTTATTGCATGATCATCAACAGCATCGTCTTATCTTAACCTCTGCTACCATAGATACTAAGCCATTAGCGAGCTATGCAAACGCCACGGTTTTAACCGCTAAAGGCCGACAGTTTACCGTTCAAATATCACATATTTCTGAGCACTCGCAACAAATGCCATCGGCAAGGGACATCGAACAGCGAATTATCTCAACATTAAAAACGGTTATTCAGCGAGGAGAAACTGGCGATATATTGGTGTTCTTACCAGGTAAAAAAGAAATCATACAATGCGTACAAATAGCCACAGGGTTATATCCTAATCACCAAGTGATCCCTCTGTTTGCAGGGGTATCAGACTTACATCGTAAGCAAGCATTAACTCAGTCGAGCCAACAGCGGATCATTTTTTCGACTAACGTGGCAGAAACTTCCCTTACTATCCCAAATGTCACGGTGGTTATTGACTCTGGATTAGAGCGAAGAACACACCAACGAAATGGCCGAACTACGTTATCTCTTCAAGCCATTTCTAAAGCGAGTGCAGAGCAGCGCTCAGGACGAGCAGGGCGAACTCAATCCGGTCAAGCACTTCGATTATATGGCGAACATGCTCCACTCGAAAAAATGACACCGCCAGAACTGCAAAGAGAAGAATTAGTTGAAGCGGTATTGGCCTCTGCCAGTTGTAAGAAAGCTTTGCGAGATATGACATTCTTAGAGTCGTTACCAGAAAAATCATTAGCATTAGCCGAAGAAAAACTACAACAAATGGGAGCGATAAACAGTGAACTTATGATCACTGATTATGGCTTGCAATTGTTTCCCTTACCCATTGATACCCTCTTTTCGCATATGCTTTCGGTAGTGAAAGGCCGCTCTGAAAAAGAAACCGTTGCCGATTTAGTGGCGGGGCTTTCTGTTTCAAATAAATTGTTCTCAATCGCTAATTCAGAAATGGCACGAGATGAGTTTTTGCGTTGGAACCCTAAATCCTGTGATCTCGTTACTTTAGTCTCTATTGTTCGAGATCATGATTGTGAAGGATTAATGATTGATGATGAATTGCGTAAAGAAGCTCAGGCATTAGCAAAGCAGATCCGTAATGAATTAGGGCTACCAGAATTATCAGTCAGTAGTCGATTGAAAAGAGAGGAAGTACTACAGCAATTGGTAGAAAAGCTGCCTGAGTTGGTTTTTGTTCGTAGAGAGAAACGAAGAGAAGCTTTTGGTAATGGTTATTTGGAAGTTGTTCTTGGTCGAAATAATCATTTTTTACCTGCTGATGAAGCCGCTATTATATTTAATCAGTTTTCTTTACCTGGAAGAGGCAATAAACAGACACTGACAATTGCAACAGCACTGGCACCGATAGATATTTCTTGGATTATTGAAAGTGGATTGGCGGAATGTCGAGTTGGTGAATGTGTTAATAATAGTCAAGACATTAAAATAGCGCATGATTATTACTACGCCAATCGACTATTGAAAACGGTTTATGTTGAACCGAAAGAAGAGGATGCAATAGCGGTTATCGTTTCTCAAGTGATTGACGGTTGCATCTTGCCATCACTTAAGGAGAAAAGAGAAACGGAAATTGCCGCTTGGCAGCTATATTGTCAATTAAATGGTAATAAGAAGATCTCCGTAATAACGTTTGAGTCTTGGTTCACTCAAGAGTTAAGAGAACTAGGAGTTACCTCATTAGAGGATATGGAGATGTTTAGTGAAGATGATTTTATTTATGATGGGATCCCTGAATGGGAATTGAGTGATTTCTTATCAACGTATCCTCAAATCGTTGTATTACCCGATGTAACCGTGTCTGTTGAATATTTCCCTTCGAGCAAACGTATCGTGTTAACGTACATAAAAGGCGATAGAAAGAGCGACCTCAAAAGATGGGAACTTCCTACATAGTCTGGGTGGCGTATTCAATATAAAAAAAACAGTCGCAAAGTAGATATAAGATAATTACACATAAAAAGTGAAATGTCGGTATACATTTTGCTTCTACTATGTAAAAAGGCAAGTTACTGACAAAAGGTCAATTATGAAAAAATGGATGCTATTAATTGCATTGGCTATTCCTCTTGTAACATCAGCAAAAGAATTAAATCGTATTCATAGTTATGAAGACAGCTATGTATTAGGTACCTATACCAATGAGTTGAATAAAGACACCTATGTAGCAGGTGGTTTTGAAGATGCTGATGGGTTACAACAAGTTGAAGTTAAATTTCAATTTTCTTTAGCTGTTCCAATTATTCCGATCAATCAAAGTACATCGGTTATGTTTGCATATACACAAAAATCATTATGGCAGTTGGGAAACAGTGATATTTCATCCCCTTTTAGAGAAACCAACTATAAGCCTCAGTTCTTTGTAATGCATCAATCAAATATGTTGTTATTTAATAATGCAGAGATTGGTTATGTACATGAATCAAATGGCCAAACAGCCAGTTTATCTCGTAGTTGGGATAGAATGTATGGTGCTTTAGAACGCATTGACGGTCCTGTTCAGTATGGTGTTAGAGCGTGGTATGTCTTTTCTGATGAAACACCAAATGAAGACATGACTGACTATTTAGGTGACTATGACGTATGGCTAAAGTTCGGAAATGATATAGGCCAGTTTAATACACGTTTTCATTATAATTTTGGAACAAACAAAGGTGGAGCAGAAGCAGGCTATACTTTGTATTTAAATAAATTTGTTGGTTTATATGTTCAAGCCTGGAAGGGATACGGTGAAACCTTAATTGATTATGATCATGACCAAACTCGAATTGGTTTAGGAATGAAGCTAATTCCACCAAATTAATTCAAGTTACTATTTATAATCATTAAGCCTCAATATTTATTGGGGC